>JBKGZM010000075.1:0-8399 GCA_046545575.1 Dehalococcoidia bacterium
CTGCTCAACCGCCTGAGGACGCAACCTCTGGCGCGCTGGAAGTCACAATTGTCCAGATTGTTACTCGCTGTATGCCCTCTCGGGATCGTTGTATGTCAACTTAGAGAGCCGCTATTTGCAATAATAGGCTGTGTGCTATAGAATACAATAAGCGAAATACCTTGTCATATTTTTTCTTTCTATCTTCTCTTTCAGGGGATTCTCGGTATGTGGTTGCACACGAGTTGTGATTTGGAGTTTGATATTGCTATCCCGACGCCCTTTGTGCTAATGCTGCGGCCTCGTAGTGGCGCACAGCAATGGATGGCACGCGACGAATATAAGCTTGTGCCGAGAGTGCCCGCTTTCGAATTCACTGATTGCTACGGCAACCTACGTCAACGAGTGGTTGCACCACCTGGGCCTTTCGCAGTGCATACCACCCAAGAAGTACTGACCGCAGATTACGTGGATCGGGCACCGGGGGCTCCCTTTGTCGATGTGCAGGACCTGCCAGATGATGTGCTCAGTTACTTATTGCCCAGTCGTTACTGTGAGTCGGACCGCTTTAACCAGATGGCGACCTCAATCACAGCGGGCCAGCAGTTGGGTTACGATCAGGTCGCGGCTATCGAGACCTGGTTGCGCACCACGATCCGTTACGATACCGGCACTAGTGACATCCCGGTGTCGGCAGCGGAGGTTAATACCAGGCAATCAGGTGTGTGCAGGGACCTTTCGCATCTCGGAATAGCGTTGTGTCGCAGCCTCAGTATTCCGGCGCGTATGGTGGCAGGCTATCTCTACGGGCTGGATCCCATGGATCTGCATGCTTGGTTCGAGGCCTTCCTGGCTGGACGCTGGTATACCTTCGATCCTACTCAGGCCGAGTTGAAGAGCGGTTACGTGGTAATAGGCTATGGACGAGATGCTGCGGATGTTGCGGTCTACAATCAGTTTGGGCCCTTGGTGTATCCCACTACTCAGAAAGTTCGAGTGCGTCGTATCGAGAAGGATGATGTCTAGGCACTGACATGGTCATAGGGTGATCGCGGGGAATGACAAGCTTTGCTCGGACCCGTAAGTAAGACGCCTGTAAGGGCGCGGGGATCTATCCTCAATAGGGTTGCGGAGGCAATTCGGAGTTCAGCTTTTATGACCTTGCTGCCGGAGATATCGATAACGATAGGGAGACTCAAATGACATTCTGCATAGGAATAAAGGTAGCAGACGGCTTGGTTGGCCTTTCGGATACCCGGGTGACCAGCGGCGTGGAGTACTCCAGTGCCCCAAAGACTACTATTATCCAGAGAGAGTTCCACTCCATGTTTATCATGACCAGCGGCCTCCGCTCCACTCGCGATAAGGCGCTCACCTATTTTAATGAGGTTATGGAATCCGACGACAAGAATTTTGACCGACTTTACGTGGCCGTCAACAAGTTTTCCGAGCAAGTACGCCGTGTAAGAACGGAAGACCAAGAGGCACTCACAGAAGGCGGCTATAAGTTCGACCTCACCTGCATTATCGGCGGCCAACTAGAAAATGACAAGGAACACAAGCTGTATATGCTGTACCCGGAGGGTAACTGGGTGGAGGCAGCGGAGGACAGCCCGTTCTACGTAATCGGAGTGTCGGCATACGGTAAGCCAATCCTTCGCCGTGTCCTCACCTACCAGTCCAGCCTCGCCATCGCCCTGAAGTTGTGCTTCCTGGCGTTCGACTCAACGCGCGTCTCCGCTAATGATGTCGATTATCCCATCGATGTGTTACACTATAAGAAAGATTCTTACTCGCTTATAGAGCACCGATTCGAGACGTCCGACCTTCGTCCCATTAGCAAATGGTGGCAGAATGTCTTAAAACGCGCGGTTTCCCGAATGCCCTCGGACTGGATTCGGACTTTCACGGAATGACGCGATCTGCCTCAAAATCCAAACCCTCTTCTACCATTAATGTCAGCCAGGGGTGCTGGATGCCCATGTTATTTGATTAAGACCGCGGGCACAATCGAAGTAAATGAGACCTACATGGGTGGGCAGAAACCAGGCAAGCGAGGACGTTGGGAAATAATCTTATGAATAAAACGCAGCTTATTTAGAACAGCAGGTGCTAGCACGAAAGGGTAAAGGTCTGGCTGCCCCATGCTACGGTTGAGACTGTTTACCGCGTATGTAAGGGGTAGCCATGCCTCTACCAGGATCTCGAAATTGTCATGGTGATAGGGATCAAAGTTTATGTTGATGGCCGCGGAGTCCTCACCTGTGGACGCAGGTTGCAAGCGAAGGCCAAAGGCATAAGCTGTCTCCAGTGTATCGACGATGTGCAGGTAATGTGCCCAGGTTTCAGCCCAATCTTCCCAGGGATGAGTACTGGCATATGCGCTGACAAACTGCGTTGGCCAGTCAGTAGGAGGCCCTTCCTGATAGTGCTTCTCCAACGCCTGGCTATAATCCTTACGTTCATCGCCGAATTGTTCACGGAATGCAGAAAGCTCTGAGCTTTTGCTTACCAATCGGTCCCAATAATAGTGGCCTATCTCATGGCGCATGTGTCCGAGCAAGGTGCGGTACGGCTCGGTCATTGTTAGCCTCTGGCGCTCACGTTCCGCATCGTCAGCTTCTGCCAGGTTGATAGTGATTAAGCCTTTGCTATGTCCGGTAACGACCGCGGCATCTTCTCGAAATTCCGACTTCCGCATGGCGAGAAAGTCAAATGCCAGTCCTGTTTCAGGGTCATCGGCTTTGCTGACGACGGGGAGTCCCAGGTTCAACAAAGAATAAACGAGTCTATGCTTTGCTCTTTCCAGCTTGACCCAGAGGAGGCGGTTCCCGGGCTGCCCGAGATTTGGGATTATCCGGTTAAGGTGGCAGCATTGACAGAGCAGGTTAGGTGATTCTTCTGGTACCAGCCAGTTACAGGCCCTGTAATCCGCATTGGCACAGTAACGATATGGCTGGCCGGGGTTGGCCAGAGCGTACCAGAACCCATCACCTGCTGGGGTGAGGGCAGACAGGGTAAAATGATCGCTCAGGTAGCCCAGCTTATAGCCACAGCGCTCACAGTAAGTGTTCTCGAAATACACCAACTGGCCACAGTTCTGACATCTAAATACTTTCATGGGTATCAATTACTCCGTGGGTGTGGGGGCTATGCCAGCCGTAGCGTTTCTAGGCGCAAGCGTAAAGAACGTGTCGAAGATTGCTTTATGGACCATATTCAGTCTCAGCTGTAGATTGTCCAGATACTTGTGGAAGCCACTTGACAGCACCTCTTCAATATCTGAATAGTTGAGTTCAGCGCTGAGGCGTCCGAGCTGTTGCTCAGCCGGGTTTGCAAATGTCCCTGTCGGCGAGCCTGTGATCCGGTGGAGTGATTGCTCAGCCCTTTCAACACAGTTGGAAATAGACCTTGGAAACTCACGATCGAAGATCAAAAAGTTCGCAACGTTCCTGCTCGATATCTGTTGGAAACGCTTACGGTACATCTCGAGGGCGCTCGCCGATTTTAGAACCGCAGCCCACTGGATATTATCATAGGGGGTACCAACATATTCCACTTTTGGCAGCAGAATGAAATACTTTACATCCAGTATCCTCGATGTTTTATCAGCTCTCTCGATAAGCTCGCCTAATTGGGAGAAATGCCAGGCTTCCCCATGGGACATCGTGCTTGCTCTCACACCGGTAAACCTGTGACTCCCCAGTCTGACCTGGTTGAAAAAAGTATGAGGGTCTGAGAAGGCATTCCCTCTGGCTTCGGGGGAGGTAACAAAGAGAAAGAACTCATTTATGCTCCGCCACATTTCGGAAGAGATCACTTCCCGAACACAGCGTGCTTGTTCGCGGGCCTTTCTGAGACATGAGACAATGGAGTTAGGATAATCGGCATCGAAGGTGAGGAATTGAATTACCGTGTCCCGAGTTACGTCCCCGTACCGCTGTGCAAAGAGATCCGAGTCCCCTGTAACTGTTACCAGTGGGTCCCACTGTAATCTCGTTTCCATCGGAGTGTCCAGCATCAGGTGCAAGTTCACATCGATAAAACGCGCGATGTTCTCAGCACGTTCTATGTAGCGTGACAGCCAGTAGACCGAATCCGCAACGCGACTTAACATAGTGCTAAACTTCTCCTTCCACTGGTTGACATATCGTCAAAGTTGGTAAGTAGTGGGCAATTCAATTGCTTTCTCCTCCCAGAACCCATGTGTCCTTGCTACCTCCGCCCTGAGATGAATTAACCACCAAAGACCCCCTGCGGAGCGCCACCCTTGTTAATCCGCCTGGAAGAACACGTACTTTTTCTCTGCTGAGAATGTACGGGCGAAAGTCCACATGTCGTCCTTCCAGATGGTCTCCGGTGATGACAGGCGTCCTTGAGAGGCTCAGGGTCGGTTGAGCGATATAATTACGGGGGTTAGCCTCTATTTTGTCCTTAAACAGCTCACGCTCCGACTCAGAGGCATGAGGGCATATCATCATCCCATATCCACCTGACTCGTTTACGGCCTTTACTACCAGCTTATCCAGATTGTTAAGAACATGCGAACGCTGCTTATCATCCCAGCAGACATAGGTTGGGACGTTGGGAAGGATAGCATCCTCATCAAGGTAATATTTGATGATCTGTGGGACATAGGAGTAAATGGCTTTGTCGTCCGCAATTCCTGCTCCCGGGGCATTTGCCAGAGCGATTCTGCCGGATTTGTAAACTTCCATTATCCCCGGTACTCCCAGCAGAGAGTCGCTGCGAAAGGCTTTCGGGTCCAGAAAGTCATCGTCAATTCTGCGGTACAGGACATCTAATCTCTCGAATCCGCGAGTGGTGCGCATATATACAAATCCGTCAGAGACTATGAGGTCTCTGCCTTCCACCAGAGGAACACCCATTTGTTGGGCAAGGAATGAATGCTCAAAGTAGGCTGAATTGTGGATTCCAGGCGTGAGCACCGCGACCGACGGAGAATTGGTGTGTTCGGAGGCCAGATATACCAGTGTCTCCAGTAGCCATGTGGGATAATCGTCTACAGGGTAGACGTTCATATTCTCAAATAACATGGGGAGAGTTTGTTTCAATATCTCACGGTTTTCCAGTACGTATGATATACCCGACGGACAACGTAGATTGTCCTCCAATACGTAGAGTTGACCATCGCTGTCACGCACTATATCCGTGCCCGTAACATGGCACCAGATGCCTTTGGCGGGATGTAATCCTATGCACTCATGGCGGAAAGATCTGGCTGTATATATCAGGTCAGGGGGTATAACCTTGTCTTTAATGATTTTCTGATGATTGTACGTGTCCTCAAGGAACAGGTTTAATGCAGTTATCCGTTGTTGCAGGCCCTTATCGATTACGTGCCAGTCAGATGGTTCAATTATTCTGGGAATGATATCGAACGGAAATATCCGGTCTGTACCTTCGTCGCTGCCATAGACGGTAAATGTGATACCCGTCTGAAGCAGTGCAGCCTCCGCTGCCTTTTGCCTGCGTTGGAGTTCTCCGTCAGGAAGCGCGTTAATGCTGTCTATGATAGGCTTGGCGGATGCGCGGGGCTGCCCGTCAGATGCGAACAGTTCATCGTAAAATGATTCTACCTTGTATCCATTCAAAGTCATTCTTAAGTACCCAGTGCTTTCCTCTCACGGCCAAGGTGTGCCCGGCGTCTGGCTCTTGAACTGTCTTTGCCAGTGCAAAAGTGAGAGATGTGTTCCCTCCAATCTATGGGAGGACGTTCCATCTCTGTTGCCTTGATTGGCTGAACATTGGTCGCCCGCAATCCCTTGACGTGCCTGTCAACGTCAAAGACCACCCATTGGCCTTCTTCTAAGGAATCAAAGACGGAACCACTCATGTGGTTTCTGTGAAAGAAAATATCTATTCCCTCGGCCGTCTTGATAAAGCCGAAGCCACGGTCGGGTCTCAAACGCCTAATATAGCCCTTCATCGATTTATGGCCATCCCTTCACTGCCTCTGCTATCCGCGGGCATGCCCCAATGTTGGGCAGTCATAACGACCAGTGCAGGGCTTTCTCTCATCACGTCATCCATAGTAAGCAGTCCCACGAATTTCCCGTTCTGTACCACGGGCACAACCCGCGTTCTATGCTTTGCCATGATCTTTATCGCCTCCGCTAAAGCGATGCCTGGGCAGACCTTTGGGAGGTTATTGCTGGTGATGAGAGTAACGCGTTCTCGACCGGCATCCCGATTATCAGCCACTACCTGAGAGACAATGTTCTGATACGTGACCAGCCCGCGGAATTTCCCGTTCTCGCAAACGGCGATAGCATCCATATCATGGTTTGTCATGAGTTTTGCCGCCTCGGCTACTGTTGCCTCGGGGCTGACTGAAATGGCATTACGCCTCATGGCGTTCTTAGCAGTTGGCATTTACTACCTTCTCCAGGCTCCTTGTTTGTTCTCAGGATTCCAGAAATTGCTTCCATGTTCCATAGCGCATCGGCGATCCTCTGTGCCTCTATCAGGTTGCTCAGACCCAGTATTTTGGGCGGCAAATCTCGCAACGAAAGTACGAAATCCAAAGCGCACTCTGTTTACAATCACGGCCTGCGCTCAATGAGAGATCAACATTTGACCTGTTCGTTGATTGGGTTTCTGGCCAACAATGTCCTGTCACTATCTATTTTAATTGGGTGACCATTAGAAAAACCCTAAAACTGAGTTAGAGTTTCACTATAAAACCCTTAGAGAAACACTAGAATCCTCTATCGCGACGGACGGGGTTCACTTTTTTGCATAACCTTATCGGATTCCTAAACCCCGTGTCAAGGCCCGCTTGGCGGACCGTTACTGTAAAGTTTTAGTAGGTGCCAATCCTAGATGGCCGTCATTGCCTCCTTCCATGAGTTTGATGAGATAGCTGACGCAGGACCTGGGCCCAGGGCCGGTTAAGGTGAGGCCCGTGAAGGCATGGCATACTAACCTCAAGCCAGGCTCCATCGTCTGCACCAGCAGGCAAATGCTTTGTCTGGGTTCTGGCCTCAGATGATTTCCTCAGAGGTGAATTGATCTTATGGGGAGCTTCTCTTATCCACGACTGAATCTCGCCGCTTTCTCTGAGGTTTATCAATCGGCTCATCCTGTCCCCGCCTCGCTTTGTCCAGCTCATTCCTCGCTTCTTCATCCTGGTGGCCACAAGTTTATCCACATTCCCCTCTATCGCCCCCATACCCCTCAGCCCGTCGTGGGATACACCTATACGATAGTCGGCCAAGCCTTCTGCATTGTCCATTAAATACCCTCGAAGGCTGGCAATCTCTTTCCTGTCTTCCACCTGAGCTGAATCCTGGGCTGTGGCCAGCAGGGAGTCAGCTAAAGCCACCTCTCCTCTGGCACAGGCTTGATAGACGCTGTTAGCCAGGTCCACGTCACCTTTGAGTTCTTGTAGCAGGGCTCGGCGCAGGTGAAAGCGATCCAGTTGAAAGTCTCCCTTGAGGATATCGGCGCCTTGCTTGGCCCAGTGAGCACCGTCGCTTCCTACTATCACCTTGTCAATCATGGGAAGGTCATACTTCTTGGCCAGATTAAGCGACATGCCCTCCCAGAATCTCTGACCTTTCATTATCCCGGTATAGCTCATTTTGCCCGTCAGTCTATAGTGGTCCTTTGACTCCATCTCCCAGCCTTCATAGGCAATGCCCACCTTTACCTCCGTTCTCTTCTCTTTCTCCCTCTGAAGCGCGATGCTTGTGCCATCAGCTTCTGTCATAAGGTAAGGGACTACCCTCTCTTCGCTGTCCGGGACCACACCATCCTCGAACAGTTCCCTGACCTCCTCTTCCTCACGAGCGATGTGTGGATCAACTACCTTCCCTACCAACCGGTGAATGGTTGTATGGGAGATGCCTTGAGGGAGCACAGCACACAGCAACTGCTCACTGGGCCGGAAGGGAAGATAACTGCAAACGAATGTGGCAAGCTCCTTCACTCTGGGGCTGGCTCTACTTCCTCCCTCAAGGCCTACATGCTCATCCAGCAGGAACCGGGGATTTTTATCCCTGTCCTTATACAACCTCCGCTGAACCTTTACGTCCCCAAAGGTAGTGGTGATACACCGCTCTCTGAACCCAACCACCTGCAATTCCTCTTGCCTCTCGCGCATCAGTTCCTCGTCTGTCTCCTCCAGAAACTGCTTGGCCTTTGACTGGGCTATGTCGCAAGCCCAGTGGAAGATTGCCTCCTCCCACTTCCCCGCATCCCCATTGAGTTCTGCCTTGACTTCCTCTATGCTGTTCACTGAGAGACCTCCTTAATCCTGATGGTTTTAGCCTATAACAGGCCATCCAGGATTTTGCGGGGTCTCTTTCCTTTGGTCAACCCCTATGCTATCGGAACTCCGAGGTGAACTGGGGTGTGGATATGACGTCCTGTGGATCCACCAGAGGTGGCCCCAC
>JBKGZM010000076.1:0-8282 GCA_046545575.1 Dehalococcoidia bacterium
ATGAAAGGGGTTTTCCTATTTTCCAAGTTTGTCATTCCTCACATGAAAGAGAAAGGATATGGCAAGATCGTCAACATCTCTTCAATAGGAGCAATCAATCCTCCTGCTCATGAAGCCTCTTATAACAGCGCTAAAGCAGCGATTATCGGCCTTACATATGACCTCGCCCGTGAGCTGGCTCCCTTCAACATCTTCGTAAACGCTATCCTGCCAGGCCCCATACGCACAGCGTTCTACGACCACATGATAGGGTCCTTTACAGATAAGGGAAAAGACGACTTCTTCGCGAACATAGGGAAAAAGGTGCCTTTGCAACGGATAGGCACGCCGGAGGACATCGCAGGCTCTACTCTATTCTTAGCCTCGGAGCTTTCGTCCTACGTCACGGGTGAAACATTGCTTGTGTCCGGAGGACTGCCTCTAACACCGAAATAAGCCACACCGGCACTTCGTTGCGTGGACTGTAGGAGCCCTTAGCCTTCTCTAAAATGGAGAGCGCTGGATCATAAGCCGCGTCAGAAAGGCGACTGCCCCTCCCCAAAATTTGGGAAGGGGCAGTTTATGTTACTCACGCCTTAGTTCCCCGGTTCGCATGATTAGCATTCAAAACAGGAGATGCACTTCCAACCTCAATAATCCATCTTCGA
This sequence comes from Dehalococcoidia bacterium, assembly GCA_046545575.1. Lineage (GTDB taxonomy): Bacteria > Chloroflexota > Dehalococcoidia > SZUA-161 > SpSt-899 > JAGXOF01. The sequence goes on from JBKGZM010000076.1 coordinate 648, forward strand.
CAGTTAGTAATCGCAAAGCTGCCCAGTTGAACTAAGCCAGCGGGTATGAGAATATAGGGAAAGAGCTATTGAAAGGAGACAAGTATGGAATCACGAACCAGGCCTAGCTCGATCCTTCAGCCCATAAGAATTGGCGCTGTTGATATAAACAACAGAATTGCCATGGCCCCCATGGGGATAGAGGGTCTGGTAGAACCCGACGGAAACCTCAGCAAGCGAGCAATCGACTACTATACTGAAAGGGCAAAAGGCGGCGCAGGGCTGATTATCACTGGCCTCTTTAAAGTGGAAAATGAAATCGATGTTATGCCTGCGGGGACCTCTCTCGCCTCTGAGACAGGACTGGCTCCTCTTGCTGAACTCGCCGAGGCTGTGCATGCTCTGGGCTCAAAGATATTCGTGCAGCTTACCGCAGGGTTCGGTCGCGTTAGACCTCCTCTGGGGGGCAAAAGGGAGCTAGTCTCCGCTTCAGCGATACCAGGTTACTGGACGCCAGAAATTACCTGCAGGGAACTCACCACGGGAGAGATTGAAAGGATCGTGGAATGCTTCGGTCAAGCAGCTACGCTCCTTGCAAGAGCAGGAGTCGACGGGATAGAAGTGCACGCGGTACATGAGGGATATTTGCTCGATCAGTTTGCGATCAGCCTATTCAACAGAAGAACCGACAAATACGGTGGCGATTTAAGGAATAGACTACGGTTTGCCACAGACCTAGTGAAAGAGGTCAAGACAAGAGCCGGAAATAGCTTTGCGGTTGGACTCAGGTTCAGCGTGAAGAGTTACGTAAAAGACTGGAATAAAGGCGGCTTGCCCGGAGAGGAATTCGAGGAAAAAGGAAGGGATGTGCAGGAAGGACTCGAGGCCGCCGCCATTCTGGAGGAAGCAGGTTATGAGGCCCTGAATGCCGATGCAGGTACATATGATGCCTGGTACTGGGCTCATCCGCCAACATACCAGCAGCATGGGTGCTACCTTCCTTTAACCGAGAAACTCAAGGAGGTAGTGAACATCCCGGTTATCGTTGCCGGCAGGATGGAAGTGCCGGAACTGGCAGAGAAAGCACTCAACGAAGGCAAAGCAGATATGGTGGCTCTTGGGAGAGGCCTCCTGGCGGACCCGCAATGGGTGAGGAAAGTACAGGAAAACAAGCCAGATCGTATTCGCCCCTGCATGGGTTGTCATGACGGCTGCCTGGGGAGGCTCGCTAGCGGGAAGGGTCTTTCATGTGCCGTCAATCCTGCCGCTGGGCGAGAGAATGATTGCAGGATAAATCCAGCAAATGAACCCAAAAAGGTAATGGTCATAGGAGGTGGCATAGCCGGATTGGAAGCCGCGCGAGTGGCTGCCCTCAGAGGCCATCACGTCAACCTCTATGAGAAGTCCGGGCATCTGGGAGGGCATTTGATAGAGGCTTCGGTGCCCGATTTTAAAAGGGATTACGAGAGACTGTTGAACTGGTACAAACTTGAACTGGAAACCCTAAACATGCCCGTCCAACTAAATACAGAGGTTACGCCCGAGACCGTCGCAAAACAGCAGCCGGATGTGACAATTATCGCTACAGGCTCATTCCCTGCCAGCTTTGATATTCCCGGACTCGCTGAACATAAAGTAGCGACAGCAACCGAGGCCCTGCTCGGAAAGAAAGAGATCGGGCAAAGAACCCTCGTTGTCGGCGGCGGACTTATTGGCTGCGAGACAGCTCTCTGGCTGGCTCAACAGGGAAAGGAGGTTACCATTGTGGAGATGCTCGGCGAGTTAATGTCCGCGGGTATGCCTGTCCCGCATCCGAATAGAGTTATGCTTCTGGACCTCTTAAAATACCACAAGATAGATGTTCTGACGAACCACAAGCTTCTGGAAGTCGTCGATGGAAAAGCAGTCCTCGTAGACAACGGACACAGGAAAACGCAGATTGACATAGATGGTGTCGTAATGTCCATCGGGCTGAACCTGGAGAAGGAACTTTACAATAGCCTGTCCGGTAGAATCCCTAACCTCTACGTTATCGGAGACGCAAACGAAGTCCGCAACGTTATGGGGGCTATTTGGGATGCGTACGAAGTAGCCCGGGCAATATGATGCAGAATCACAGCACTGCAGCCTATGGAGGTTGCAGTGCTGTATAAATCAGCGCGACCTGCGCTCAACTCCCCGTTACGTGTACATCTTTGTAGGCCCCGCTGTGAAATGGAAGATGGGATTGTCTATCCTCCTGATGTTGAGCGGGCAGTGCTCCATCCCCGCAGGGACAAAGGCCACAAAGCTCTTATCCATGATGTGTTGCTCTCCGTTTATCCACAGCTCGACTTCACCACACAGGTCATGAATGTCATCCGTATTTGTCCCGAAGAAGCCGATCATCTCGGAAAACGGATGGGTATGAGCTTCTACCCCCGGTTCCTGAGTATGTTTTCCTCCAGGCCAGTACCAAACAGCCTCAGCGTAGAAGTTGGCATCCGGGACAACCTCACTGTCCAGATATACCACCCGCTGTGCCACTTCCTTGGGTATCTCGTGACGGTATTCAGGGAGCTTCAGGTTGGGTTTGTCCTGGAACACGAAATACTTGTTCAAGTCCAATCCAGCATATTCCCCACTTCCGCTAACCTCGGTATAGTCATACTGTTGAGAGGGAGCCAGGCTAAAATGGAATATCGGCCTGTCGATTCTTCTGAATTGTAGCGGGCAGTGCTTCATCCCGGCCGGGATATACACGAAACAGCTTTTGGAGAAAACAAATTGCTGGTCCTCAAGCCAAAACTCAACCTCCCCACCCAGGTCATGAGGGTCATCAAAATTGGTCCCGAAAAAGGTAAATACCTCGTCAAAGGGGTGAGTATGGGGTCGCGGACCACCCCCTCTGCTCATCTTCGCGAGTTTCTCTTGATCTACCTTGTCCGGTGGGAAGAACCAGACACACTCCGAATAGAAGCACCCGGGAGCCTGCTCTCCATCCAACCACAGGACATGTTCCATAGGACGGTTCTTCCCTGGCTCGTACTCATCAAGCACCTCGCCAGGAGCGCCCCAGGGGAGTATGAGATTCTTTTTCAACTCCATCACAATATAGTTCCCATACTTCGATTCACTCATCTATATCACCTCTTAATTCATAAATTTAACACACCAGGCAGACACCCGGTTATGATCCCACTTCGTTCGAAGCTCAGATAATCCTCATTTGAGGTTTTCACTCCTGCGCGTCCAGCCCCCATCTCCTGAACAACCTCCTGTAGAACTCTGGCTGAGGGAAATCGTGCTGCATGTACATACCTGAATGACTGTAGCTGAATTCCCCCTTGTCGAACTCTTTCACCCCCTCCACCAGCTTCGCTATCATATCCCTGGGAACTGAGAGGACAACCTCTTCCTCTGCAGCCAGTGCCCGGTTATAATCACCGATATCAGGCAGGGTAACCATAAGCTGTCCGCTCTGCATTACCGGCACAATCTGATAAGCACAGGCCGGAGGGAAGAAGTGAGAATCCACATGGACCTCCTCGTTCTTAAAATGAGTTGGCTGTAAAATGGCCCTTAGTTGAGCAGGATTGAAATAGATAAGTATAACATCAGGCTCAAAGTTAGCCGTTTTTAGGGGAGCAGAAACAATGCCCACATACTTATCCCTCTCAAAGGTCGGGAAAGAGACAAATTGCTGAAGCTCAGGGTCCTGCGGTTTATCCACCAAACCATAAGCGATGAGGGGAGCAAAGCACCAGTTATCTTCCTTAAGCATGGCCACAGCCTCTCTCTGGCGCCGGGAGATGGCAAAGGCCTGGCACTGTGCAATGTGGATGCCTCGATCCCTCTTTGGCCTGACTGCACCGGCAGGGATATCCCCTTCATTCTCCAGCATCTTTGCCGCCAGGGGAGAAGTCCTCAGCAGTAACAGCCTTTCAAGCTCTTCGCCACAACGGTTGAAATCATTTAATGTCATCATTTTACCCAGCCTCGACAATAGTCAAGTAAATTTCAAGCCCTGATTTTGCACCATTCCGCTGACGAGCTTAGCTTCTATTCCTGTACATCCAGTCCCCACATCCTGAACAGCATCTTGTAGAACTCTGGCTGAGGGAAATCAGGTCGCATAACCATGTCAAGATGGGTATAGCCAAGCTTCATCTCTTCAAAATGTCTGAGCCCCTGTACTAATTTCTCTATTTTATCCCCGGGAACAGAGAAGATAGTCTGATCTTCCCCGGTCATTGCCCGTTCATACTCTCCCGGATCAGGAATGGTTATGCGATATTCGCCATCCAGCAGCACGGGAACAACGGAGAAAACACACGAGTCTATAGGATCAAACTCCGATTGCAGCAGCTTCCCTTCCTTATACTTTGCTGCAAGGAGCATGCTTCTCAATTGAGCGGTATTGGAATAGATGAGCACCAAATCGGGCTCAAAGGTGGCCGTTTCCAGCGGGCCAGAGAGAATGCCGATATACTTGCCATACTCCAGGCGAGGGAACTGTTTGGCAAGCTCCTTAGCAGCCTCACGACTTTCAACAAAATGCGGGTAATATATGTCCCCATTTGTACAATACTCTGGCATCTCCACCAGTCCATATCCTATCAAAGGGGCCCAGCACCAGTGATCCTCTTTCAGCATGGCTATGGTAGATTGCTGGCGACGCGACAGGGCAAAGACCTGACACTGAGCAAGGTGATATCCACGATCTCTCTTCGGCCTGACGGCTTCTTCGGGAATATCCGATTCCCTATCCAACATTTTTACTGCTATCGGGGATGTTCTCAATAGCAGCAACTTCTTAATCTCTTCTCCGTAGATGTTATATTCTTTTACTGTAGCCATTCAACAAACCTCCATAGACCTACACATATCACACCCAGTTACCTACGATTTCGGCTCGTGTATTCCGCTGTCGCCCCAGCCTTCCATCACATCGCCACAGTTGATCATAAATCCCATCTCGATGTGCGCGTGTTCGAACTTTTTCCATGTCAGGGGGCCATGCTTTACCCCCCTTGGGACCCACAGAGCCGATGTCGTATTAAAGGTAAGCGGCTGCCCTTCTACATAAAGCTCTATCTCACCGCCAAGGTTAAGCGGATTCTCTGGATCACCTCCGAAATGTAGCAGAATCTCGTTGTACCTGTGGACATGCTCGTGGACATATGGGTTTGGCTCGGGGATATCGCATACCCAGCCAAGCTCGATATAGTGATTGGCTTCCGGCACCTGGGCGCTACTCATCAATGTCATAGAGGGGCTCTGACGATTTTTAATCCCGGGACCTGCCTCATAAACGGGCTTTCTCACCAGGTACTTTTCATAATCAACATCATCCGTTTTCTCAGGCATGCCGCTCTTCGCTTCTGTAATACCGCTGCGGCCCCACCCTTCCTTGACACTGCCAGTACCGAGCATTATACCCATCTCGATGTGAGGCTTGCTAAACTTCTTCCAGATTACCGGTCCATGCCGTACACCAGCGGGCACAAACGCTGCTGACGTAGTATTGAAGGTAAGCGGCTGCCCCCCAACGTAAAACTCTATTTCCCCACCGAGATCTTCGGGATTGTCGGGATCACCCCCTATATGCAATACAATTTCGTCATAATCATGCACATGTTCGTGAACACTAGGATTTGGTTCAGGGATACCATATATCCAGCCGAACTCAATGTAATAGTTCGCTTCAGGCACCTGGGTATTGCTCATAAAGGTCATAGTAGGACTCTGGCGATTTTTGACCCCGGGAGGCGTCTCATACATTGGCTCCCTTACCAGGTACTTTTCATAGTCAGGCTCAACCATCCCTTATTCCTCTCCTTTCCATTAAAATTAGCCTCCTAGGAACATGTAACAGACAAAAATCTATCTGCCTGTCCGAATTTCCTTTGCTATACAGCATACAACGTTTGCCTTGGCCCGTCAATACTGTTTTCTCAAGCTCTCCTAACGCATTTATACAGCCAAAGGGGGGGTAAATCCTTTTCAGAAGAGCCTTAAAACAATCCCGGTCAGCCACTGCCCATTACTTATATACTCCATATTCTCGTGCAGCTTCCATCACGGCACGCAAATTGTCGGGGCTCCCTTTATCAAGGCTTGCTCCACCGGTCAGTATATAACCACCGCCTTTAGCACAGGTCTCAATTAGCTCACGACATCCCTCTTTGACCTGCTGAGGAGTACCAGTGGCCAGCACCGTGACAGGAAGATTACCAGCAATACACGCGGTATCCCCAAGTACCTCCTTAGCTCTGGCCATGTTCATTTTTTCAAACCACCAGACCATCGAGCCTCTGGGCATATCTTTGATGACTTCCAATCGCGGCTCGTAGTCACCCTCTGCAAATGGCATCGGCACAAGCCCCTCGTTGATCAACCCCATTAAAACCTTCTTAAACGTCGGCCAGTAGAAGGTCCGAAACTGTTGGTCGGACATGAACCCGCCTGTCCCCTTATGCAGAGGCATCATTATTATCGGACACCCAGAGGCGTTAGCCATGCCAACAGCCTCATCAACAACTATGGGGACTATCCTTTCCATGGCTTCATGGATCTTGTCCGGCCTCCGGTACATATCCATCATTATCCCTTTAGTTCCCCTAAACGTATCCCCTATCAGATCAAACGGGGCCCCGGACATGCCTCCCCAAATATCAGGATACCCGGCTGCTAGCGCTGTCATACCTACTTCACCGACGACACTCATCCATCTCGCTCCCTCCAGGCCAGCTTCTAAGAGCGCTTTATATGAAGCCTGTATGTCGGGATCGCCAAACTGTGACACAAACCAGGCTGGTATAGCCACAAATGGCGTCAACGGACCTAGCTTACTAAACCCAGCAAACGCCTCCGAGGAACGAGGTAAAAAGGTTCTGAACAGATAATCAGCAGGGTCCTTGATGAAGTCGTCATACTCCTCCGGTGGCATGTACTCGCCTTCAACATACTGGTACGCTGGCGTATCATCAGGGAGTCCACGTCCAGGCCATTTGAATTGCTTGTAGCCAATCATGTCAAACATTTTGCCAGGAAAGACAAGCCCGGGTCCCATGAAACAATCCGATTCAAAGTCCTGCATAGTCTTTAACCACGCCTCCCGCAGCTTGTCATAATCATACATGACTTCCCCAAGCGTAAACCCCGCATAATATGCCGGGAAATGCTCTATCGGTAACATGACCGGCACACGGTCGGGCTCCTCCAGCTTGATTGCTTTGATAAACCTAGTTACCCGTTCCTTATAGAGCTTCTCAGCTTCCGAATCCTTGAATTTAATATCGGGCGAAAGCCACCTTTTGAATCTCTCTTCCCGCTTTTCCCCCGGGGTCATGTCCGCCCAGTTCTTCTGCATACTTGATCACCTCCTGCTTGTTTCGTTTTTCTTTTCTCCCAACCCACTCTCGCTACCGTTTTACACCGCTAGGGCTGATTCTACATGTCGGACATAAACAAAGTCAATTCCACCAAATAGCGCCCGTTTTGCTTCAAAACGAGGTCAGTAATAAAACTCCTGACAGGGTCCTTCCCTCCAAGCAACCCTTTAATAATAGACCAAAAATCAGGTGTTATTTAAAACTGAAAAGTGAACTCTTTAAGGTTGAAAAGTGAACCGTTTAAACTCCAAAAGTGAACTGGTAATAACAGTAATGTTGT
>JBKGZM010000077.1:0-8254 GCA_046545575.1 Dehalococcoidia bacterium
AAAACGTTCTCCATCCATCAAACTCCCGTCAATCACCTGTTTCTAAACGGCCTCCCAACCTCATCCTATCAGGCGATATTTAACGCATGTTTAATGGATTGTTAGGGGAATGTTAAATCTTCTCTGATGTCGTTTAGCCTTCCTCTGAGAATCCAAACCGCTGTAGGAAGGAAGGCCAAAGTAATCAAAAAGATCCATCTGCTTCTCCTCAAAGCCCTCATTTTGCACCATGATTTGGTTACTTTCAAAACTCTTTCCAGCCTTCGGAGCTGCCTTATGTGGGATAGCAGCCCTGCGTTTTCTCCCAACCCAGTCACCCCCCACAGGCCTACATAGCTGGATCGGCCTGATCATAGTTGATCCTTCACTCTAGCAATCCCTCCTTAGCGCTTGTGTGTGGCACACCTATAGAGAACCAGCCGCTACAAGCCGAGTCATTCATGAGGCTAAACACCCAACCCAATGCTCATTTTCGAATTTAAGCCTTTCTTTCTCCTGGCACTGACAGTCCCCTCCTGAAGTACCGGATAGCAATCGATGCCTTCTACCAACCCTTCAACCGACTGCAGTGCCTTGACAGTAATCCGCGCCAGATCACGACGACTCTTGGCCTTTACCACCATCACCATATCAGGAGGACCTTCAACATGGTCCAGCGCAACGATACCCGGGTTGCCCCACAACCTGCTCATCACTTCTCCAGACCTCCCGTGGCGAACATTCATGAGGATGTAGCCTTTTACAGTCATTACTCCTCCTTCTGAATTCAGGCTATCATTTGCGTTTTAAGCGACAATTAAGAGCTTGTTAAATCCTTGTTAATATCTTGTCATTCAACGGGTGTGGAGCATTTGAAACCCCCTCACTACGTAACCTTTCAATCGGGTCTGGATAGAACCAGGCAGGCGCAAACGGGTCCCCCCGGGAGCCAAATTCGCACCACTGTGGGGCCTGGGCAATTATGATCAGCGGCTGGCAGGCTGTGGCATCACTACTGAGTGTTCAGGATTGAGAATTTCAATGGACAACGACGTGCTAAATGTGGGAGATCGGATACATATCTGGATGAGATGATCGATGACGGGACAGGAAAACGAACCTGTTGCTGCTCCGATACGGGCTTCTGTCTGAAAAGCCAAAAGAAAGGGTCCTAAATATGGATCCTTTGTTAAAGGTGGAGAATCTAACCGAGATACATGGCCCAGGTTGCTCAGACTGTCTAAATCAAACCGGGCCAGAATTCGGGCGCAACAGGTACCCGAAATGTGGATCGATTGTTGCCTGCGCGAACATCACATTTGAAGTTATGTCCGGTGAGATTTTGGGGGTTGTAGGTGAAAGCGGATCTGGGAAGAGCACTATCGTGCAATGCCTCTATTTTGACCTGGATCCAACCAATGGGGAAGCTTATATGGATTCTTACAGACAGGCTAACGTCCTTCTTGCAAGCAATCAGGATAAGAGGCTCCTGCGTAACTTCAATCTGGGAATGGTCTGCCAGAACTCGCAACGGGATTTGTATCTGGATATCTCGTCCGGTGGCAATATCGCCGAGAAGTTGCTGGCAGCAAGCTGGCGTCATGTCGGAATAATCAGAGGCCAAGCCTCGAATTTGCTGGAGAGGACTGAGGTGCCTCTGGATAGAATGGACGAGGTGCCTTGCCTGTTTGTAGGCCGAAAGAACAAAGGCGCATGGCATAATGGATTTCAACTGGGATTACCGGATACTTTCCCTAAAACACGTCACCAAGTAATTGCTCTACGTCCGCCATTTGGGAACTAGACTATCGGGTGAACTAAGGAAGACACTTGATGAACGAATTAGTTTTCCGTCATGATCGTCGTTCTAACCCAAAGCCGGTGTTTCAGCCCCTCCGCACCCGAACACCTGCCCCGAGGACCGGGCTGCGTCTTGTGGTCTTTGGGACCGACCTTACTTAACCCGATAGTATAGTTTGGGAAAGATGCACCGCCATATGTGTAGGAAGTGTTTGCGTCAGCCCCCAAAATCGGTTGGCTGAGCTCAGCTTCACTTCACATCTGTCACTGTGCCCGTGGAGCGACTTCCACAGTCAGATCTGGTAGGCGCTGCGCTCATTTTGCTGGAGGCCGGGGGCATAATACGAGACTTTGAAGGAATGGATGTCTTTCCGCTGAAGGAAGCCACTCCATCATGCTTTCCTGTTATTGCTACAATTCCTGATCTTTGCAAGATCTCAGCAAGAGGCCTAACAACACAGAGCTAAAGAGGCCCTATTCAACAGGCAAACTGAACCTGAACACCGATCCCCTCCCCTCCTCACTCTCCACCCATATCTCGCCGCCGTGGGCCTGAACGATGTGCTTGGCTATGGCAAGTCCTAGGCCGGTGCCCTCTCCGGAGTGTGATTTCTCGGCCTTGAAGAAGCGGTTGAACACGTGCGGAAGGTCACTTCTGGAAATGCCAATGCCCGTATCAGCAACCGAGACCGTGACACCGTGTTCAGACGCTTCAGCAGAAACGGCAACCCTGCCATCTTGCGGGGTAAATTTGATAGCATTGTGAATAAGATTGGCAAGCGCTCGCTGGAGGCGGTCCTTGTCAGCGCGGACCGCCGGCAGCCCAGGAGCATCCTGCCGCGCCAGGGTTATCCCTTTCCTCTGCGCCTGCGGACTGAGTTGAGCTATAACCTCGTCGATCACCGAGGCCAGGTCCACAGGAGCAATATCCAGCCTGTCTCGTCCCGTCTCGATTCTGGACAGCTCGGAAAGCTCCTGCACCATCTGCACCATTCTGTCAACCTCGCTGTCTATCGCTGTCAGGAATTTTTGAGTCGCGTTCTTATCCTCAAGAGCGCCGTCGGCCAGTGTCTCCACGATGGCCTTCACGGAAGCAAGTGGCGTTTGCAACTCATGCGAAAGATTGCCGACAAACTCCTGCTTCATCACCTGCAAACGTCTCACCTCCGTAAGGTCCTGGAAAAGAAGCAAGACGCCGGTTACGCCATCGTCGCGGAACGGGGTAGCGACTACCCTCAGAAAAAGCTGTCCTGATTTCCTTTCGATCTGCCCCGCCTTCTGTACCCTCTCTTTAATGCATGAGCGTAGAAGCTCGCTTATCTCGTAATCGGGGATTACCTCTATGAACGGGGAACCCTTTGCCCTGTCCTCTTCAAATTCAAAAAGCCTCTCCGCAGCCGGGTTCGCCAGCAAAACAGTCCCATCGGCATCGGTCATTACCACGCCGTCTGCCATGCCAGAGAGCGCCGTCGCCAGTCTACTCCGTTCGTCTGAAAGACTATCCATTCTTTCTTTGAGGCTTTGAACCATGCGGTTAAACGTGACGGCAAGCTCTCCTGTTTCATCCTCCGACTTTGTAGGGACTGCCTCGTTGAGATCTCCTGAGGGCAGACTCTTGGACGCTTTGATGACATTCTTTATGGGAACGGTAATACCTCTGGCAACGAATACCGCCAGCACGACGGCAAGCAGAGTCGCGATCCCGATCATCAGGGCAATCGCGAGGGAATTTGCAGAGAAGATCGCCACCAGCACCGTGCTGATCAGGACAAGCGGAACATAGAGTGCGGCTATTCGCCACCTTATACTGTGGAACATGTTACCCTTCCAGCTTGTATCCTACGCCACGGACCGTTATCAATCGTGTAGGGTTGGACGGATCGGCTTCTATCTTCTGCCGTAGCCAGCGCATATGGACATCCACTGTGCGACTATCGCCTATGTATTGATATCCCCATATCCGCTCCAGCAAACGGTCCCGGATAAACACCTGCCCCTTGTTGCGCATCAGGAAAGCAAGCAGGTCGAATTCCTTCGGTTTTAACCTGATAGGCTTGCCTCCCAACGTAACCCCCCTGCTGCCCGTGTCCAGCACCAGATCGCCCACTTCAAATACAGACTCTCCGGCTTCCTCTTCAGTTGACGTCTGCAAAGTACTGCGGCGCAGCATGGCCTTTACACGTGCCTTGAGCTCACGCATGCTGAAGGGCTTGGTCATGTAGTCGTCCGCACCTAACTCAAGGCCAAGGACTTTATCGACTTCCTCGTCCTTTACGGTGAGCATCAATATGGGCACGCTCATGTCCTTGCGCAGGATGCGGCAAACTTCGAATCCATCCAGCTGCGGCAGCATAACGTCGAGGATAATGAGGTCAGGGGACTCCGTACGAGCAATATGCAGCGCCTGCGCTCCATCACCAGCAGTTACGACCGCATAACCTTCTCCCTCAAGGTTATACCGCAGCACCTCGCGCAGAGCGCCTTCGTCCTCAACGATCAAAAGCTTATTTATGGCAACCTCCCTCTCACAGTATTCCCAGGTACCTTTTGATCTCGTAGTCGGTGACCTGAGCTTGCCGCTCACTCCACTCAATGTTCTTGTTCTGGATAAAGGCACGACAGACATGTTAGCCAACTGCCTTTCGCACCAATTCGCTGACCTCAGCGAACTGAATAACTTCCTCGGAGACTCCCTGCCAGGGTTGGGGCATATCTCACAATGCCCCATCGATTATGATGTTCGAAGACATCGTGACAAAGAGACTCACCAACGGGGATTAAGTAAGAGTGTAGATCTTATGGCCTTTTCTCGGCTGCCCATTCAAAAACACATCCTGACTTCTGTTTGCGCCCCGCACCTAGACGATCCCACAGACTGCAGCAAATTGATCTCTTGAGATGTACCTTTATCGATGTTTCACCCGTCAATACTTTGAGGCACCTATCTCCTCAAGCTTCCCGGTAACAACAAATACCACACGTTCGCAGATATTGGTCACTCTATCAGCGATGCGCTCAAGATTGTGGGTAACCCAGATAAGCCGGGTTGCCCTGGTAATGGTCTTTGGGTCTTCAACCATGAAAGAGATGAGCTCTCGAAAGACCTGGTCGTAAAGCCTATCAACTTCATCATCGCGCCTGCTTATTATCCTTGCCGTCTCGGCATCTCTATCAATAAACGCTTTAAGGCTACCATGAAGCATCTCAATAGCTATCTCGGACATGCGAGGAATATCAATAAGGGGTTTTATGGGTGGTTCATCTCCTATAGCCAGGGTTATCCTCCCAATACCCTCAGCATGATCGCCCATTCTCTCCAGTTCAGTGACCAGATTCAATATGGTGACAAGTGTGCGAAGGTCGCCAGCCATAGGTTGTTGAGTAGCGATCAGATTAATGCACCCTTCCTCGATTTCCAGCCTTTTTCGATCTATCCTGCTATCCTCCTCAACAACCTGTTGAGCTAGTTCGAGGTCCCGTCTCTTAAGGGCATCAACAGCACGCTCCACAGCCTTCTCCACCATGCTGCCCATGGTGAGCACCTCGTCCTGGAGTCCACGTAAGCTGCGCTCAAATACCTCTCGTGGCATAAAACACCTAACCAAAGCGTCCGGTGATATAGTCCTCCGTCCTTTGATCCCTGGGACGGGAGAAGATCTCATCAGTCGCCCCGTATTCGATAAGCTCTCCCATAAGGAAGAACCCGGTTTTGTCAGAGACCCTGGCCGCCTGCTGCATGTTATGGGTCACAATAACTATGGTATAATTTTCTTTGAGATTCTGCATTAACTCCTCGATCTTCAGGGTAGCAATCGGATCGAGAGCGGAACAGGGCTCATCCATAAGTATAACTTCCGGTTCAACCGCTAACGCTCTCGCAATACACAATCGCTGCTGCTGACCACCGGAAAGGTTAAATCCTGAGGAATTCAGATTATCTTTGACCTCATCCCACAAAGCAGCTGCTCTGAGGCTTTTTTCTACAATGTCCTCCAGTTCTACCCGATGGTTCATTCCCAGCACTTTGGGGCCAAAGGCAACGTTCTCGAAGACACTTTTATGCAATGGGTTAGGTTGTTGGAACACCATACCCACTCGCTTGCGCAACTGGACTACGTCAACCCCTGGAGCATAGATATCGTTTCCATCGAGAAGAACCTGACCCTCCAGCCTGGCTCCTGGAATAATGTCGTTCATCCGATTAAGCACGCGCAGAAATGTGGATTTGCCACACCCCGAAGGACCCATAAGAGCGGTGATCTGACGCTCCTTGATATCGAGATTTACCTCTTTCAGTGCCTGCTTATCGCCATAGAAGAAACTAAGGCCTCTGGTCTGCATTTTAGGGTCCATAGCTAGCGCTCTCCTGTCATTCTAGCAATATAGCGCTGGGAAATCCAGCGAGCCAGAAAGTTCAAAACAACAATGATTATTATAAGAATAACGCCCACTGCCAGAGCTTGTGCAAACAGATCTTGACGCGTTACCCCCCCGATGGACGGTTTCCACATGGCTAAATCCAAAAGCCGAAGCGTCAGGGTCTCACAACTGTCAAGAGGAGATGAAGGGATGAAGGGAGTAAGTCTAAGTGTAAGGAGAAGAGGTGCTGTCTCGGCCATAGCAATGCCGGCACACAAGATAACTCCAGTTATAATGCCCGGCATTGCTCTCGGGAGAACAACCTGCCTGATAGTCTGCCATTTGGTAGCTCCAAGGGCCAAAGCAGCCTCCCGTTGGGTCTGGGGTACTGTTCTTATCGCCTCCTCCGCAGCACCAACCATGAACGGTAAATTGAGACAGGCCAGAGAGAAAGCCGCTGCCAGGATGGACATCCTTCCATTCAAGAGAATAACCACAAAGAAAGCAAACCCGAACATGCCAAAAACGATGGAGGGGACACCAGCCAGGGTGTCCGTCCCGTAGCGGACCAGCTGACTGAACCTTCCATGGGGTGCATACTCCGCCAGATATACAGATGCTCCCACTCCGAAAGGCACTACCAGGACCAAAGTGAGCAATGTAAGGTAAAGGGACCCAATAATCGGGGTGCGAAGACCACCTCCCATTCCCCCGTAGCTGCTGGCACCGAAAACGAAATCCAGAGATAGACGAGGAATCCCCCTTGCGAAAACGTAGCCTATAATGAAGAGGAGCACTGCAACAGCAATGAAGGCTGCTGCCCACATTGCTACCCATGCCATGCGCTGTGTCGTATGAGGCGATATCCTCATGACGAGCTACGCCTCCTAGCGATAAAGCCGAAGCTGTTGAAGATGAGGATTATGACAAGAAGCACTATTCCCGTAGCAAAGAGGGCCCCAAAGTGCAGGGTACCCGGTGCTATCTCAGGTATCTCTCCCACTATGTGGCTGGTCAGGGTACGAGCCGGGTCCAGCGGTGAGTCAACCATAGCAAAGGATTGGCCAATGACCATGTAAGCAGCCAGTGCTTCTCCAACCGCTCGCCCCATGCTCAAAATCAATGCGCTGACAATTCCAGCACGGGCAGCGGGAAGCGTAACTCTCCAGATGGTCTGCCAGTGTGTGGACCCCAAAGCAAGGGCCCCTTCCTTGTACTGCTTGGGTACGCTGCGAATGCTGTCTTCGCTAATAGAGACCACTGTAGGCAGTATCATGACTGCCACTACTATTATGGCAGCAAGCAGGGTATGGCCGGACCCGCCGCTTAATTCACCTATCAAGGGACACAGAAAAGTCAGTCCCACCAATCCATAGACCACTGAAGGTATCCCTACCAGGAGGTCTATCGCCGGCCGGACTATCTCCCGGACACGTGAGGGGGCAATCTCAGCAAGGAAAATAGCGCAACCGATGCCCAACGGGGCCGCGATAATGAGGGTGCCAATCATAAGGTAAATAGAGTTCAGGATAAAGGTAAGTATCCCAAATTCCCCGCTTTCCGGGTTCCACTCGGTGCCAAATAAGAAATCGCCGAGGCCTATTTTGAGCAGGGCAGAAAATCCATCTCTGAATATAAAGAAGGTGATGAGGACGAGGATGAGGATAGCAGCAGCAGCGCAGATTAGGAAACCCCATTTGGCCCCCATATCCGCCAGATACCGAGGAGCCAACCTAGAACTAGAGCCGATCCCTGTGGCTTTCATTGTTGCCCCCGAAGCTAATCTTCATATGCATCCATTATTTACCGAATAAAGGATAACAGTCAAATGTTATCGGCTCTTTAAAATCCTGTTAACGGGGTGTTAAATCCTGCCCTTTTGTTCCTTCGGCTCTCTAACAAACTGGTTATAATCGAGGGCTAGACCCGGCGCATAACCAAGCAAAAACGTGGTTAGCAGCCTGTGAGTTTGTTGGCAACGTGGCAATTCACGAGTGGGTAATCTAACATTTCCGAGGATTGTTGCATTTGGTATGTGATACCGCCTTGCGGACAGGTCATCCGAGTATAGGTCAGGTAATGACGCTAATAGCCATTATTTACAGACACTCACAAT
>JBKGZM010000078.1:0-8143 GCA_046545575.1 Dehalococcoidia bacterium
GGTTTAAAGCGATATCAGCCCCCGCCCTAGGCGGGGGACGAAATACTACCATTCTGCAGGAGCGGAAATAGCACACCTCGCAAGCCGAAAAGGGCAAATGGGCCATTTGCGGTTGCTATTCTCTTACCAGCAAGCTGGTTAATTCCCTTACGTCGCCGAGTTCCTCCAGTGCACCGGCAATCTCCAATGCCTTTTCGGCGTTTTCTGTGGAAACCGTCTGTGAGAAGGCTACATTATCCCGGTACTTCGCCTTTATCTCCTCGTCAGTTAACGGAGTCTCATAGAAATCGCCCGTTGGGAAGTCCGTGTGAGCGGAAAATACCTCTCCGTCCGTCCTTTTGAGGCGAATCTCCGTTGTTAGTTTCTTTTCCGGCGGGATGCTCGGCTCGAGTCTTATTTTATCGATGAGCATGTTGACTTTCGGGTCACGGATGAATTCATCTGTAAAATACTTCGGCCTCACTTCCTTCCTGAGCAGTGCGGTCGCAACGGTATAGGTTATACTGAAGGCGGCGTTTACCTGGGGCGTCTCACCGATATAGAAAGGTTGCCCGACAAACCCATCACGTATTGCAGGAGTCAGATAAATAACGATTTCCTCCACGTCCTCAGGTCTAATGTCATGCGCGCCAGCTATCTTCAAGGCGGAATCAACGGCTGAATGGTTAGCACGGCAGCAAGAATATGGTTTGATGACCCGGTCGGAATAGAACCTCTTCCCGAGGTTTTTGGTAAGGTTCTCAGTATTGTAGTTACGGCAGTAGAGAGAAAAGAAACCATGGTCACCCAGTAATGGGTCCTTAACCCCGGAGAATCCCTGACCGGCCAACTCCGCCGAGAATATGGCGTTTCGAGAGGCAAGGGCAATGGGCAACTTGAAGGTAAGTGTTTTGTCAAAGACGCCATCCATCGTACCAGCCATTTGATTGAGAGCGATGCCCAGCGCATTCAGCACTTGCTTTTCGTCCAGTCTCAAGAGCTTGCTGGCAATCGCAGTCGCACCGAGCATATTAATAGTGCCCGTATTGTCCCATCCCAGGTCGAAGGAAAATCCTGAGGCCACTCCCAATCTCGAGGCGAGGTCGTCCCCTAATAACAGTGCGGTAAGAAGGTCCTTGCCACTGGCCCCTTGCCGTTCAGCTAAAGTCAGAGCGGTGGGAACCGTGGTCCCGCTTATATGAGCCGGGCTCGAAGCACCTTCCCCATCCGCTTCCACCGGTTCATAGTCGTAAGACCTGGTCATAAGGCTGTTTGTCATCGCGACATTGTGCGCTGGCCCTTTAACGCCGTGGACCAGGACGGTGCTCTCCCCAACCCCTCCCCACTTCCTCACCAAATCCACCATCACGGGGCACCCGGGAGCATTGGCCCCGCCTATCAAGCAACCAACCGCATCCAGTACCCGCCACTTTGCCCTTCTCACAGCCTCACTGTCAAGGGAGTCGAAGTCAGTGGCCACTATATTCTTCACTATTTGTTCGGTAGTACCCATGTCATCCTCCAGGTAGAAAGTCTGGAACTCTTATTGTTCTCGATTTTACACACTAGCCCTTGAATTCCCTTACCCGAAACTCCGTAGAGCGACGCGCCGCAGGCGCGTCGCTCTACGTTCCTAAAACGCTTAGGATGAGAAGTTACGGCTCAACCAAGACCTTAATGCTCTCGTGGACATCCAGCGCAGTGTCAAAGGCCTCCCTGGTCTTTTCCAGCGGGAAAATATGGGTCACGTGCTTTTCAGCCGTTATCTTCCCGGACTCCATGAGCTGAGCCGCCTCCAGCCAGCGCGGCACCCTGGGCCCCAGAGTCCCCCAACAAGTGTGAATGGTTAGCAGCTTGGGATCAAACCTCACAGGCGGACTCTCATAGCCCGTACCGGGACCTGTCCAGAACGACGTTCCTCCCCCCAAAGAGGGATCAAGGGTAAACGGGTGATAGTAATACGTCATCAACCATATAATCCCAGCATGGCATGCCGAGGCAATAGCCTGAGTAAGCCCATTTGGCCTCTTATCCGCCAGTATCACAACATCAGCGCCATATCCCCGGGTTTCCTTCATAACTGCCCTGACAGGGTCCTCGTTGAGGCTGTCGATTACTAAATCAGCACCAGCTTCCTCCGACGCCTTAAGCCGCTTCTGTGAGATGTCAGTGGTAATGACCTTGCGGACACCTCGTTCCTTTAGCTTGGCTGTTGCAGCGAGGCCAACTATATCCTGTCCCACCACAAGCGTTACCTCATCGACCCTGGGCTTTCTCGCTGCTCCTACTCCCAATCCCACCGGCTCCACCATGGCAAGGTCGCGATCCGTTAACGTATCCGGCATCTTCGCAGCTGTCTCGGTGGTAAGAAACGGAATCCAAAAATATTCAGCAAAAGCACCATGCAGAGCAAGCTGTAGCAGGCCTGACTTCCAGTTGATACATCTCCAGTAATCCCCCAGCCGGCACGATTCACACGTAAAGCAGGGCTTGAAAACGGCGTTCTGATATATCCTCTCTCCGATTTCAAATCCCTCAACATCCTCGCCAAGCTCAACAATCTCACCACACCACTCATGGCCACGAGCTTTTCCTATCTCTTGTGGTCTGAACCCCCGCTTTTGCCAGGCCGCACCATCCATGATCTCACACACCCCAGTCGACTTGACTTTCAACACAGCACCCAAACGCCCGGGCTTGGGCTTTTCGATCTCTTCAAGCCTGATATCTCCCGGTCCATAATAAATCGCTGCTCTCATCTCTCTTATATCCTCCTTCCTTGGTTCACTTTGCAAGATATCTCAAGCTACTGTACCAGATAACCCTTGCTTACAGCCAACAGGTCTCTGGCAACTGTTTCATAGCTAATCTTCTGCCCCTGTCTCTTTTCCCTTTCAGCTATTTTCGCTCTGTGGTAATTCACTACTTCATCTGTAAAGGGCAGATTGCCGGTATTAAGATATCGTATTGCCCCTTCGGCATCTTTTATGCCCATTACCTTGCCAGCAGCAGCGCGATTGGCCGCAAAGGGATTGTCAAGAACGCCTGCTTCAACAGCCTTACTTGCCCCTACCAAGACATCACCGTCTCCAAACTCCAGCACCTTGTCGAGGATACACCGGACTTCCTGCTCTTGCATCTTGGATTCCGATTGCAGTTCTTCTTTATCGACCTCGATCTTCTGCGTTTGCAGGAAGTTCTGCATTACCTTGGCAGTCTTGAAAGTACTCGCAACATCCTCTTTAGTCGGAATAGCTTTTGCTTCCGCCACTGTTCTGATATCGCTAACCTGTGCACCAATCAATTTGGCCATAAGGGTATTCATAAATATCACCGCAAAACTTGGCCCCACCTCTAATGGATAGTGCATCAAATTGAAACTCACACTGGGAAAAAGCTCCACGTCCTTATAACCGAGCCTCTTAAGGTACTCATCAAGCAGCCTGGTGCGCACATTCCCAGTAGCCACATCCTGGACTAAATTGCCGTGAGCTCCGCACAGGATGTACATATTCTTAACGCCTTGCTCTGCCTGCAACAGGCTCGATACTATCGCTGTGGCAGTCTGCAAGCTGGGGGGAATGCCCGCTGCATAAAATCCCTGAGTTCCAGAGCACATCGGAACACCGTGTTCTGTATAATACCCCAGTAACCTGCACACATATTGATGGGTACTAATGGCTGTTTCTAGAGGCACCTTGCTATGATGCTGCCAGAAATCCATGAAAACGTCGGGGGCGGTGGAACTGCACCCTCCAGCGAGAAGCACCTCATCACACAGCCTCGCATCAGCAGCTCCGTAGCGTGGTTGAACGGGACAATTGACCGACTCAACGAGCTTCCTGATTCCGGAAACACCATGGTTTACCACAGCTAACCCGTTAAGCATCGATTCGCCCCTTCTCACGCTCTCATCCAATCCTCGCTGAGCAGCCTCATAATCCTTTTGCCTCGTGAGACTGTCCGGAGAAAGCCCCACCAGGTCAGCCTGGCCCTCCTTCTCCACATACTGTATAAGTTCCATTTGCTCCTCAACAGTCGCCTTCCCCATACCAGTGGAGGCATATATCTCATTATGCTCTTTTGCATATCTTAATTTATTCACAAAATTCTTTTCGGGTGGCAAGCTTTTGTGATACTCAATGGCCTCGTTAAGATCGATATCCTTCCCCGTGGGCCATTGTGACAGTACCTCTTCTTCCCTTTGCTTGAAAAACTCGTCCTCGGTTAATTTCTTGTTTCTGATCACTTATTTCCTCCTTCGAAGCGAAATATCCGTTTTTAGATCCTCGACTGCTGTTGCAGGTAAAGTTCCAGGGGGATACACCCTGTCAAATCCCAGTTCCTTGAATTTGCTTTCTACCTCTTCCCAGGGCTTTTCAGCAAGAAGCAAAGAACCCCCAATATATAGAATAATATCGCTGAGACCAGCTTCAACACACTTATCTCTAAAAGACTGAACCAGGCTTTCCGCATGACCGCTAAAAGACGAAATCAAAATGGCGTCCGCATTCGTTTCAATAGCGGCGTTTATAAACTCTTCCTGAGAGACCTGCGCTCCCAGAGAATGGACTTCGAATCCCTCATCACGAAATGCATTTTCCAAAATCCTGATGCCCACAACATGGACATCTTCACCAATCACCCCTATCACTATCGTCCCCTTTGATCCATTATTACTCATTGTCATCTCCTTTCTCTTGGTTATCTGCTATCTCGGCTATATCTTGGTTCGTAAACGCTACAAAGTCTCCCTCCTGACTAAGTGATACCTGGCAAGAACAATGCGATTTGCGGGAAGACCACCACCATAATCAGGCCTATCACCATAGCAATAAGATAGGGTACCACGCCACGAAATATAACGTGCATGGGCACATCCTTAGCGACTCCATTAATAATATACACATTCAGTCCTATCGGCGGAGTGATCAGTCCCATTTCTATCATCATGACTGTAATGATCCCAAACCATATAGGGTCAAACCCCAACGCGGAAATTAAAGGGAAGAAAATGGGCACCGTAAGCACAATCATCGCTATAGCATCCATGACACAAGCCAAAACCAGCCAGGTCAAAAGGACCATTGCAAGGATACCAGTAGGAGGCAAAGGAAGCTGACCAACTAGTTCTCCCAGACGAAATGGAAGTGTACTCAAAGCCAGGAAGCGGGTGAAAACCATCGCTCCAACAAGGATAATAAGGATCATGGCCGCCATTCGAGTTGCCTGTTTTACAGCATGGCTAAGTTTCTCTAAATTAAGATTACGCTTGACCAGGCCGATCACCAGAACACCAATAGCCCCTACTCCCCCAGCCTCAGTCGGAGTAAAGTAACCTGCAATAAGGCCTCCGATCACCAAAATAAACAAAACCGCAACTTCCCCAAATCCCGAAAGCGATGCCAGCTTTTCCCGCAGGCTCGATGGCGGGGCCGAAGAAGCTGCCCCCGGCTTTAGCTTCACCACCACATAGACCGTGGCTACAAACAGGATGACAAGTACCACGCCAGGCAATATACCTGCGATAAAAAGATCCCCTATAGACTGTTCAGTAAGGATCCCGTAGAGTATTAAACCAGCGCTGGGAGGTATAAGGATGCCCAGGGTCCCACCAGCAGCAACGGACCCCGTAGCTAGTGAATCATCGTATCCATATTTCTTCATCTCAGGTAAGGCAATGCCCCCCATCGTAGCTGCTGTTGCTGGGCTGGAACCGGTCACCGCTGCAAAAGCTCCACATGCAACCACAGTGGCCATGGCCAAACCGCCACGCAAATGGCCCAGCCATTTGAATGCAGCTCGATAAGCCGCGCCACTTATTCCGGCGTTGAAAGCCAGCTCGCCCATGAGTATAAAAAGGGCAACTACGGCCATATCATAGCTATGAATAGTGCCAAAAACCTGGGAACCTATGTTTCCAAGTGCGGTCTCAATCGAGGTCAAATATGCGATCCCGGCAAATCCAACCAGGGCCATCGCAAACCCGATGGGCAAGTGCAAAAAAATTAGCAAAAGAAGGACAGCAAATCCAAGCAACCCAACGATGATCGGACTCATGCCCGTGCTCCTCTCAATTTAAACAAATTCATCAGGAGCGCCAGCACGAGCGTTACACACCCAAAAGCCACGGCGAATTTCAATGTATAAACCGGGAACCCCAAAACAAAAGTGGACTCTTCCATCACATACGCCTCCCGCCCATCTACAATGAGTCGCCAGGCTATTATCGAGAAAATCCCCATACCGAGCAGGTGATTGATAATTTCCATAACCGTCTGTACCCGCCCTGGGAACTTTGAAAAAAACAGCTCTATAGAAACATGCTCCCGCCCCAGAGTAGTAGAAACTATGCCAAAGGAAATCACAATTGCAAATCCGTATGAAACCGCTTCATGAGTACCTACAATAGGAGAGCCAAAAAGTCGGCCCACTATGTTGGCACCCAGTAAAAACGCTAACAGCAGCAGAAGCCAGCCCGACACATGGTTCAGTGTCGAAGCCACTCTGAATATAATTCCCCCGATTTTAGTACTTAATAGTGCGTGCTTTAATGACGCCATTCTTAGTCACCCACTCAAGGGTGGGTTGCCTCCTTCTTTACTAGCAATCAAGGAGGCAACCCATTCCTTCCTCTCTACAGAGTTATTTCGAAATCACTGAGCACCAAGCTTACCCAACTCACTCAGGATCTCGTCAGCAGGATACCCTTTTTCTTCCAAATCCGCAGCTATCTGATTGAACACCGGAGATGAGGCATCATAGATCTTTTGAAGCTCTGCCTCTCCGGGATTAATAATCTCAAGGCCCTGTTCCTCAGCATACTGCAGATTCTCTTCTGCGGATTTATCTACAGCATCAACTATCATGTTTTGACCACGCTGAGTCATGTCATTGATAACCTGCTGTACATCTCCTGGCAATGACTCCCAGGTATCCGGATTCATTCCGACCCAGACCGTCGCGCAAACCATTTTCGGTATCGTGACATAATCCGTAAGCTCGGCCAGTTTCATCGACTCGAGCATTTCCGCACCACCAAAGTACCCATCCATTGTTCCCTTTTCCAGAGCCACGTATATCTCACTTATCGGCATACTCACCGGACTGGCTCCCCATGCCTCTGCCAGAGGTTCGAGCCCGGGCGGCATCCTCATTGTAATGCCCTCAAAATCGCTCAAAGTACGAATCGCAGTCCCGGAGGTACTAATAGATAGGGGCACACTTGTATAACCCCAAAGGTAGTGTACATCCTTAAACTCTTCCTCAAGAGCAGGGAACTTGCTGAACACCTTATTGTAAACTGTAACGTTCTGCTCAGCTGTTTCCAGTCCCTTCATGGCATCGCCGACAAACTTGTTCAGGGGCAAATATTGCCTCGAATAGCCTGTAGGGGCCGTACCCATGTCAGCAAGACCCGTTTTCACCGCGTTGTACGTCTCCAGAGGTGAGCACAGGGTATTCGATGGATAGACGGTAAACTTAACCTTGCCATCGGTCTTTTCCTCCACCTCTTTCGCCCACTGCTCCATGCTCAAAAAATCAATGTGCGTTGAGGTGGTAACAGTGGTCCATTTGATCTCGATAGGCTCTGTAGATGGTGAGCTGGAAGCTGTAGGTTCCGGGCTGGAAGTTTCAGTTGCCGTCTGACATCCAGCCACCGCAACCAGAGACACCACGAGGACCACAATGCCAATCAAAGCCGCATACGCTTTCATTTTTGCTACCGTTTTCTTTTCAATCTCCATATCTCCTCCTTTTTAGTGATTTTCAGGAATCACCGGAATCAAGCTTCGGTTTTTACTTTCCTCCTAGCGGCTTTTTCTCATTCGCTTCGATTTCCGATGGTGAAATCCCGAAGTCAAGCAAATGATGTACCGGAAATTCTACATCGATCGCTATCTCCGGACACATGGTCTCGCAGAAGCAACAGAAGAAACACTCTCCAGGATAGTCTACGGTAGGCATCTGCTTTTCTTCATCCCAGCCAAAAACATCTGTTGGACAATGCTGGTAACAAAGACCACACCCACTACAAACTCGGTAGTCAATCTTCGGTCCGTACTGGACTTCAACACTATACATAGTCACTCACTCCTTTCTTAGTTTAGTAATACGGTCAGATGACCAGTACTATCTTTGCCTGCCTCGACCTGCTTAGAGA
>JBKGZM010000079.1:0-7840 GCA_046545575.1 Dehalococcoidia bacterium
TTTTCTTGTTTACCAATAGGATATCTTAACCCGAGCCCCCTTCATAGTATCTTCCTTACTTGTATCGGGATTGAGTGAGACTCTAGGTGGCGCTGTTAGAGGGTCCAAGGGATAAAAATCCCATCTCAAAAGGCTGCATGCTGAGAATTAATACAAATGAGGTCTTTTGCGGAGATCGCTGCTGGGTAACCAAAAATTGCGCGGGAGCTTTGTGGTAAGGCCAGTGGAAGTACTATCAAACTGCAAGGAGCCGGTGCATAGGGAAAAGACCCCTAGACCCTGAGTTGTTATTCTCACACCATCTCACTCAATTCCCTCCTTACAGGATTCCTCCTTTCATAACCTGTATTATTCTGCCATTTTGGGACCCCTTTGTCAAGGGCTTGTTGGTTGTGGTTATGGCTTGTGGGCGATATAACAGAGGGGACCAACGTGTCGTTGCTACGAAAATACAGGCTGATTGGGTAGGGGAGGCTTTAGCCTCCCAGAGAACTGTATTTAGGGCGAATAAATTCGCCCCTACCCTTTTGGATCTGAAGGGATTGCCACGAGGCCCCTTCGCTTCGCTCGGGCCCTCTCGCAATGACACACTGAGAAGGGCGGCATATAAAATGCCGCCTTACCGTAGGGCGGGGATTTATTCCCCTCCTTTGTGACGAGGAATGAAGGGTTAGGGATGGCCGACGTCGGCCATCCCACTCGTTTAGCCTGCAGCTACTCCAAAACGACTTCGTTGGCGCCCAGTTTTCTGTATGAATCCAGGATGTTGTTGTGGCAGGTCAACACGATAATCTGCCTTCCCTCGGAGAACTTTTGCAGTGCCCCGGCTGCCAGGAGGCCTCTTTTATCGTCGAAATTCACCAGGACGTCGTCTATCACGACCGGCATTGGCTCCGACCGTCTTTCATATTCCTCAATCAGTCCCAGCCGCATCGCCAGGTACAATTGCTCCTTTGTTCCCCTGCTCATCTCGGCAACGCCTTTGGCGGCATCCCAATTGTCCCGTATCCTCAGTTCATCGCTGTCTATGGGTTTGATGATACTGCTATACATCTGGCCGGTGATATCACGGAAGGCGCCTTCGGCTGCCTTGATCACACTGGGTTGCCGGGTGTTCTCATACTTTGCTATGGCCTTGTCTATCGTGAATAGAGGTATTTGGGCTCTGATCCACTCCCTTGAGTATTCATGGAGCTGCTGTTTCCTCTCCTCCACTTCGCCCT
This sequence comes from Dehalococcoidia bacterium, assembly GCA_046545575.1. Lineage (GTDB taxonomy): Bacteria > Chloroflexota > Dehalococcoidia > SZUA-161 > SpSt-899 > JAGXOF01. Next base: position 1,224 of record JBKGZM010000079.1, read on the forward strand.
GTTTTTTCAATAGTTCCTCGTTTGAGGACAGGCGTTCTATCTCGTTATTGAGATTCCCGATCTCCTGGTTCTTTTGCTTGCGGTCACTCTCCAGGGACTCTATTTCCTCGTTTACTGCTATTAGCTCAAGCTCTATATTCTCTGGATTTGTCTCCGAAATCGATTGGATGAAGCTTTCATAATCGCTGCCGCTTCCTACCGTGGATTGTATAATTCTCCTGGCCTCTTCCTTCCGCTGATGCAATTCCTTTCGCTTTTTGAAGACCTCGAATTTGCGCCTGAAGTCCTCTTCATCCACGGCTCCCATGGAGGAGATGTATTCCTGAACATCCTTCCGGTAGCGGTCTCTCTTTTCGGTAAGGTCCTCGATCCTGGATTTCAGTTCGTTGATCCTTTCCTCTGCCCGTTCTTTGTTTCTTTTTGCATCCTTTGCCTCGTTCAGACGTTGTGTGAAGACCTCTATATTCCTGACGATATCATCGCCCAGATGCTCCTGAAGGCAAGGAGCGACCTCATCGTGGAGCCTCTTTACATGATCCAGCCTGTTTTGCATTTCTTGAATCTGCCTGTTTAAGTCGTTCAATGAAGAGAGCCTGGACTGGACATCGTTGATAGCCCTCACGAGTTCAAGTGTCCCTTGTGGCGATAGGTTCTCATCGGGGCCTTTGTCTTGCAAGAAGCTACGCCACTCCTCTTCCAGGTTTCGATGCTCTAACTCTGCCTGGTTCAGTCTCGACTCCAGATCCTCTTCCATTCGGTCCTTTACGATTGGTTTACTGCCTTTCCAGAGAGTTATGAGGGCCAGTGCTCCTGCCACCATGAAAATAGCCGAAATCCCTGCCATGATCCACTGCGACAGGAATCCTCCCAAAACTGTACCTGCCAGGCCGAGTGCGGTTATGAAATAGAATATGAATTTGTGCAAAGCGGGACCTTCAAGACCCTTTGAGGCATTTGTTAGCTTCTGTTCCCGGTGCCATTCCAGCTTGTTGCGTGCATTCCGGACATTCTCCTGCGCATTATCCAGCCTTGATCTATACTGGTCAATGGTGTCAGTTTCTCCATGGGTCAAATTGAATTGTCTTATTTTCTCTTCAGTCCACTCCGGACCTATCTGTGCTATCTCCTTCTCGATTGATTGTTGGGCTTCATCTCTTTTTCTTGTCGTCTCGATAATGCTGGTTGAAGCGTCCCTGTAAGCCTGGCTCGACTTCTGCAGCGAGACTATTGATGGCTCTTTGTCCAATAGTTCCTGGTTGTAGGTGATGTTTTCCCTTTTTCGCTCCTCGTCCTTGAGCTCTCGCTCTATTCCTTCAATTTCATCTTCAAGTGATGAGAGCTTTTCCTTCTTGCTTTCCAGATTTGTCAATGCGTCCTCAGGGAAGTCTGGTACTTCCTCCAATCCGGAGAGCTCGCTTTGGGCTTGTGTGAGATTTATATAGGTTGAAAACAGTTTGCTCTTGTTCTGCAAAGATCTTTGCTTTGCGTACAGGTTCCGGAGCTTTTGGCCCAGTTGTTCCTCCTCTGCTGCGAGGTTATCTCGTTGCCTGACCTTTTCATCGTAATCCGCCAGTTCCTGCTGCATCTGGCGTATGTTTCGCTCCAGTTCCCTTATTTCATTGTAGACCTGTGGTATTTTCTGTGCCGAACCGCGTGCCTTGTACAGGTCTTCGGCTCGCCTGGAGAACTTGCCTTTGATATCCGTTAAAGATACGTTTCCCAACCCCAACCCCGCCCCGTAGATCCGGTGCTTGACATCCTCTCCCTGGAGCGTCTCGATCTGCTGAAGCTCGTCGAGGCTGATCGCATACACATTCTCATAGAACCGCTTCGATGTATGCCCGAGTATGCGGTCGAGTTCCTCGTACCCCTTTACCTCACCTGACTCTGTGGTGACGCTTACTTCACCTCCCCTCCCCCCACCCCTCCTCGACACCACAACCACCTCCCCGCTCCGCAACTCGCAAACCATCCGGCCCCCGTAGGCGTTACCGGAAAGCGATGGATACGGATTGGCCTTCTCCCTGCCGGACGGAAACCCAAACAGCATTCTTCTGATGAAGGCGAGCAATGTAGTTTTCCCGAACTCGTTGGAGCCGTAGATCACATTAATACCCGGTCTAAACCCGGTGATGTGTTTATCGGCGAAAATGCCGAATCCGTCTATGTGGAGTTCACGCAGTTGCATCTTAACCCTCTACGAACTCGTCCAATGTCGCGCTCCTGGCCTCCCGGATAAGCTCCAGCATCTCTTCCTTCGATGGGTATTCCAGATACCTCTGCCCCTGCCAGTTCGAAAACAGAGTCTCCATCCGCTCTTGCAGTTCCTCCCACAATTGCCCTTCTCCGCTCTCAATCTCGTCGTAAATGGCCACGACATCGGCAACGAAATCATCACCTTGCCTCAATGATTGGAGGCTATATGTTCCGGCGGTGTTGAGAATCAGCTTCTCCAGCCATATCCGTGGGTCTCGCCCTTCAAGCTCTTCTCTAATACGTTCCGTGATTTCGTCCGTGGTGTTTCCTTTACGCAGTTCCGGGTCGAGGTTTGTCCTGCCCGTGAGCGATAATCGGACTACCGCATGCCGACCATCCATGGTGCCGGAGATGTCCTCGCATTTTGTGCCGACGGATGAGATTACGTCGTCGAGGCTGGTGCAGTCGGAGATATCCACGGTATCGAACTGGTACCGGACGACGTCGGTGGGCACAAACCGGATATCGGGTTCTGCCCCCGGTTCGAGCGTAACCAGGTAGCAGCCCTTCTGGCCCACCTCTCCCGGATGCCTGCTCTGGGAACATCCGGAATACACGATTGCCGGGTCGCTTTCCCGTAGCTTTGAAGCCGCGTGGGCATGCCCCAGTGCCCAGTAGTCAATGCCTTTGCCCACCAGGTCGTTCACTGTGCAGGGAGCATACGGCTCATGGCCTGTGCTTCCTATGTTGGCATGGAGCAATCCGATGTGCGGGACGTTTTTTTCGGCTGAACTTGGGCCACTCTCTTCCGTGTTCTGAAAGCGCAGTGCCAGGTTCTCATATACATCACGTTTCGGGAAACTGATGCCGGAGATATGTGCAATGACCTCGCCACCACGGGTTACCGGCTTTGTCTCGACCCTGTCTCCGGGGAAGATGAAAGCGTTTTCAGGCCATTCCAACGTCGCCGACCAGCTATCCAGCGGGTCGTGGTTGCCGTGGACGATGAAGCTGGGAATGCCTGTATCGAAAAGACGGTTGAGCCCGTCCCTGAATTTCAACTGCGCCTGCACGCTCCTGTTGGCGCTATCGTAGATATCCCCTGCTATCAAGACACAGTCGACGGCTTCCTTTATCGCCAGTTCGACGATGTTATTGAAGGATTGATAAGTAGATTGGTACAGCAGCTCCCTCAGCTCCGGGTTTACGTCGGAGACGCCCTTGAAGGGGCTGTCGATGTGCAAATCAGCGCAGTGGATGAATTTCATAGTTTATCCTCATCATAGGATTGGAAGATGCACTTTGTCCAGCCTGTGGATTCCGGCCTCGCGGGTCAGCTTCACCGCCTCCTGGTACTCTTCCCTGGTTATGCGACGTGTCAAACTCGGTATCTCCCGAGCTTTGTAAGAAGGATAGTACTGGTCCATTATGTTAACATACGTGTTCGGAGAAATCTCCTCGGCGATGAACTTCACGATTTCCGCCGTCCCTGCAAGCCCGTTGGGCAGGACCAGATGGCGGATGAGGAGCCCTTTTTGAGCCACTCCGTTTTCGTCTATTTCCAAATCACCTACCTGGCGGTGCATCTCTTTGACTGCTGCCCTGTTTATCGCAGGGTACTCCGTGATCCCCGAAAGCTCCTCCGCTGTTTTCTCATCGCTGTATTTCATGTCGGGCATATAGATATCGATAATCCCGTCGAGTATTGCCAGGGTTTCCAGGGAATCGTATCCGCCGCTATTATATACCAGCGGAATGTTAAATCCCAACTCCACCGCCACTGCCAAGGCCTCCAGGATTTGAGGGACTACGTGAGTCAGTGAGACGAGATTTATGTTGTGACAGCCCTGATTCTGAAGTGAAAGCATCATTTGGGCCAGAGTTTCCTTGCTCACCCTTTCTCCTTGGCCTAGTTGACTTATGTCATAGTTCTGGCAGTAGATGCAGTGCAGGTTGCAGTTGGTGAAGAAAATAGTGCCCGAGCCGTGGTTGCCGACCAGTGGCTTTTCCTCGCCGAAGTGGGCCCCAAAACTCGATATCATCGCCTGCGCGCCGGTCCGGCATGTTCCCGTCTCATCCTCCAGGCGATTGACGTTGCATTCTCGGGGACAAACCCGGCATGACTTCAGCAGGGATCTGGCTTTTCTCAGCCTGTCTTTTAGCTCACCGCTCTGGTAGAGGTCCAGGTAACTCATTTGGCCTTGCCTGGTTATGATGTTATGAATTCGTTGCAGGCGAGGGGGTGGTTTCCTCTCCGACACCGCCCAAGTCCATACCATTCGAGCGAGATGCTCACTTAAATCAAGCCGGCGACTTTTGGACACAACGGGTCAGGGGCATGGATGTTCCCAGTCAGCAGTTGGGCCCTCGCGAAGCATCCTCCCCTGCATTTATCCCTGAAGGGACAATCCAGACAAGGAGAAGTGAGTTCCGGTTCGACTACGGATTTGACGATCTGACTTTCCTGTTGCTCTTCCCACGCCTGAGGAAGGGTTCTATCTCCAACGCTTGAGGGGGTTATGTCTAGCACGTCGCAGAGGAGCACGTTGCCTTGTGGATCGATGTCCATCTCGTCGTATCCGCGGCAGAAATCATAGTGAATGAAGCTGGACTGAACCACGAGTCCTGCGAAGGGCATGCACCATAGGGACACGGGGAACTGCAACTCCTCCGCTTTGCCATCTATTTTCTGAAGGGTGGACATCAGTTCCTCAGGTTGCAGGATCAAGTCCGCGCTCGCTCTTCCCGAGGGCATGACGGGGATAAAGCACCCCGCCGTAGCTCCCAGGTCTTTAGCCAGGACAAGATAGTCGGGTGCTTCGGTCCAGTTCAGCTTATTGAGTGCCATAACAGTGGCAAAGCTCACCGAAAACTTGCGCAGTTTTTCAATCGCACTGGTGACATAGTTCCAACTCCCAGAACCGCGAAGCCTCTCGTGAGTTTTTCTGTTTGGGCCGTCGACGCTCAGGAAGACGAACGTCCCGCAGTTTGCGAGCTGTTCAGCTATCTCGTCGGTGATATCGAGTCCGCTTGTTACTATACTGGTGTTTATCCCCGAGTGGGATGCATGTTCAATTAGCCTCAGTGAGTCACCCCGGAGGAAAATACTTCCGCCGGAGAAGCCCACATGTTTGACGCCGGATGCGGCCATCTCGTTTAGCAGGTCAAAGCTACGCCTCTCGTCCAACTCGCCCTGCTTCGGGAACTTGGATGCGTAGCAGTGGAGACAGGATTGAGTACATCTGGCAGTGAGGAGCCAGATCACAAGTTGCGGACTATCTACAGTAATCATATACAAATCAGTGAAAACGTTTTCAGAAATGCTTTTAACTGACTTTATACTGCCAGGGTGTGGAGCATTTCCATCAGGTGAGGGTCCAGTTCCTTTCTCTTCCCCCAGGTGTCCTCGAGGGGTGTGCAGGTTGTCTGTGAACCGGACTCTCCTACCATGACCCCGTGTTGTCCTTCAAGCAGTTCATAAACGGCTGCTACTCCCAGCTCGCTGGCGAGAATCCTATCTTTGGCTGTTGGGGCACCTCCTCGCTGGACGTGTCCAAGCGATACACAGCGATAGCCCAGATTGACCTTCTTGCCTACCTTCTCAGCTATGGATCGGGCACCATCAGGGGTCTCTCCCTCGGCTACCACTACCAGGGCGCTTTTCAGTCCTTTGTTTAGTCGTTTTCCCAGCCTCCGGCTCAATGCTTCTATGTTGGTTTCCGTCTCGGGGATCAGGATTTCATTGGCTCCGCCTGCTATCCCTACCGCCAGGGCAATGAATCCTCTGCTCCGCCCCATAACCTCTACGAAGAAAAGCATCTGCAAAGACTCGGCGCTATCGCGAATTCTGTCTATTGCTTGGAGGGCGGTATTCACGGCTGTGTCAAATCCGATGGAAAAGTCCGTTCCGTATACGTCATTGTCTATTGTTCCCGGTATCCCGATAACCTTGACGCCCCCAGTCTCGGCAAGTGTTGTAGCGGCACGAAAAGCGCCATCGCCGCCGATGACGATAAGACCATCGATGCCTGAGGATTTGAGAACCTCTATGGATTTTTCAATGCCCTCTGAGGTCTTTATGTCCTCGCAGCGCTCGCTGTCCAGGAACGTTCCTCCTCTTTGAAGTATTCCACTGACCCTCATCTCTCCAAGGGGGATCATGTCCTTATTTATAAGTCCCCAGTAACCGCGCCTTATTCCCACAACCTCTACCCGCCTGGAGCTAGCGCTCCTCACAATCGCTCTAATACAGGCGTTCATACCCGGGGCATCGCCACCGCTGGTCAGGACACCGATTTTCTTCATCTTCGTTACCATCGTTTCTCTCGTTTCATTATACTCCCAGTGTTGGCAGCGGACAATGGGGCGCGTCAAGTCATCTAAAATCTAACCGAAGAGATATTGGTTGGGTCATATAAAAA
>JBKGZM010000080.1:0-7780 GCA_046545575.1 Dehalococcoidia bacterium
CTGATTGCAGGGCTTCATCTATGCTCGGAGCGCAGAACTCGTTGTACCCCACAATTACTTCGTACCCTGAGACTTTACCGAGACGTGCTGCCAGTTCCTGAGAAGCGGTGTAGAAGGGGTCGTTGTGTTCGTTGCGGGGCCAGTTTCTCATTTTGGCCTCAAGCAGAGCATACCGGCCCTGATTCGATTCGGGTGTATCAGTCCCTTTTTGCTCAACAAGGGAATGCAGTCTGAAGAATTCGGCGAGTTCCTGCCCGGGGAAATCCCTGGGTGGCGCGCCATGCATGGCCAGTACGATTACGGTTTTCATGGTTTTATTCTGAGGGGGATTCGCAATGACAGATGCTCTTTTTCTGGATTCCGGCTTTCGCCGGAATGACGGTACAGCGCTAACCCCCGTACATTTCCCGGAGCCTGGGTTTCTCTATCTTCCCGGTCGGGTTTCTGGGGACTTCACCAAAGATGATACGCCTGGGGCGCTTGTACCGCTGCAGGTTCTCTTCACAGAATGAGGCTATCTTGTCCTCGGAGAGTTCCTCTCCAGGTGCAGGCTGAATTACGGCTGTTACCAGCTCGCCGAGCCTTTCATCGGGAGTGCCTATTACCGCCGCGTCCTGAACTCCCGGGTAGCTCTGGAGGACATTCTCTATTTCGACAGGATAGACGTTTTCCCCTCCGGAGATGATGATATCCTTCTTGCGGTCCACAATGTAGATGAATCCATCCTCATCCATCTTTGACATATCGCCTGTGTAAAGCCAGCCATCCTTAATGGTTTGCGCCGTTTTCTCGGGATTCTTATAGTACTCCTTCATCACGCCGTCGCCCTTAACTATGAGTTCCCCGACCTCTCCCGGAGCTACGTCCTTTCCTTCCTCGTCGACGATGCGGGCCTGCCAGTTATACCCCGGTTTGCCGATGGCCTCTAGTTTATGTTCATTTCCTATTCCCAGATGAACGCACCCGGGACCTGTAGATTCGGTAAGTCCATAGTTGGTGTCATACTGCATGTTCGGGAAGTACTGCCTCCAGTGTCGTACCAGGCTCGGGGGCACTGGCTGAGCGCCGATATGCATGAGCCTCCAGCGGGAGAGGTCATAGTCGGCAGGGTTAAGCTCCCCACGGTCGAATGCGGAGACGATATCATGCGCCCAGGGCACGAGCAACCACACTATCGTGCCTCCTTCATTGTGTACTGTCTCCAATATGCATTGAGGGCTTATCTCGTTCAGCAGCACGGCTTTTCCACCGACGAGAAGGCTGCCGAACCAGTGCATCTTTGCCCCCGTGTGGTACAGCGGAGGCATGAGAATGAAATTATCATCGTGGGTCTGGAAGTGGTGGGCTTGCTCTGTTATGGCAGCGCACTCCATATTCTTATGGGTAAGAAGAATGGGCTTTGGCGGACCGGTAGTGCCTGAGGTAAAGTAGAGCCCGCATTCATCCTCCGGGGCAAGGTTCACGGACGGAGGGTCTGCTCTGGCTCCGGCAACAACATCCTCGAATCTTTCCATGTCGCTGACGCCGTTCTGGCCATCGAGGATATAGTCCTTTATATTGCTCAACTGGGGCCGGATGCTCTCCACCGTCTCCACGAAGTCCTGCCCCAGAATCATCATCCTGGACTCGGCTATTTCCGTGCAGTATTTAATGTCCTCGCCGGTAAACCTGAAATTGAGGGGGGTAGCCCATGCCCCGGTCCTTATAATGCCGAAATAGGCAATGAGCCAGTTGATGCTGTTCCGCATGAGGTGGATGACCGTGTCATCCCTTCCGATGCCTCTTTCCATCAATGTATTGGCAAGCCGATTTGCCTGCTCGTCGAATTCCCGCCAGGTGATCTCCTTCCTGAACCCCTTGCTCGGGACCAGTTCGACGAGGGCTACTTCCTCAGGATATGCTTGGGCATTTCTCGCCAGCATCTCTGAGATGTTCATTACCTGCCTCCCTTTAGCTTTGTTTGTGGGAAAGCTTGTTCAGGGATTTTATCAGTGCATCAGTGTGCTCGGGCTTGCCCACGGTTATGCGAACTGTATTACGGAGCATGGGGGTGTCGAAATAGCGAACGAATATCCCATCCTGCTCCAAAGCATTCTTGATTTGCTCTGCGTCACTATTCATTGCCTGGCACAGAATGAAGTTGGCCCGGGAAGGATATGGGGCCAGCATTCCTTGCTGCTTTAGCTCCATGGAAAGGCGCTCACGCTCGGACGTAATAGCCTCTATTCTTTCCTTCATATTGTCGAGGTCTCTAAGAGACTCCATAGCGGCCATCTGCGCAGCAGAGCTCACATTGTAGGGCAGCTTGGACTTGTATATAATCTCCCAAACTTCCGGGTCAAAAATACCGTATCCTATCCTTAAGCCGGCAAGGCCGGCCCATTTGCTAAACGACCGCAGGACGATAAGGTTAGGGTATGAAGGCACCAGGTGAGCGACCGTCTCTCCGCTGAACTCATAGTATGCCTCATCCACTACGACGAAGATACCTGTTTCGAGTAGGCTTATTATATCACTTACAGGGGTTGTGTTACCAGTGGGGTTGTTGGGATTACACAGGAGGATAACCTTGGTATGTTCGTCAATGGCCGATTTCGCCTTTTCCACATCGACTCCGAAGTCAGCATCTCGGGGGATGTCGACGATTTCACCGTTGCACATCTTGATCCGAATGCCATATGGCACAAACGTGGGCGGGAAGTTAATCACCTTGTCTCCGGGGTCAAGAGTCATGCGCAGGATAAGGTCGATGAGTTCATCGGAGCCACTGCCAACGGCAATATATTCCTCCCCCATGCCAGTGTATTCCTCAAGCATGGTGCGAAGTTCACGGTGTTCCGGGTCAGGGTAGATGTGATGAGAGTCCGCTTTGGCGAGTGCTTGCATAACTCGTGGCGAACAGCCGTAAGGGCTCTCATTGGCGTCCAGCTTGATAACCTGCTCCACAGGTATGCCGAGGCGCTGGGCTAAGACCCCAAGCGGCTGAACAGCCTGGTAGGGTGCAGCGTCGATCAAATGACGCCTGATAAGTCTTTTCATTTCCTCCTCCTTTCTATTGTACTGCATTTTTGTTTATGTTAATATACCAAAAATCCCCCTCCAGTTGAAACTGGAGGGGGATTGAGATCTCTTACTACAGGAAAGGGCTAACCTGGCACCAAAAGATCCCTTACCCCCTCAGGGGGTAATAATACGCGTAGAAAAAGACCTTTTGGTTAAAGCCAGTTGCGCACATTTAAACAATGATAGAGTAGCACGTTTTATAACAGCAGTCAATAGCTATTAAATATGCTGAATTATAGTATGAATGCGCATAGTATTACTCAATTCTATATTAGTCGCCATCCATATCACTATGTTATACTTGATTGGGGGGAGACCTAATCTAAAGGAGGACCAGATGGGAAAACCATATAAATATGAGCAGTTTATTCCCTCATATTACAACATCACTACCAAGTTAGTTGATGAGAGCGTGGAAAAAGGACTGGGGGACAAAATTGCCTTCTATTATAAGGACGAAAAGTACACGTATAAACAGATACAGTCGTGTATCAACCAGGTTGGTAACGCGCTGCATATTCTGGGTGTACACATGGGGGACAGGGTGATGCTGTCGCTGTACGACTCCCCCGAAGCCGTGGCCAGCTTTTTCGGAGCCATTAAAATCGGGGCCATCCCGGTATTCGCCAATTACATGTCCACCGCGGATGACTACCGCTATCTGCTCAATAACAGCAGGGCCGGCACAATCATAGCTCACGAAGATTTCATTGAAACGATAGAGGAGTGGCGAGAGAAGTATCTGTATCTGGAGAACACGCTTGTTGTCGGTCAGAAGACCAGAGCTTTTCATGTATCATTCCATGATATAGTGGACCGGTGCTCAACCGAGCTTGACGTCGCGTACACCACCATCGACGACCACGCATTCTGGAACTATACCTCGGGCAGCACAGGCGTCCCCAAGGCCGCGGTTCACCTTCAACACGATGTCTTCAGTTGCATAGAGAACTACGCCATGGGAGTATTGGGCATCGATTCCGAAGACATTCTCTTCTCAGCTTCCAAGGTTTTCTTTGCCTATGGCCTGGGGAATACCCTTCTGTATCCCCTTGGTACTGGTGCTGCTGCAGTGTTGCTTCCTGACCGTCCCTTGCCCGAGACGGTTTTCGAAACCATTCAGAAATATGACGTGACGGTTTTCTTCGGTATCCCGACCCTCTATGCCAACATGCTCCGCGTAAAAGACGCTGAAAAGAAATATGATCTGTCTTCGCTGCGCATTTGTACATCGGCAGGGGAAGCATTGCCACAAGATGTGTTCAATGAATTCAAGAGACGATTCGGACTGGAAATATTGGACGGCATTGGCTCAACAGAGTTGCTGCATATCTTCATATCCAATCGGCCAGGAGACGTTAAACCCGGTAGCACTGGCAAGCTGGTTCCGGGATACTCCGCGAGGATAGTTGACGAGGACGGCAATGACCTGCCTGATGGAGAGGTCGGAACTCTCCTCGTAAGGGGCGAATCGACGGCTGCCTACTATTGGCGCCATCACGAGAAGACGAAGCAGTCCATGCTCGGTGAGTGGTTCAACACCGGTGACAAGTATTACAGGGATAAAGATGGGTATTTCTACTATTGTGGCAGAGCCGATGACATGCTCAAGGTTGGAGGCATATGGGTTTCGCCTATAGAGGTCGAGGATACCCTCGTCAATCACTCGGATGTGTTCGAAGCGGCAGTGGTGGAAGCCCGTGACGACAGTGGACTTGTGAAGCCCAAGGCATATGTTGTGCTCAAGGATGGAAACAAGGCATCCGATGAACTCGCCAAGGATATTCAGCAATATGTCAAGAGCAGCATAGCGCCCTACAAATATCCCAGATGGATAGAGTTTGTGGACAGCCTACCCAAGACCTCTACAGGCAAGATTCAGCGGTACAAGTTGAGAAACCAGTCATAGTGACGGAAACGATTATATATGCAAACGGCACAGGACCTTAAGCGAACGCTGCAAAGAATAGACGGAAAGGGATACAAGGCATACAAGGACACTGAGGGCTCATACGACTGCCGAGAGTATGTTCTTATTATTGACCGTGTGCAGGGCGATCCTTTTGCTGCCCCCAGCCGGGTGCGGGTGCGAGTCCCTCAGAAGCTGGCCGGGTTCCCCAAAGATTCCTATGAGAGCAAGAGCCGTGAGATAGCGTTGCGCGATTTCCTCACCCGCAGGTTCGCCGAGGCTGCGAAGCGGTTTTGCAAGGGAAACAGGGGTACCGGAGCCGGCGGACTGATAGCGATCGACCGTCCAGGCCAGGAGATACTGGAACGCACCTCCGTATTCGTCTCCGATGAATATGTGGAGGCGAGGTTTGTGATGGGTCTCCCGGCGTTCGGGCGGAGCGTGGCGGGACAGCATGCCCAGGCCATGTTCTTCGAGGAGCTACCCCGCATTATCAAAGCCTCTCTATTCGCTCGAAGCCTGGATCAGAACGCATTATATCAGCATGTCAAGGTTGCAGAAGACGCCGATTTCCTCAGAAATAAGCTGGGGGAAATGGGGCTCGTGGCCTTTGTAGCCGATGGGGCGATACTCCCCAGGGCCAGCGGGGTTGACCAACGTCCCCTGTCCAAAGGGAAGGTGATTCCCTTTGAGTCTCCTGACTCCATGCGGGTGGAAATAGAGTTGCCCAACCGGGGTACTGTGACCGGCATGGGAATAGCTGAGGGTGTGACACTTGTCGTAGGCGGAGGATACCACGGGAAGTCCACGCTTCTGAGTGCCCTGGAACTGGGAGTGTATAACCATCTGCCCGGCGATGGGAGAGAACTGGTCATTGCCAATCCGGATACCATGAAGATAAGGGCCGAGGACGGCAGACGCATAGAGAAGGTGGATATCTCTTCCTTTATAGCGAATCTCCCCTTTGGGCAGGACACTACAGCATTCTCATCCGAGGACGCCAGCGGAAGCACGTCCCAGGCGGCCAATATAATAGAGGCGCTGGAGGTGAGCGCGCAGGTGATGCTCATCGACGAGGATACCTCCGCAACCAACTTCATGATACGGGACCACCGGATGCAGGAGCTGGTATCCAAGGATAAGGAACCGATAACCCCGTTCATAGATAAGATACAGCAACTTTACCGTGACCTCGGGGTCTCCACGATACTGGTGATAGGCGGCTCCGGCGATTACTTCGATGTCGCCGACCGCGTGATCTGCATGGCGGAGTACAGGCCCTATGACCTGACCAGCGAGGCGCGGGACATTGTGGACCGGTACAGAGCTGAGCGTAAGTCGGAAGGCGGAGAACACTTTGGAGAAATCATCGAGCGCACGCCCCTGGCTGGCAGCTTCGACCCCAGTAAAGGCAAGAAGGATGTGAAGATCTCAACCAAAGGTCTGCACTCCATTGCCTTTGGCACTCACAGTATAGACCTGAGTGCTATCGAGCAGCTTGTTGACGTAAGCCAGACGAGGGCGCTCGGCGACGCGATATACTATGCCACAAGGTACATGGACGGCCGGAGGACTCTCAAGGAGATCATCGACGCTCTGATGAGGGATGTAAAGGAAAAGGGACTGGATGTTCTGAGCCCCCATGCTGTAGGGGACTATGCGGAATTCAGGGGACTCGAACTTGCCTCCGCCATCAACCGGCTCAGGACCCTCTCGGTGCGGAAGAAAGGTTAATATAAGTGCATACTGTAGCCGCAGGCTTTAGCCTGCGGGGGGCCTGGGGCTTGGAGTACATATAGTTATTTTACATTGACGGTCATCCATCGTTCTCTTATGTTCACATCCTGGAATTCAAGACGGACATACAGGATGTACGATCCTGCCGGAACATCAGCAGTTGTCCGGACTATAACACTTACTTTCTCCGGCGATTGGTCCGCAGTAACGGGGTCCAAGTTCCTTATGTGCATCCCCTCAGGAAAGGATATCTTAGCCGTACTCCCGCGCTGCTCGACTCTATCCAGAGAAAGAGTACAACGCAGGCCTACATCTATTTTTCTCTCCACTGTAAGGTCAAACCATTCATTTTCACCAGCTTCGACGTCGATTGTCCGGGGAGAAGTAAGTGTTAAGGCCTTCCGGCCCACGCAAAGCGTAAGATGTACTGGCGGACAATCAGTCAAGGGAAATTCGGGGATAATGTACAACATGTAGACGCCATGAGACAGCTGCGGGGTGGTTTTTACCGTCAGATTGTGATGATAGGTCTCATCAGGTTGGGCTGTAAAGCTGGAAGGTGTGACCTCCAGGGTCAGCCCCTCTGGCATCGGAAGTTCTTCATCGGGAGGTGGGGCTTTCATCCGAGATACCTTGTAACGGACCAGCCCTTTCCCTTTGTCACGGGTGAAGAGGGTTAACTCGGCATGTTTGGTCTCCCCGGCTTCCATCTCGATTACGCTAGGCACAGGGCCGCTAAGTTGGGGTTGCTCGGTATGTGACTTACCCGGGGGTGGTACACATGAATTCCCTGGAACCACCAGTAATACTACTACAAGCATTGCGAGTAATAACTTCGTTTGCTTAACTTGAGTACTCATTGGGCCCTCTCTTTATTTAACGATCATTGGGCTAAGCTCGGAGGTTACCTTCACATACTCCACAGGCCCCCTGCGCTACAGTGAGGATGGGAACCATTACTAAGAGTCCTACTACTAGCATAGTAGCTAATGCTATCATCTTTTTCATTTTATCTGGAGGTCTTGTCAAAAGGTGTGTAAAAAGATTAAACGGCAGCAAGCACCTCCTCCT
>JBKGZM010000081.1:0-7770 GCA_046545575.1 Dehalococcoidia bacterium
TGAAGAAGTCATTGGAGTTATCATCAGTATCCCACGCTGGGCCATAGCTGTCCTCATCCTGGGTATCGCTTATCTTTCTTTGGAGGCTTTCACCTGCTCCAGGAGCACTTGCTTCAGCCGTTTCTTTAACATGATTAACACTCCCCCAAGCAACTACATCTTTCTTCAAATCCTTTGCATTTGTTACATCCTCCGCATCAGCTGGATCGCTCGTGAATATACCAACCGAGCCATCACTATCATTTAGAGTGTTAGGATTACTTGAATATCCCGTATTCCAATCGGGACTGGCAACTGGCCCATCAATTCTTAACAAGAAAAAACTTTCGGCACTTATCGACCCTTCAAGCGCTTTATGGTTATCAGGATCGTTCCAATCACTCCCTGAACTGTAATAACACCAATACCACTCATCAATATTTACATCGCTGTCAGTCGGATTATATAGCTCGACCCACTCTGAATCATCTAATTCAACCTCACTTATCACCACATGGTTGGCAACACTCCCTCCGTCCGCTATCACCACTCCCGGCACCAGCACTGCACCTAAACCGGCAGCCAGCAAAGCCACGCTTAGCGCTTTTAGTAATCGCATTATCCCCCCTTGCTCATTATGCGCAGGCGATTTTGCAATTTGTTCCTATACTACCAGCATTAAACGGGGTATTCAAGAGGTATTTACCTATAAGATGCTACCAATATTGATGAGAATGGCAGCATGTAAAATGCTGCCCTACATTTCTCCCTTATGAACTGATCTACCAGTCCACCCGCTCGGCAAGTCCCTCCTCTATCAATTCCTCATTGAGGCTCTTATCGGAATCGGGGAGATAGACCGTAGCTACCCACCTTCGCCACTTCCCACGCTTGCCCGTATCCACTATCATCTGATGATCATTTTGCCCAAGCCTTCTCTCCACGTAAGACCTGGCCTCCATGCCCTTCCTGTACTCTTCCGAGGCCTCGGGAACGCCATATATCTCGGGGGTGTCAAGTCCTTCAAGCCGCAGCCTTTCCGTTATCTTGATGTAGAATCCGAGATCGATGACAGCGTCTATAGTATCCCCATCCACCACCCTGCCCAACTCAGCCCGATAACGATAGCTAGGCTCCATTGTCCCTCCTTATTGCCCCTTCGCTTTCGCTCAGGACATGCTTTGGTAAATAGACTTTAATCGAGAGTATGCAACATGAGAGGATAGAATTCAAGGATACCCAAGAGACAGGGGGAATTGAAGAATGAAACTGGCACGCCTGGCGGGACTTGAACCCGCGGCCTCAGCCTCCGCAGGGCTGCGCTCTATCCACTGAGCTACAGGCGCTTGCTTGATGGTGCCGAAGGAGGGATTTGAACCCTCACGGGGCTGCCCCCACATGGTCCTGAACCATGCGCGTCTGCCATTCCGCCACTTCGGCGCACGATTATTCTATCAATAAACTCAAAAACCTGCAACGGCAAAAGTCCGCACAACCTCAAGAATAGAAAGCAAGCGCAAGCACCGGACCTGTATGGCTGGCCATCACAGGCGTGTAGGGTGTGAAGAGGTCTTGCTGTCGATAATCTCTATGGGTGTATTGGAATCCCTAGACTTCACCATCTCTCGAGCCTGTACCGCCGATTCGTGGATCGCGCTGAGCGCACCGGATACAAGTATACACACAATGCCATCAACGGATTTCGAGAGCTCAAGGAACGTGGCCGCAAAGGCCCCCGAACTAATAGCCCCCGTGGTGGGAATATCCTTTGCCTCCTTGAACATTCTCCAGAACTCATCAGAGGTTAAACTTACCTGATCGGAGTAAGCCTTGCCATCGATCATCAGGGTTGCGGGGACAACCCGTATATCGTACTCCTTCACCACGTCAGGAGGTAAGCAGCTGGTGCTATCAGTCACAATACCTACTCTTCCCACAGCTCTACATCACCCCGCCATCAATACATATCGCCTGTGCCGTTATATACGAGGCTCGTTCAGTGGCGAGGAATGCAGCAAGCTCCGCCACATCCTCAGGCTTGCCGAATCGTTGCAGTGGAATGCGGGCAAGGATATTATCCCTAGTCTCCTGAGGCAGTTTCTCAGTCATCTCAGTAGTAATAAATCCCGGCGCTATGGCATTTGCGGTTATGTTTCTGGAGCCGACTTCCCTTGCCACGCTCTTGGTGAAGGCAATGATTCCGCCCTTGGCAGCGGAGTAATTCGCCTGGCCCATATTCCCCACCACCCCTGCAAGCGAGGCAATATTGATCACCCTGCCCCAGGACTGGCTCATCATGTATCGCAGAGCAAATCTGGTACAAAGGTACGCACCACGGAGATTCGTATTGATAACGCTATCCCAGCTCTCGTCGGACATACGAAGCAGCAGGTTATCATCAACAATACCGGCATTGTTAACCAGTATATCGATCGTGCCCCAGTTCTTGGCTATCTCACGGGTCATGTTCTTAACTGCTTTGGAGTCCGCCACATCCGCTTTAACTAGCAGGGCCTCTCCGCCCCTGCTCTCAATTGCCTTAACTACATTATCAGCCTCTTCATCGTTGGAACGATAGTTAATAGCCACCTTGGAACCGAGGTCAGCCAGCTTGATCGCGATGGCCCGCCCCAAACCCCGCGACCCCCCTGTTACCAGCGATACCTTTCCTTCAAGTTCTTTAGTACTCATAATCCTTCCCCTACAAATATTTACCTATGCTTGAACTCCTTCAAAATACGCCGTATTTCTTGCGGCGAAATGTCTGCTTGATCCAACTTGGAATAAAAGGTTACAAGTACAATATTCATCGGCGCTCTAAGATGATAAATCAAGCGGTATCCAGAACGCTTGCCTTTCCTGATTTCGCTATTTCGTACTCTCACCTTGAAAATGGCATATCCCGCTTTTGGGACCTGATCCCCAACAGTTTCACCCCGCTGCAGTTGGTCAATTACAGGTTGCAAGTCAGAACGAATATGAGGATATTTCTTAGCCAGTGCTCGAAGGTTGCGTTTGAATTCAGGGGTATATCTTATCTCCGCTGAGCCATACGATTCACCCGACATCTATGCCTTCCCACAGCTCGGACACCGGCTTCGTCTCTTCTCTCAACATTTCCCCCCAACCCTGCCGCAGGCTATCTCCGGCTGGCTTAAGCGTAACGCTTTCGCGAAACAAGCGGACAATCTCCAACAAAGTAGGAAGGTATTCTTCAGGCATCTCATTGATCTCACGTGCCAGTTGCTGTGCGTAAGGTGAAGCTTGCGTAGTCATAATCCCATCTCCTTCCACTTAGGGCCCATTTGGTCAAAGTCACTAACATTCGAAGTTTATCAAAAGCCACCCAAAGCAGCAACGGATAAATCTTCCTTTCATAGTTCAACCTGCTCACCAAAACTAAGGAGTGAATTGGCACCCTTCTCCATTAAACACCCTTTATCACAAGAGTACAATTCTGTCCCCCCATACCAAAGGAATTGGAAAGACACACACCCACTTCCTGCTGCCGCGCTTTGTTGGGAACATAGTCGAGATCGCATTCGGGGTCCGGCGTCTCGTAGTTGATAGTGGGCGGGATAACCCCATTTTGCAGGGTTTGAACAGTGGCAATTGCCTCCAAGGCCCCGGCTGAGCATGTGGCATGTCCCGTCATTGATTTGTTGGAGCTAACCGGCACCTCATAAGCCCTCTCCCCAAGGACCGTCTTGATGGCCCTGGTCTCGGCAGAATCGTTAAGCTTGGTACTTGTACCATGGGCATTTATATAGTCAACCTCACTTGCTGAGACATCGGCATCCCGAAGGGCTGCATTCATCGCCACGGCCTGCTGATCGGCATCAGGAGCCGTTTCGCTGTAAGCATCAAAAGACCAGCCAGCCCCTGCCAGTTCTGCAAGAATGGAAGCACCACGCTCTCGTGCATGGTGGTATTCCTCCAGTACTAAAACGCCAGCACCTTCCGCAAACACAAATCCGTCTCGATTAAGATCAAAGGGCCTGGATGCTTTCGGAGGGTCGGCTTCCCTTGACAGCGCACCAATTCGGGCATTGCTGGCGATCGCTATCGGACTGATATTCGTCTCGGAACCACCACAGATCATAACCTCCACATGGCCCAAGCGGATATGATTCAAAGCGGTTCCCAGCGCATCACTGCCGCTGGCGCAGGCACTGTTGAGGCTGGTGTTAGGACCTTTAGCATTGAACTCTAGCCCAACCTGCGCTGAGACCATGCTGGGGGCAATCCGACTGATAAACAGTGGATCGATCCGCATCGGGCCTCTCTTTTTGAGCGTCTCCCCATAATCAGCAATGGCCCAGACCGTTCCACTCGTAGCCAGCACTACCCCCACGCGGCTCGGTTCTTCCTGAGACATATCGAGTTGAGAATGCTCCAAAGCCATTCTGGTCGACGCTATGGCAAATTGAGTACACCGATAGGTCCGGTCAGCCCGCTTAACATGCATGTAATTCAAGGGGTCGAATCCCTTAACTTCACCCGCTATCCTGACAGGATACGTACTCGCATCAAAAAGCGTTATGTAATCGATACCGGACTTCCCACTGATCAATCCCTGCCAGTGCTCGTCAGCGGAGAGCCCCAGAGGAGTGACGGCACCAAGCCCTGTGATTACCACTCTGTGCCTATCCACTTTCCCCTCCCAAGTTTTCCGTTTCGGCAAATGGGCTGGTGCCAGGAGCCAGAGAGAATCCACCGTCGACCGTGATTATCTGCCCCCTTATCATCTCCGAATCAGCACGACAAAGGAAAGCGACCACATTGGCCACGTCATCCGGCTGCACCATTCTTCCGACAGGGGTAGCTTGCCAAACTGGCTGCGGCAGGTTAGGGTCCGCCGTATAGAGCCTGAGTGCTTCAGTTTCAACGGCAGCGGCAGCTACACCGTTGACCGCTATCCCCTTCGGAGCCAGTTCAATCGCCAGGTAGCGGGTTAGCGACTCAAGCGCAGCCTTGGAGACCCCCACAGCCGTGTAAACAGGCATTACAAGCCTGGAGCCCAGACTCGAGATAGTCACCATCTTCCCGCCATCCCTCATCAGCTTCGCTGCCCTCTGTGCACACAGCAGGAAAGCCTTCGCATTTATGTCCATTGTCCAGTCCCACCCCTTAACATCAAGGTCCATTGCCGGGCGAGCCACACCGGAGGCAGCATTGTTTATCATTATGTCAAGTCGACCAAACTCCTTCTCTATCTCGTCAAACATACTGTCTATCTTCTCAGCCTCGCCGACATTGGCCTTTACGGTGTAGGCTCTAACTCCTTTGCTGCGGACCTCCTCAGCAGCGGACTCCGCAGCGCTCCTCCTGCGGAAGTAGTTGATGATAACATCGGCCCCATCGTCGGCGAGCTTCAGAGCAATCGCCCGTCCGATACCGCGGGAGCTGCCTGTTACCAGAGCCACCATGCCCTGGAGCGGCCTCTTTTCCTGCCCGCCAGTCAAGTCCCCTACTCCTTCTCCGCCACCTTGCGCTTAATGTAGTCGACAAATCCTTCGAGGGTCGTAATTTCCTGGAGTTCTTCGTCATCCATCTCGATCTCGAAAGTATCCTCCACCGCAACAAGTATCTGCACGATATCCAGGGAATCAGCATCCAGCTCCTTGAACGAAGTGGCCTGGTCAAAATCGCTCTCCGACTTGCGCACAATCCTCGTCACGATCTCTTTCACTTTTTCTTCTATGGATTGCTCCACTGCCATCCTGTACTCCTTTATTTTAGTATGGAAGACTAGAAAGTCAGTCCTCCGCTCTCTGTATCTTGTCTCGGGCGGAAGCCAGTTCCTCCTTCAATGCACCCACCAGGTCCCGCTCCACAGCCAGTTTGGCTTGCTCAACCGCCTTGCTGATCTCTGTATGCCTGCTGCGACCATGAGCCACACACGCTACACCGTCAACCGCCCACAAAGGACCTCCCCCTGCAGCATCAGCGGCGTTGGTATTCCTTCGCAATTCCTCGATTACCTCTGTAACTTCACCCTCCAGCATTTTATCCTTGATCCTCGGCTCAAGCCACTGGCAAACAGTGCTTCCCAAAGCCTCAGTGTACTTGGCCAGGACATTCCCTACAAAACCGTCACAGATGATAACATTGGCCTTGCCCGTCGGTATATCGTATCCTTCTACATTGCCGATGAAATTGAGTCCGCACTGCTGGAAAAGCGGATAGCTCTGTTTAACCAGCTCATTCCCCTTACCCTCTTCCGCGCCGATACTGAGGAGGGCCACAGAGGGATTGTCGATGTTCAAGAGCTTCCTGGCATAGACAGTGCCAACTACAGCGAAATCGAGGAACTGATACGGCTGGCAATCGACATTCCCTCCAAGGTCCATTATGATAGTATTTGGATTGAAACCCAGAAAAGCACCACCAATCACAGGCCGGGAGATGCCTTCCAGCGTGCCAAGTACGGAGAGGGCTGCTGCAATGACTCCACCTGTAGGCCCGGCACTAATGACAGCATCTGCCTTCCCCTCTCTTACCAGCTTTGTGGCTACCAACACAGATGCATTCCTCTTCTTGCGCAAAGCGTAGGCCGGTGCCTCTCCTTCAACAAGATATTCCTCTGTATGCACGAGGTCAATGTCCAAATTCGACGAGTCATGCTTTGCCAGCTCCGGTTCTACCTTATCACTGGGGCCAACCAGACAGACTCCAACTCCGTATTCCCTCGCGCCCTCAACCGCCCCCCTGACAATATCTTCCGGTGCATAGTCACCGCCCATTGCATCAACTGATATTTTCATTTTCCCCTACCTTTACTTTTGCTTCTCCTGTAATCAACTGGTCACCAATCTCATTAGCACACAAAACATCGCAGGTGACCTCTCTTCCCTTTTCGTCATCTTTGACTCCGGTAATCTTCCCGCTGGCAGTTACGGTATCGCCAGGGCGTGCAGGAGTCCTGAATCTTATGTTAAGTTTTCCTCCGGTCAGCCAATCCCTCTCAAATGCACCGGTCATCATCTGCGACACGTAGGACAGAATCAACATCCCATGCGCTATTGTTCCTCCAAGTGGTGTCCCAGCCGCATAGTCAGGATCTATGTGGATAGGATTGAAATCCTTGCTTACCTGGGCATAGGAGTTTATCATGTCCTGCGTAATGTATTTCTTTATCTCGGGCAACGTTGTCCCCTCAACCAATTCAGAGAAATGCACTTTTGCTCCTCTAACTCTCCATTATGCAAGACTTACTCAGGCAATACAAATGTCGTTCTCCCTGCAAGCACTAATCCCCCGCTACTGTCAAGAGCCTTAAGCTCAATGGCCAGAAGATGCATACCACCCCGCTTATGGTTTCTGGTAACCCGGGCAGAACTCGTGATTGCATCTCCGGTTCCTACAATGCCTGTAAATTCCATTTCCTGGGAAACATGAATAGACCCCCACGGCAAGGACATGGATTCAGACAGTGCCGCCATAGCAAAAGCGGTGACTGCCATAGGCGGAACGATTTCCAGGTTCGAATAAAGACCACTTTCCTCCCCTACCGTTCTGAGGAAGGCTTCAAGCGTTGCAGCATCAATTCGATACGTCGCCGGGGGGAATTCATATCCCGGTTGCAACTCGTGATAGTTGATCTCTTGAGGACCAGCCAATTTGCTCCTCTGGCAGCTCCAAAATGCTTCCCGGCGGCCAGCTCTACTCAGGCTGCCTAGGCCACCTGCACTTGTGTTGAA
This sequence comes from Dehalococcoidia bacterium, assembly GCA_046545575.1. GTDB lineage: Bacteria > Chloroflexota > Dehalococcoidia > SZUA-161 > SpSt-899 > JAGXOF01. The sequence goes on from JBKGZM010000081.1 coordinate 7,683, forward strand.
TGATACCAAGCAGCGACCCCTTTGTCAACAGAGCGACTTGAATCATCTAAAATCTAACCGAAACCCTTATGATTAAATCATTAAAAAC
>JBKGZM010000082.1:0-7691 GCA_046545575.1 Dehalococcoidia bacterium
GATGGGCACACCCGCATCCATAAGGGATAGGGTACTGCCACACACCGAAGCCATGGAAGTGCTGCCGTTCGAGCTCAAGACCTCGGAGACGAGCCGGATAGCATAAGGAAATACCTCCTCGTCGGGGATAACCGGCAGCAGAGCCCGCTCCGCCAGAGCGCCGTGACCGATCTCCCGGCGTCCCGTGCCTATCCTCTTCACCTCCCCGGTACTAAAGGGGGGGAAATTATAATGGTGCATGTAACGCTTGGTCTCCTCCGGACTCAGGCTATCGATGGTCTGTTCCTCTCTGGGAGAACCAAGAGTGGTTACTGTAAGGACCTGCGTTTCGCCCCGGGTGAAGAGCCCGGAACCGTGAGTTCGTGGAAGGGTTCCAACCTCACATTCAATCGGGCGAATCTCCGTTAAGCCACGGCCACTGATGCGAGTCCCCTTTTCCCGGACAGCCTGCCTGACCGTGCTTTTCATCCATTCATCCACCACTTCATCAACTTCCTGTTCGGTTTGCCCATCCTCCTGTTGCTCCAGCAGTCTACTCCTGGCAAGGTCCGTTCTCCTGTGACGCTCATCCCGGTCTATTCCAACAACCCCGTCCGAGAAAACCTCTCTTAAAACAGTATCAGCCTCAGCCTGGAGCTTTTCATTGGGCGGAGAAGGCTCAAATTCCATCTTGGGTTTTCCATTGGCACTGATGAATGACTGCTGATCCCTGCAGACCTTCTCATTAATCGCCTGCCCGAACTTGATAGCTTCGAGCGCGGTCTTCTCACTCACCTCATTAGCCCCTGCCTCAACCATGATAACCGCATCTTCCGTTCCCGCCACAACCAGATCAAGAGCACTATTTTCGAGTTGAGAAAAGGTGGGATTGGCCACAAACTGCTCATCCACATATCCCACCCGGACGGCACTGACCGGGCCTGCAAAGGGGATTTGGGAAATCCCCAGGGCCGCTGAAGCCCCTGTTATGGCGAGTACACCGGGGTCGTTCTCCTGATCGGCTGAGAGCACCGTAACTATGACCTGGAGTTCATTGCGAAATCCCTTGGGGAATAAAGGGCGTATGGGCCGGTCGATAAGCCGTGCTGAGAGCGTCGCCTCCTGGGTAGGTCTTCCTTCCCTGCGGAAAAAGCTGCCCGGTATTTTCCCCGCTGCATAAAGTCTTTCCTCAAAATCCACGGTAAGCGGCAGGAAGTCCGCTCCCTCACGAGGCTTATCGCTCACGCAAGCAGTAACCAGAACAACCGTCTCGCCGTGACGGACAGTAACCGCTCCGGCCGCTTGCCCTGCAAGTTTCCCCGTCTCAATACTCAGAGACCGTCCGCCAACCTCTGTTTCCAAAGTAGCATCCATTTCCAACATATAAAAACCTTCTTTCACTCCTAACACTGATTTTTCTGCGACTATCGTCTATCACCCACGCAGATTGAGCTTGTTTACCAGTTCCTTGTAGCTTTCCGAGTTGTACCTCCTCAGGTACCTCATCAGACGGCGCCGTTGCTCCACCAGCTTCATGAGTCCCCGCTGTGAATGATAGTCATGCTTGTGTTGCCTCATATGCTCGGTCAGTTCGCTTATCCTCTCAGTGAGGATACCGATTTGAACCTCCGGGGACCCCGTATCCTTTTCATGAACCCTGGTTTTCTCCATTATAGACTGTTTCTGTTCCTTTTCTATCATTTCCACCCTCATTGATTATTTGCATATTTTATTCCGAGCAACCGACAGTAATTCAACCGAACTAAATTCAAGCTAATACAACAACGCTCTACAAACAGCATAAATAGACACTCGCCTATTCAATTATAACTCTTTCAAGGATATAATTCTAACATAGCCAATTCTTCGTGTAAATTGCAGCCTGCTCATTGATTTCAAGAGTATGTTGTATTTATACTACAAGCAGGCCACGAAAACAAGGAGGGATCTATGGACTACAACAGCTTTCTGGAACTCGTTAAGACGAGGAGGTCAACGACTTCATCAGGAGAACCAGGATATGGACCACTGCTCAACACCGGCGAGGAATAAATAAAGAGATGATGGGTGAGTGAAGGGATTTGAACCCTTGATCTCCAGGGCCACAACCTGGCGCCTTAACCGCTAGGCCACACTCACCATAGACTACCAACCCTCTACCAAAGCTATTGTAGTTAACGCAGGTATCGATCGTCAAGGCGATGGATAGCCTTACGCTTTTCGGTCCCTTCTATTCTGGCCCGCGATACTGCTTTTCTCAGAAGCTCGATGCTTTTGTCATACGCCCCGCGGTCAACGGGGTACGGATACCCATCCTTACCCCCGTGGGCAAAACTGAACCTGGCCGGGTCGGTAAAGCTGGGCGGAACCCCATGTATAAGCTCGGAAAGCAGGGATAGGGCACGGATGGTCTTTGGACCTACCCCTGGCAACCCCAAGAGATCCTCGAAGCCGCTCGGACTGCGCTCATAGGTGGAAAGAATGGCCTTGCTAAGCCTCTCGGGATGAATATCCTGCGCAACTATGTGATGCCTGCGTGGCAAAGACAATGTGCTTAGCTTTTTGAGGTCCATCAGTGTCTTCTCGGGCTTTTCCTCGCTCGCGATGCGGGTCATGGTATTACGCGCTTCTGTGCTTTCCACAGCAACTAGGTTCAAAGCCTCACCTCTCTGTTGAGTACAAATGGCGGCATGTGGCTCGCAAACGAAGTCGCTCACCGTTTCCCCAAGCCAGTGGTATCTCCGAGCATATCGCGTGTCAGAGTTCATCCCCTGTTGAACAACGGCCCACCTTCCAGCGGCGGTGAAAAGAAAGACATGGTGATAGAGCTGGTATCCATCCTGAAGGGCGGAACTATCCACCTTGGCCACCATCCTGCTGTCGTACTCCAGCGAGGAAGCCCCGTCTCTGACCAGATGGGCAAAAGATTGTATCTCTTTTGGTGTTTGTCTGGAAGTATTGCCCTTCCCGCCCGCAACGAATACACCAAGTTGCTTCTGGATATCACGAACGCCATCTTTCAGAGCTCCGCAGACCGTAGTAGTTAATCCGCTCGAATTCCAGTCAAATCCCAGAGCGCAGCCAAATGCCTGAAACCAGAAGGGATCGGACATCTTGCGCAACATCTCATCGGGACCATATTCCTCCACGATAACAATACTCACCTCACGCGCCAGCTTACTCATTCGCTCGAAAAGCCATCGTGGAGCCTTGCCCCCATGCAAGGGGAGATATGCTACGCCAGTTCTGTTATAAGTCATCCTCCTAGTGTCCTGTCAGACTGGGTAGGAAACCTTAGTCTCCCTGGGGTGAGGCGAATAAATTCGCCCCTACCCTTTAGGATCCCTCGATCCCTGTAGGGCAAAGATTTATTCTCCGCCTTCCTCCGGTTCCACTCCAGATTGTTGCTCTTCCTGCTGCTCGGCAGCACGGTCGCGCAGCCATCGATGAATTTCGTCCAGCGCAGGCGGAGATACGCTAAACACCTCGATATCCTGGGGAAACTGGAGACTGTGCCCTGCTCGTATAAAAAGGAGGCCGGCCTCACCTTCCTGAAGTGTTTCGTCCACCCGTTTGGCCATGTGCTCATATCTTTTCTTCGACGCTTCGGTGTAGAACTGGGAAACCGTATTGGCCACCTTCTGACTTATGAAGCCGGAGAGCATGAATCGCTCCCAGTCCATGAGCTCATCGGCCAGTTCCTTGTCATCAACTGCCTCCAGTACAGCATCCTGATCACACTTCTCATTGGCGATTTGATAGGAGCTGGGATTCAGTTGCTCTATTCGTTTCAATCCCTCTTCACCTGATTCTGGTATTGCTTCATGGTAAATTCTCTTGACCATGCCTGCAGTGGCCTCAAGTCTGGATATCTGCTGACTGGCCTGCATCCAGTACGAACTTAGCTTGCTGAGGTATTCCGCCGGAGCATCCTGTCCCGCAAAGAGCAAGGGAACCACATAGACCTTCCTTTTACCATGGTACTTTTCAGCTTCCGGCTTGGTTATTCTGCCTAGTTCTTCACTCATGTTGTCCCCCTATTGTACCCTTGATATACTCTTCCCCAAGTTAAATTGTACGATAAACGGGCTTTCTTTTCCAAGAGTAATCCGTCCATCCAGCGAAGCAGGGTTTCCATGTCGGTTTCTATCAGTTAAAATAATAGGCAGTCAGCTATTAGAGCTTACAGAGGCCAGTGCACTGGCAAGTAGTGCACCAGGCAACCCAGGAGGTAAAGATGCAGGAATTTCGCACAGAGGACCTACGCAATGTAATCTTACTCTCGCACACGGGTGCAGGCAAAACCTCGCTGGCCGAGGCCATGATGTATAATGCGGGCGTTATACAACGTATTGGCAAGGTAGACGATGGAAGTGCCGCCTCTGACTCCGAGCCGGAGGAAATAAAGAGAAAGAGCAGTATCAGCACATCTCTAGCTCCACTGGAGTGGAACAAGAAAAAGATCAACTTGCTCGATGTCCCCGGATATTTCGACTTTATCGGGGAAGTAAAGGCAGCGCTCAGAGTAGCCGATGCCGCTGTAATCATCGTGGATGCCTCGGCTGGTATTCAAGTAGGAACGGAGATTATGTGGGACTATGCAAATGAGATGCAACTCCCCCGTATAGTCTTCATAAACAGGATCGATCGCGAGAACGCCGATTTCCAAAAGACTCTCGAACAGATCCAGGAAAGGTTCGGCAGGGATTGCGTGCCGCTGCAACTCCCAATCGGGGAGAGAGACAATTTTCAGGGAGTCTATGATCTAATTTCCGGGAAGGCAGAAGGGGATGCAAAGGAGGACGCTGTCTCGGGAGACATAGAGACATCCAGGGACAAATTGGTGGAAGGTATCGCGGAGACAAATGAGGAGCTGACTACCAAGTACCTTGAGGGTGAGGAGATAAGTGAAGATGAGATTCGCAACACGCTCCGTGCAGGAGTCCTGCAAAATAAGCTAATACCTGTCATGGTAGGCTCTGCTTTAAACAACCAGGGTATTTCACAACTGATGGATGCCATCTGCGAGTATCTACCTTCCCCCAAGGATAGGGGCAGCATACAGGTGCAAAAGGATAGTACGCAGGAAAGCCTGGATCCGGATGACAATGCCCCCCTTTCAGTACTGGTTTTTAAAACAAGTGCCGACCCCTATGTAGGAAGAATGAACTACCTCCGTGTCTTCAGCGGCATGCTTAATAGCGATTCCAGCGTCTGGAACACTTCCAAACGCAAACCCGAGCGCATCGCCCAGCTTTTCGTTAAGCAAGGTAAGTCGCAGGAATCGATCTCTCGCCTTGTTGCAGGGGACATCGGCCTGGTGTCCAAGCTGACAGACACCGTAACCGGGGATACCCTCTCTAACGAGAACCATCCTGTTTCCTTTACCCCCATAGATTTCCCTGATCCGGGTTTGAGCCTCGCTGTACACCCGAAGACCAAAGCGGACTTCGACAAACTCGGTACAGCACTAAGCAAAATAAGGGAAGAGGATCCCTCACTCACCATGCGGAAGGAGCCTGATACCGGCGAGACAATCCTCTCAGGCTATGGTGAAGCGCAAATGGAGGTGGTCACCGACAAAATCAAGCGCAAGTTCAATGTAGAGGCTGAGCTGGCAACGCCAAAGGTGCCATATAAAGAAACGATTTCCACTTCAACAAAAGCGGAATACAGACACAAAAAGCAATCCGGAGGGCACGGGCAGTACGGTCATGTGCTTATCCAGCTAGACCCCTTACCCAGAGGTCAGAACTACGAATTTGTGGACGCCATCGTTGGCGGTGTTATACCGAAGAGGTTTATTCCCGCGGTTGAGAAGGGCGTTGTAGAGGCCCTCGGTGAGGGAGTGCTAGCTGGCTATCCAGTCGTTGATGTGAAAGTCACCCTCTACGACGGTAGTTACCACTCCGTCGATTCATCCGATGAAGCCTTCAAAATGGCAGGATCACATGCCTTACGTAAAGGAGTGTCAGAGGCAAAACCCGTGCTCCTCGAACCAATAATGAATGTCAGGGTCACAGTGCCTGAATCACTCACTGGAGATGTCGTAGGCGACCTCAACGGGAAGAGAGCCAGGATATCGGGTATGAATCCTGAAGGTGGAATTAACGTAATCGATGCGCAAGCACCCTACTCAGAAATGATGCGCTACAGCGTCGACCTTAGATCGATGACTCAGGGCCGCGGCACATACTCCATGGACTTTAGTCATTATGAGGAAGCACCATCACACGTAACGCAGAAAGTCGCTGAAGAAGCCAAAAAGAGCAAGGAATAGATTGCCAGCGCTTTAGCTTTGTTGTGTTCAAAGGCCGCAACCGCCGCAGGCGGTTGCGGCCTTTCTCATAAAAGTATCCGCTGGATACCCCACAGCAAGCTGTGGGGTGCTTCTATCCAACCAGCGCCAGGAACACCCCCGCCGCTGTGGCAGTCCCGATAACCCCAGCAATATTGGGTCCCATTGCATGCATCAACAGGAAGTTACGAGGATTCGCCTTCTGCCCCTCCGCCTGAACCACCCGGGCCGCCATCGGTACCGCTGAAACACCTGCAGCACCTATCATCGGGTTAATCTGCTCCTTGGATACCTTGTTCATCAACTTGGCTATCAGGATGCCAAATGCCGTCGCGCTAGCAAAAGCGATAAGCCCCAGTACAAAAACCAGAATCGAATCCAGCCTCAGGAAGTGCTCTGCAGTCATTATCCCGCCAACGGACATACCCAGCAATATGGTTAAAACATTCATGAAATCCTCACCAGCCGTCTTGGCCAGCCTGTCGGTGACGCCGCATACAAGAAGGAGGTTCCCCAGCATAAAGGAGCCAATAAGCGGAGCTGAATCGGGCACAAGCAATATGATGACGATCGTGCCTATGAAGGGGAACAGTATCTTCTCTTTGTTCGAGACCTGGCGCATGACCGGTTTCATGTATATCGCACGCTCTTTTTTACTGCACAGTGCCCTTATTACCGGAGGCTGAATAATGGGGACCATAGCCATATACGTATAGGCCGATACAGCGGTGGCACCCAGAAGATGAGGCGCCATCTTGTTTGTGAGGAATACCGTCGTCGGTCCATCAGCCCCACCGATTATACCAATGGAGCACGCCTCCTTTATGCCAAAGTCTATCCCTGGAATCCATCCCGACCCCATTAATACGGCCAGGAACATAACAAAATAAACCCCGAACTGTCCCCCAGCACCGAGGATCAGCGTCTTGGGATTGGAGATTAGCGGCCCGAAGTCAGTTAATGCCCCCAATCCGAAGAAAATCAAGGGAGGTATGAGCTCCCACATAATTCCATACTGGAAAATCCGGGAAAGGAGCCCGGTGGAATAGCTCCCGTCCACTAATATCGATACATCATCAAGCGTTGCCATTTTGTCATGCGCATAGACCCTATCGCCAGTTTCGAACTTGATGTTCTCCTGACTGAGCTCTCCGTCTCCCTTGGCAACTACCTCCTCTATCGCCCCATCGGAGGACTTTATACGGAAGAGGAGAGTTCCTTCCTCAACATCAATGGTCTTCCCCTCCTCAACCGAGATAACATGGGTAACCTCGCCGTTAATAGGGGCCTCTATATCGAGACTGGCGCTCATAAGCCCCGGGAAAAGATTAACTATAATAACGCTGAAGCCAATAGGCACCAGCAAAAGCGGTTCCCATTTCTTGGCAATGCCCAAATACGTGAGGACTATGCC
>JBKGZM010000083.1:0-7674 GCA_046545575.1 Dehalococcoidia bacterium
CAGAGATCTATCACTCAATCGGACTCCGTTGAGCCTGACCAGCTGAGAACACAGATAATAGGGCCCGAAGGCTGGAGAGAAGCCATCATAGTGGGCAATAAATGTTATGAACGAGACTCCGATAAACCATCGTGGCATGTGTGTGACGGCGTCTGGAAACTACCCCCTCTGAAAGAGGAATTGGAAAATGGAAGTTGAACTCTGGATCGCCAGGGACAGCCGCTTGATACGGAAGCTAGAAAGGGAGAGTCGCCGGCCAAGCCCAGACGGATATTGACAGGGCAAAAAGCACAGTCTTATTCTTGTATTAACAATGGGGAGGTGTCCGAGTGATACAGAAGGATAGACTCTTTTTCACCCCTGATCAGGAAAGGATCTGGCAAAAATACTGTGGTTTCCTCGACCTCTCCCTTGATGAATTCATGGAGATGCAGGAACATCTTCTGAGGGAGCAGATTAACCTTATCTATGGAAGCTCTATAGCTGAGAAACTTATGCCTGAGAGGCCAAAGGATGTATCCGAGTTTCGCCAGCTTGTCCCTCTCACAACCTATAAGGACTATACCCATTATCTGAATAACCGAAGTGAATATGCCCTGCCTGTTAAACCATATCTTTGGGCTCGTACCTCAGGGAGAGGTGGTGCTCCCAAATGGGTGCCTTACACCGAACCAGCAGTTGAAACCATCGCTGCGTATAGCGTTGGGTTAATGATACTGGCCTCTACCACCAGGAAAGGGAGAGTAAATATCAGTCCCGGTCTCCGGATGTTGCATAATTTGCCCCCGTCTCCATATATGTCAGGAATCTTTGCTGAGACCGCACTTCCGCTGATAGATGCTCGCCTGATCCCGCCCCTTGATGAATATGCGGATGCCGACTTTGAGACAAGGACCCAGGCTGGATTCCAGATCGCGCTGCGTACCGGCGTTGACATGCTGGGCTCTTTGAGCAGTGTCCTCGTTAAGATAGGTGAAGGGTTTAGCAAAGCGTCGGGGAAGATGAGTTTCAGTGGGAATATGTTGCATCCTTGGATAATGTGGCGCCTGATCCGAGCCTGGCTAAAGAGCAGGATAAAACGGAGACCCCTGTTGCCCAAAGACCTCTGGCCAGTGCGGGGGATTATCTGCTACGGAACCGACACTGATATCTACAGGGATCGGATACTGAACTACTGGGGCAGAAAGCCACTGGAGCTTTATGGAGCTACAGAAACGGGACTCATTGCAACAGGCGCCTGGAATAAAAAGAGCATGACCTTTGTTCCACTGTCTGGTTTTCTGGAGTTCATACCGGAAAGCCAATGGCTTGAGAACAGGGACAATAAGAACTATCAGCCCTCCACTGTCCTCCTCGATGAGGTAAAGCCGGGAGAGCGCTACGAGGTGGTTTTTACCAGCTTTCATGGCATGCCCTTCTTGAGGTACAGGCTTGGCGACCTTATAAGAATCATTGCGCTTGAAGACAACGAGACAGGAATTAAGCTGCCACAAATGGTCTTTGAGGGTCGAGTTGATGAAATCATCGATATTGCCGGTTTCTCCAGATTGGATGAGAAGACGCTCTGGCGAGCTATTGCAAAAACGGGAATCGGATACGAGGACTGGTCTGCACGCAAGGAATATGAGCAAAATCAGCCGATAGTACGTCTTTATATAGAGTTAAAGGAATCGATGGAGGCGGAAGAGGTGGCGGAAGCGATCCATCAGCTACTGGCATCCGTGAGCCAGGACTACGGGGATCTTGAAGGCATGCTAGGACTCCGGCCGCTGAGGGTGGCGCTTTTGCCCCCGGGGAGCTTCCGGCAATATTATGATGAAAAACAAAGATCCGGTGCTGACCTGGCCCATCTCAAGCCTCCTCACATGAATGCGTCGGATGCTGTTATCCGGACTTTGCTTGGCAATTAAACAGAGTATGGGATGAAAGGCTTATGAATACGTACCTGAGTTTGCCGCTGGTCCAGACGGTTTTCTGCCTGGGGCTGATGGCGATAGTGCTGAAAGGATACTCCCAGCGCTTCACCCATCGCCTGTTCTCCCTCTATCTCTTTTGCCTGGCCGTTTGGGGAGTTCTCATTTTTGCGATGCGGGCGAGCCCGGATGTCCAGCATGCCTACCAATGGGAGAAATGGCTGGTAGTACTGGGCCCCTTCTCAGCGGTGGTGTTCTATCATTTCTCCGTTCGCTATGCCGCTGTCTCCCTCAGGACATGGACGTTGCCTTTACTCTACGGTGTCTGTCTCCTCTTCATCCCACTGGCTTTCAGTGATCTGGTGTTTCGTGGAATGCAGGTAAAGTCATACGGCTATGCCCCTGTTTTCGGACCTTTTGTGCCTTTGATGATTTTGTTCAGTTATGGCCTGCTGGTGATGGCCATCGTTATCTTCATTAGTATGTACAGGAATACAAGTTCCTCCGAACAAAGGAACAGGGCTGCCTATATCATCTCAGCAATCATCATTAGTCTCATCGGTGGAGCTTTCGATATTTTGCCGGTTCTGGGACTGCCGTTATATCCCGGTGTGATATTCAGCAATATAGTCTTTTGTATCCTCATCACCATAGCTATCGCGAAACACAACCTGCTGGATATCCGCGTTGTACTGCGCAAAAGCGTTGCCTATGTCCTGACCAGTGCCCTGATTGCAATTCCCTTTATCGGCGTCTTTCTTCTCGCCACAAGTACCTTCACCCGCTTCAACTTTCCCTTGTGGGCCTATAGTATCATCCTGGTCGTGCTGGCTTTTCCTGTGCCCCTGCTGTGGCAGGTCATTCAGAGGAGGGTTGATCGGTTGTTTTACCGTGATAGATACGATTCCCTCAAAGCCCTGGAAGTCTTTAGTCATGATGCCCACAGCCTGCTGGATTCCGCCAAACTGGGGTCCGTGATGGTTGATCTTGTCGCAGAGGCATTGAAGGTTTCGAGGGTCCACCTGCTGGTGCCTTCATCCCCCGACGGCGATTTCACTGTGGCATCGTCTGCCGGTGCAGGTAGCTCCGGTTCCAACTTCCTTCTGAAGAATGATAGCCCGCTGGTGAGGTGGCTGAGGCGTTCGGGAGAGATGATAGCGTTTGAAGACCTCGACATCGTCCCCCAGTTGCAGGGTGTTATCTCCGAGGAAAGGGAAACACTGGGCCGGATTGGAGCAGACCTCATCGCCCCGCTGAAAACCCCGGTCGGGCAGCTGGCGGGACTGCTCATTTTGGGACCAAAGCTCTCCGAGCAACCCTACACGGTTGAGGACAGGCAGCTTATCCGCACCCTCAACAACCAGGTGGCTACCCATCTGGAGAATGCTCGCTTGTATGGTGATGTTCTGCAGGCACGAGAGAACATGGAGTCGTGGCTCAACAGCATGAGCGATTGTGTAATCATAATAAGCACTGATTACGTGATACAGTTTATGAACAGCGCTGCGATGGAACACTTCGGTGCGAGGATTGGGGAAACATGCTGGAAGGAACTGGGTAAAGGGGCAAGGAATCCCAACTGTCCTGTACGGAATTTTTCCAGAAATGGGAGGGAGGCTGTACATTTCCTCAACACTGTCGGAGACAGGCAGTATGATGTCATGGCGGCCCCGCTCTTGAATCCCGACGGGAGCCTCTCCGTCATCGAGGTACTGAGGGATGTCACGGAGGAAAAGCAAAAGGAGGAGGAGATAATCCAGGCCAGGGCCAGGATAGATGCCCTTCACCGTTCAGAGCAATTGAAGACCGAACTCCTCTCCATGGTTTCCCACGAGCTGCGCACTCCGCTAACCACGATCAAGGGCTTTGCCACCACCCTTCTCCGCCGGGATGTCCGGTGGAGAAAAGAGGAGCAGCAGCGGTTTCTCCGGAGTATCGACAGGGAGAGTGACCGGCTTTCCCGTCTGGTTGGGAATCTGCTGGACATGTCACGTCTCGAGGCCGGGACGCTGAAGATGGAAAAGGAACTCCACTGGGTCTCCGATATACTGGACTCGGTCAGTGGCGCACTGGCGACGATCACCCGCGATCACAAATTACAGATGGATGTCCCTTCGAGGTTGCCCCCGCTCATTGTCGACGGTGCCCGCATAGGGCAGGTGTTAATCAACCTGGTGGAGAACGCGGCAAAGTACTCTAAAAAGGGCAGCCACATTACCATCGAGGTGAGGCGTTCGGACGGGTTTGTCACTTTCAGCGTCATTGATGAAGGTGATGGGATATCCCCCGAACTCCTGGGCACAGTATTTGATCGTTTTTACCAGGGCGCAGATGTTGTGGCCGGGCGGAGGGGTGGGGTGGGGCTTGGACTCTCCATCTCGCGCGTGCTGGTGGAGGCACACGGCGGAGAAATATGGGCGGAGAGCCAGGTGGGGAAGGGTTCGAGGTTCAGCTTCACTTTGCCGATAGGTGAGAGAGGAGAATTGCAACAAGGCTCAGATCATTGGTAGCGGGAACAAGCAAAGGATGCGATTATGTCCAGTGTGTCAGGGCCTTATTGCCTCGATTCGCTGACCATGTTTCACGGGCATCATTGTAACTGTCATTGCGAGGAGGTCGCCTCTGGCGAGCGACAAAGCAATCTCTTTTCCTCCCGGGACCATAGATGCAGGAGGTAACAGTGGAAACAGACCGGGCACCGGTCCTCATAGTCGATGACGATGAAGGAATAAGGGAAATGGTCCAGGCTAACCTGGAGGCTATGGGGTGGCGGACTGCCATAGCCAGGGACGGTATCGAAGCCCTTGAGACTGTTACGAGAACCCTGCCCTCAATAGTGATCCTCGACATCATGATGCCAGGAATGGATGGATTCGAGGTGCTTTCCCGGCTTCGTAAGTGGTCGCAGGTGCCGGTCATCATGCTGAGCGTGAGGGAGGACCGGGGAGACAAGGTAAAGTGCCTCGATCTCGGCGCTGACGATTATGTTACAAAGCCGTTTGGGGTGGATGAGTTGATGGCCCGTGTGCGGGCTGTTCTCCGTCGCAGAGGGGTAATCAGCTCTACTTCTGAACAGCCTGCTTCCTTTAGCAGTGGTGACCTGCACATCGATTTCTCTGCCGGGCGTGTAACTTTGGCCGGAAAAGATGTAAAGCTTACACCGAGGGAGTATACCCTTTTGCAGGAACTCGTGTTGAATGCGGGCAGGACTGTTCCTCACGATTATCTTCTGTCCAGACTCTGGAAGGAGCAAGGTGCGAGTGCTAAGGGACTCTTACATGTTCTCATCCGCCGCCTGAGAGCAAAGCTCGAGGCTGATCCTGATAACCCCAGATATATTATAACCATCACCGGATTTGGCTACCGGCTCGAAGGTGGAGACCGGTAATAGCCAGGGAACACTATAGCCAATTTATCTGCAAAAAGGCACCGCTAGACGTGGTGCCTTTTGCATATCCGCGCCTGCCGGCAAGATTGTAAGCAAATTGAAAGGAAATTGAAAGGTTTTTGTAATGAAATTCTATATACAATCCAGGATTTTTGGTGTAATGTGAGTATTGCAGTGAGGGGATTGAGAGATGGGATGAAGAGAGGTGCTGGATATGAGGGTGTGAAACTTGGGAGGAGGTTGAGGTAGTAACAAATTCAAAAATAATTACAAGGAGGCAAGTAAAATGAAAAAGGTGATATCTTATCTACTCGTTGCGGCTTTGCTGGTTGTGTCCGCTTCTTTCGCAGGAGCAGCTTCTGCAGAAGATGGTAGTAGCGTGTCGACAATTGAAGCTCAGGGGATTAAGAAGGTTGTGAAAACTGAAAAACGGGCTATCAGTGACGACAGGATTGAAGTCACAACCACTGTAGGGGAAAAGGTTACTGGCCACTTAACACTAGAAAGCAATCAGTTGGATGGTGTAATAGTGGTTAACCCAGATAAAGACGGAACAGAGCGTTATGTGATTGCCTCCTCTGAGCCCTTCAAAGAAGACAACTTGCAAGGCTATAGAGGTGAAATCAAAAATTCAGACCTGTGCTACGAGGCATTTTGGGTTAATCAAGACAAAGTCATAGTTAACCTATACAAGCTCGAAGAAATTGAAGATAGCAAAGAAAAACGTCGTGTTGATCCTTTTACTATAGTACTTGATGGAAGTGCCGTTACACAGACAACAGAAATCAAGACCATAAGTGAAAGAGAAACATTGAGGTCTTCCACCTATGATACTATTGCCACATCTTCTATATCCAGGGGTTTTGATTGGGAGATTCAGGGTGAAGAGGGATCCTCAGTGGACACTCCTTGGGTTATACGTTATTGGACAAAAGTGGATAACGTTGAAGAAGATGCTGATCAAACCCCATCTGAGATTACAAGGGTTAATATGTCGGAGTTGGAGACAAAGCACGATGGTGACCCTGGCACGTATTTCGAGCCTAAAGATCCTATTCAAAGTGGTGATACAAGTATACAAATACCATTTTATATACCGCGTATAGGAGTCGTAATAATTCCTGTGCCCGTGGATTCTGTTTATGTCTCAGGAACAATGGTTAATCCTATAACCGTGGAATACAGCTGGAATTTGCCTGAAGATGCCCGTGATTTTGAAGAAGGTATAAATGACCAGGGTTTAGTGACTAAATTCGAGTATGATTTTGACGGTGTCGAGCATAACTTCGACGTTATCAGGGTCGATGTCGATTCTGATGTTACCTATGAAGTTGTGGGGAATTACCGCGAGTATCTGAGTTATATATCCTATAGCTATGCATACTACTGGCTGGAGTAGCTTATTGAAGAAAGAGAACCAAAGGGAAGGAGCCGGAGTGTTTCGGCTCCTTCCCTTGTTGCGTCGGGGACTCTATTCAAATAAAGCGAGGAGGAGGTATTTATGAAGAAACAAAAGTACATAATAATAGCCCTCATCTGTGCTTTAGTGGCAACCCTGGGTCTTTGGTATGGTGAACACAGGCAGATGGAATCACTATCACAAAGCTATGATAACTGTATAAAGGAGTGTTACCAGGGAGGTTTTATAAAGTTATACCATTATTATTCAGACCTGGTCGATCTACTTGAAGCCCATCAAGAGACAAATTCCCGCGATAGGATGTTTGAAGTAGCGCTCGACAATCAGCTTCATGCGATTACAAGGACATCGAGTGATATCAGCTCAATAGCAAACAGGATAGCCCCGGAAACACAGACTCCGTTGAGCAAAGAACTCGCAGACTATCTTGTTTTTCATGATTTAGAAGAAACTGTCCGAACCAATTTGGAAGAAGAAAACAATATTGAAGAACTGAAGAGGGTTTTCGAAAAGCATCTAGAAAGGCTGAAAGATCTCGTAATACCACAGAAAGGGGCTGATAATGATTTTATGGACGACAAGAACCAGTTAAAGATAAAACAACTCCTGGAAGAGATGCAAAAAGAAATAGAGAATATAGAGTCCACCTGACTTACCCCCGATTTATTACCATACGGAATGAGAAGGTTATTTCTTTCTTGCCCTCTTTTTGAGATATGTTGGCGTTGTCCCCAAATCCCCTGATCCGGGTATGTTGCTTGTTGTGACTCAGACCACCATCCAGGCATCAATGGGACCTTGGGCCCAGAAAATTTAGGACCTAGGTCCCAAGACAAGAGGGGGTGATAAATATGAGAGTGTGAAATTTGGGAAAGGGTGGGGGCGTAATAGATTCAAGAATAATTACAAGGAGGCAAACAAAATGAAAAAGCACTGGTGATGATTCTGGCTAT
>JBKGZM010000084.1:0-7632 GCA_046545575.1 Dehalococcoidia bacterium
GGGTTAATGCTAATAGCAGAGCTGACCTCAGGCGAGGTATCACCGACGCCATCAGGATGCAATACGCAACGTTAACCCATTTTCGATCGGTATAGCACCTTGGATGGTCACGTTTGAACCATCAATCCATACCTTCACCTGTAGTGCCTCTAAGGCTAGTCGCTTGTCTTCAAAAGTGAGATTGCCAAGGTTCTGTTTGACCAGCCGGCAAGCCTCCCTGACGCTTTGCGCATCTAATTGAAGCTGTTGGCTTTCATCGATCCTCTTCTCCAGCTTGGCCTTCTCTTCCCCCAGAGTTCCAATCTCTTGCTCCGCGTTTCTTATGTCTTTTCTGAAGGTCTCTTCATCGCCTGTGATCTCAAACGCTTTCCATATCCTCTCCTTCCGTTTCCTCGTGTTCGCAAGCTGGGTCTTTACCCTTTCTAAGTCTCTTTTCAGAAAGCTCCTGTCGTTGCCTTCATGGTTCCTCCTTTTCAACTCGGCTAAGATAAGATCGGGGTTGGACAGCACTGCTTCTATCTGTTCCCAGACTATTGCCTCTAGACGCTCCGCGGGGAAGGCCGGGTTATCGCAGCCGACTGGCGAGACCAGCTTGGACTTCCCCCTGCACCGATACCGCCGGTACTTGTGGGTTTTACCTCCACGCTGCATGGTTTTCACAGTCCCGGAGAAGGGCTTACCGCATCGGCTGCAGTTGACATGGCTACTAAGAAGATATCGGTTCACGGTTCTGCACCTTGCCAGGGCCATCTGTTTATTATGTTCAAGTTGCTTTTGGGCCGCTTGAAATACTTCCTCCGAGATGATGGGGGGTGTCGCTCCAGGTATCTCCACCCACTCACTCCTGTCTTTCCAGATAACTCCGGAATTTTTGCGTTTGGCATCCGGCTTTAACCTTTTCTTGGGCTCTCCATAGGTCCGCGTAAACGCATAGGTCTTCCCGCAGTAAGCGGAGTTCCTCAGCATCCTGTATACCGTGTCTCTTGCCCAGTAAGCTTTGTTGCCGGACGGGGTTGGAGCCCCTAGAGCTGTGAGCCTTTTCGTTATCGCGTTGGTCGACAGCTTCTCTTCAATCACCCAGCGGAACATGCTTCTGACCCACTCGGCTTCTAGCTCGTTGACATACCTTATGCCTTCCCCTACCCCTCTTCCGGGGATGTAAGTATACCCGTATAGCCTCGCGTGGCTGTTGCCCGGTAGCTTACCCGACAAAGCCCTTTCTTTCTTGCCCCTTATGCTCCTATCCCTTGTTCTTACTACCTCAAGTTTTGAGGCCCATCCCTTGACATAGCTCAAGAGCTGGCCTTCAAGGGTATTATCCAGTGGCTCGCTCACAAGTAGCAGCTTGAGTCCCGCCTTTTCAATCTCCTCGGCAATCAAGAGGAGGTGCACAGGATCGCGAGAGACGCGGTCTGTAGAATACGCTATTACGGTATCTATCTCCCTATCTCTTATCCACTGCCTTAACCGGAGCAATTCCGGCCGGTCGAGGGTAAGCCCCGAATAGACTTCTCGGATAGTGTAACCGTCGCACGTCTCGTAACCGCTGTCTTTAGCCAGTTTGAGGCATGCGTCCTGCTGGCTTCCGAGAGAAGTACCCTCTCGTTCCTGGTCCTCGGTCGATACTCTGCAGTAGATTGCGGCCTTCATAGCTTCTTAGCCTCCTTCCATTTGACTTTGTTACAGTAGTGGGAAGTGCAGGCGCTGCTCCGATACGCCCCGGCTGTCGTAGTAGCAACAGATGCCTTGCAAGCACTTCTGGAGCGCTGGCCCCAACCAGTCGCTCATGCCCCGATTAAACGATTATCGTTGGATAATGTCAACATGGCGTGCTTTCTCTTAAGTTTCTTGATGCTGTAGCTCCTCTATTCTTACTACACTAGTTGGGTGAAAGGTTTGGGTCAGGTGCAGGGTGGTGAAGGGTTTTTCTAGGAAAATTCCTCACGCGGGAACACATGGAGAAAAAACCTGAAAAACTATGCACAACCCTTCATCAGTCCCAACCCTTCACCCCCCACTATTCACCCCCGTCACAGGTAAGCCCAAACCGCAGAATTGTACTCCGTTTTTGGCCTTCTTTTTCTCAAAACCCTTTTCCACAAGACGATTACTGAATTTCTTTCCACTTAACGTATATTCTCCATTATCACTTGCCCAAGTGCGGAAGAACTCGTACAACGTACTTGACTTGACCGAAGCTGTTGCTTCAACAACACAGCAGTCGTCAATGAATTGCTCGATTGAATCCATCTCCCTACGGTAGTCATCTGTTGCTGCCCTAACCCTATCTGGCGTCTTGAGTCCTTCTTGCTGCCACAGGAAACATCCCTGAACCATCCAAGTCAAGATGCCATTGCTTTCGGTAAGTAGTCTTGCGGGTAAGCCTTGATCTTGAGTTTCCTCATTGAATGTTACCGTAAAGGGGACAAGCTTGATCCTATCCCAGATGGCTTTGGATGTCTCTCTTATTACCGGTTTATGATTTGTGTCCACCCAGAGTTTATGGATTGGCGTGAAGTCAAACCACTCGCGATGTAGGAAGCGGGCACTCATGCGTCCGCGACCAGTCATCTTCTTAATTATTGCTTCGTTTAGTGCCTTCCCCTCAGTTAGCTCACTCGTCGTTACCAAGCGCTTTCCGTGCAACTTGGCGATGTCATTGGGGATTTGCTCGTGTCTCTTTACCGCCAACGTTTCAGGTGGGGTGTCATCTGCATAGTCACCGAGGATGTTAGTCAAGGTGTTTACCAGTGTTGTTTTGCCGTTTCCCCCAGGACCGTGGAGCATAAACAGTACTCGGTCTGGAGGTATGCCCGTTAGTGAAAAGCCTGTCGCCTTTTGTACGAACCTGATAATATCCTGGTTCCCTTCGAAAACAGTGTTGAGGAATTTAGTCCATTCAGGACACAATTTTTCAGGGTCATACGCCGCATTTGCTAACTTGGTCATTCTCAGAGCTGGATCATGCTTCATTAGCCTTCCGTCCCTCAAGTCCAACACGCCGTTCTGGCAGTTGAGTAACCAAGGGTCTTTGTCGAATTCCCCCACGTGCGCTAGAATGCCTGGTTCTGTCTTTGCCGCATCCACCATGGCGTCACGTTGATTCTTTGAAGCAGTACGCATCGCGTGTTTGGCGATTGCCTTAGCCTGCTCAGAGTCACGTTCCAAACTAGCCTCCTGGAAGATTGACCTTGCTGTGTGCTTTGCAAGCTCTGCCACTTCCCCTGCGTCCCTCCGCCACCTCTTCCCGTCCCACAAAAGCCACCCCCACTCCGGTACCCACACGACTTTCCCTTTGTGCTGGCGAGCAAACCGTTCTCCATTTCCAATATCGTCCAGGCGTGGCTTCTCCATCTTCGATTGTTCTTGGACCACTTGCTGAATTGCCTCATTGTGCTCTTGGTTCCGCGCCTCCGCGGTTGCCAGGTGGACAGCGAGCCCAGCAGGAGTCGACATGGCAATGCTCTTTGCCGGGCAGTCATGAGGGCAGGGGAACCCCACTATATTCTCAATATGTTCACATGTTTGTGGCCCCTTCCCATTCTGTGCGCCCTGTAAGACCGAATCAAAAACCTTGTCCGTTTCTTCCGGGGTGTAGCGTTTGCTGCCCCTGTCATATGGCTCTGATAGCTCGTGCGCAGCCTTACGACCGACTTCTGCAAACCAAGCAAGCTGTGACACCATTGCAAACCAATCCGCATATGGGAGACTTTGGGCATCTTCTTCACAGTGGCGCATAAACGCACAGGTTTGGCGCACCTTGAGGACTGCTGCCTGGCGAATTCTTTCAGGCAAATCCTGATAGCGTCTATCCTTATCCTTCACGGACTCCCGCCTCCCCTCGGTCGCCTGTGCTTTGAAATGGGCGAAATCCTCTGGAGAATAGCGTCGCTCTGGAGACCAGTCGATTATTTTTGCCCTAACCGGGTGGTTCGCATCTTTCCAGTTAATGAAGCCAAGCAATCTCAAGACCCGAGCCAAGTCCGTACTCTTTAAGTCTCCGCCCAGGTGCTTAGCCAGGCTGCGAAGTGTCTCCTTATGTGGTTGTGCGGCTTCTCCCGCTAAAACCGGCTCAGTGAACAGCCAATAGACGTGATATCCGTGGCCGCTGTCGGTGATCAACGAGGGTTTCAAATCCTGAGGCAAGCTATTCGCAGCTTCCCAGGCCCCTTCTTTGCCTTCCGGGAAGTCATCGGCGTCCAAGTCTGCCCAGTAGGCCGAGATCAAATTCACGTCTTCTTCCCTTCCTCGCCGGACCCTCCTGGCACAAACTCCGAAGTAGACGTTTTGCCGTTCTCGATTCTGGGTTCCAATGCGGTGCCAGTCGATTGTCTGAACGTTATGGTAGAACAGCTGCTCAGGATGCCGCGTGTGCTGGGCAATAAACCTTATCTCGACAAACCCCCGTGTATTCTGAAAGAGAAGTTCCAGGAACTCATGGGCTTCCGAGACTGCTGGAGCGTGCTGAGTTTCAGTTGTTTGTGTCACCTCTTCTCGCATTGTTCCCTGCTTCCAGGCCCCAGGCGGTCCAATTAGGGCGCGTGTTCCGTGCAAAAAGTTCCAGGTAGTTCGCATTGGGGTACAAATACTCAATGATCTCGTAGACCCTCTCCGGTTTGGTGCTATGCTCAGTTACCGGGTCGTTTAAAACGATCGGGTCTTCGATTACCGACCCAACAGGGTCCCTCCCCGTTTGATCGGGGACAAAAGACCCCTTGCTACAGATGAAGAGCAATTCATGCCGACCCCTTACCCAGAAACCGCTTCCGGGCTTTTTAAGCGCACTCTTGAGCCAGACTATATTGGTTTTATATTGGAAGCCCCACGCATCAATTACCTGAAAGGCGTCTCTTAGGAAGGGGTTTGTCACCCATAAGAATAGAACAGCGTTCTCTGCGGCAGGTATTGCCAGGTCGCACAGCTCGTCGATGCTCATTGTGGGATAGTGGGATTCAGCGGGGCCCCATTGGCGCAGCGCGTTGGAGTACTCCCATGGTGGGTCAGCGTAGATGACATTGTAGACACCCTCTGGCAAAGGTGGCTCCCGTCTTTTCGTCTTCGTTATGGCTAGCTGGAGGTCTCGTGCCGACCAGTTGTTCTCTTCAGCTTGCTTAAGCCATTCCAGCCGGTCTTCATACGGAGCCGCGATACGGTGGTGTTTCCATGACAAAGTTTCGGACCGGTCCGAAACTTCATATTTGGTGGCCACCCATTTGTCGTCATAAATGGTGCTAGTATCAAACCCTGAATTGTCAGCTATCCCAGCGATGGCCCCGTACTGGCCCTCATAAGCGCGACAAAGGTCCCCATACCACCAGTGGATGGATCCCTCGATAAACTGGAGCCTGTTAAAGGCAAGGACATATTCCTCTTTACTGGGCTCCCCGTCCACAACCAGAGAGTTTGGGTACAATCGGAACTTATCGCCCAGAATGGTTAGGGATTTGTCCCTATGAGTGATCCCTGTCATAGGTTTCCCCTCTCACTCTTTTCCTCGGCCTCTCGTTCGCCTGTGTCCTTGCTCAAGAGCCGGTCCCAGAGTCTGTGCCATGCAGCACGTGGGCCTGGTGCACCGGCTTGATGCTGGATGTCGACAGTGACCGTCGGGGTATTGCGAGCCCTGTTGATTTGCGCGTGTTCTTCTCGGCACATGGAACTTTCCGCCACTTAGGCTTGTTCTATGACCTCGCGGATGCGCTTCACTAGCATAGGCGAGGGCATGCGTCGGCCAGCCTCAATTTCTGAAAGTCGGCTCGGCAATATGCCCACCTCAGCAGCGACTTCATATTGGCGAAGGCCGACTTTTATCCTAGCGATTTTGAGGTCTATTCCTTGTGGATAGGCTTGTGTCACTAGTACACCTTGTATGACATTGTTCTGAGTATCTTTGAACTCTATAATAAGGGTAGAAGTTCTTCGCGCGCTTGTCTCTGCTTTTTCTCATACATTTCTCATACATTTCTCTCAATTTCTTGTCATGGGGGGGGGCAGCATGGATTGGGATATTAAGCTTGCCATTTGGGAGGAGTACTATCTGCGTGAAACGCAAATAGACCGAATTCGGGACAAAGTGGCACGGCGGTTCAGCGGTATTCGAGCCCCCACTTGGTACACTGTTAAGCGAGTACTCGGGGAATTTGAAACACTTTCACCAGCACAGGTAGGCGAACTGCCAGGTGCGCTACAGCAGCGATGGAGGGAACTCTACTCTCAGGGAGACCAACAAGAGGAACGACAAGAGGCAAAAGAAAGTGATCTATCAGATCTTCTAAGGGAGTGGGCTAGAAGGTCTGCCGGTGTGGCCCAGGAGACGGGAAGTCGGTTATTGTCTGTCATGGGCCAAAACTTGGCTGCGCAGCTGGATACGCTAACGCAACGGGTTTTTGGAAGTTTTGGATGTTACGACATACAGCTGAAGGCTGTGCGTGACTCGCTTTCTCAGGTCTTGGGACAACAATTCGATGCTTGGCTTGCCGATGAGCTGGAAAACGTTGAGTCATCGCTGCTGCAGCGCCAAACCATTCAGCAAGAAATCCTAGCTGCCGCCAAGAGCGCCTGTGAAACCTTGGGGGCAGAATCGGTTTACAATAACTTCTCTTTGGCTGCCTATCATTTTTTCGCCAGGGGCGATGAGACATGGCTGGCGGATGACCACTTCCAGATGGTAGAGATGGGAACCGTAGAATCGCCTTCCAGACATCTTGAATGTCCGCTGAGCCCGTACTACTCTCTCGAACTTCAGAGATGGGACCGCAGGGACTTTGTGTGTCCGGTGCATGAATTGCCACTTATCGAAGAAAGGCGAGAGATATCACCGTCAACACCCGCACATGACATTCCTGCAACTCAAACCTGGCCATATCAAGAACAATTAGTGGGCATCGAGGATGTTGCTAGGGCTTATCCATCGAAGGCGTGCCTCTCTCTACGGATTCCCAGGCTGCTGCCTTTTAGCGAGATTGTCATAGCTACCAGCGACGTACCAGCCATGGATGAATTGAAGTGCGCTCTCCGGGACTTCCTACAAGATGCGTCTGGGTTGAGAGAGAAAACGTGGACGAATGAGGCAAATCTCAAGCGCAGTTGGGGCAGGCTCTTAGAATCCCTGCGGTCCGCCCCGCCATTTCACCCGGATTAGGCAGGCCACCCAATCCGAAGCCAAGGCCACCTTGGATCCAGCAAGAGGTCGAGTTTTGGGCCGACCTGCACTTAGGTTTCAGCCTCAGCTGTGTTAGCGGTAACGTCCCGATTTATTACATGAATCGGTCAGCGGCTGTGACAACATAGCCCCAATTATCGACATCAACACACGTCAAAATACGCAACTGAGAGAGGGTTTATTGGCCTTAGTCAGAGTTTGCATGGCCGGCCGCGGCTGCGGGCTAAACGCCGTGCCAGGAGGCAGTGAGATTGGGGCCCAGGTCAAATGTGAGCGAAATCCCGTCTACGAGCGTCTATTTAATAGTATTTCCCAAAAAGCAAAAGGGGGATTAACCGATGAAAAAGGCATTGATATTTGTATTGGTTATACTGCTGGTGCTACCGATAGGAGCTTGCGTTCAGCAAACAGGTACATCGCAGCCGATAGCAGCGGGGATGGTTCAATCAGATAAAACCCGAATAACTTCGCCT
>JBKGZM010000085.1:0-7489 GCA_046545575.1 Dehalococcoidia bacterium
TTTCTTGTTTACCAATAGGATATCTTAACCCGAGCCCCCTTCATAGTATCTTTATCGCCTCGCGGATAATACGATTGCTGGTAGTCTGGCACACGATATCGATTATCTGGGGTAGAGGCAAACCCGCCTGAGTCAGTACCGACACTGTTCGACTGAACATGGCCATATTGCTCTGTATAGTGATCGATTTTGCCACCGGTAGTTTCAACATCAGCTTGTCGAGCGCAAGCCTTCCGGCAGGGCGACTCACATACCACCCCATTAAGATCACCGAACCAAGCACAGTTCCCAAAATGTAGAACTTGTAAGCAGTGAGAAACCCGGTAACGGCAAGAAGAATCCTCGTTGGCAGTGGCAACTCAGCACCGAACTCCGTGAGCATTGTCAGCATCGGTGGCAGGGCCACGGTCATCAGAAGAATAATCACACCGATTGCCAGGACAAGAACAAAAGCCGGATACATAAGCGCACGTTTCGCTTTCTTGAGTGTCGCAGCACCCTTCTCGATATAATTCACCGCCTGCCGGATACCTAATTCAAGGGTCCCGGCATGCTCACCGGCGGCCACTATCTGGCGGTAGATCTCGGGGAATACCTGCGGATAACTGGCAAGTGCCTGTGAAAAGGACTTGCCCCCCTGGAGTTCTTCAATCACTCCATTGATAACCTCCCTCAACGGCTTGCTTTCCACCTGCTCTCCGAGTAAATGCAAAGCCGTGACAAGGGGAATGCCGCTCTCTATCAAAGTCGCCAGTTGCCCTGAGAAAGCGAGCATATCCTTCGACTTAACCCCAAAAAATGTGGGGAAAAGCTCCCTTATTCTCCGGCCGTCTTTCACTGGCTTGAGGCTGATGACACGATATCCCGCCTTCTCCAGGGTTTCCTCCGCCATGTCTTCACTGGCGACATCGATAGCACCCTTTACCATACCCTTGCCAGGAGCGTAGACTACATATTCAAATGCCATACCCACCTCTATCTATATGAGCATCTCTCACTCAGCAGACAAGACATTGCGCATCACTTCATACTGAGTGGTGATTCCCTCTTTCACCTTTAACATACCATCATGCCTCATGGGCATCATCCCTTCACTAACTGCTTTGCCCCGAATTTCATCGGCGCTCGCATGGCTCAACAGCAAGCGCCTTATCTCCTCGCTCATATCCAGAATCTCAAATACACCCGTGCGCCCCAGATATCCGGTGTTGGCACAGAAGTTACAACCTGCACCGTGGTAGAACGCTATTCGCTCATCCCCCAATTCCGCGCGGTATGCAGCGAGCTCCTCCACGGATGGCTCGGAGGGCATACGACATCGAGGGCAAACACGCCTCACCATCCGCTGGGTGATGGTACCAACCAGCGTCGATGAAATAAGATAAGGCTCAACGCCCAGATCCATCAGCCGAAACAACACCCCGACCGCATCGTTGGCATGTATGGAGGAAAGCACCAGGTGCCCTGTAAGAGCAGCCTGAACCGCCACATTCGCCGTTTCAGTATCACGAATCTCGCCTACGAGAATAACATCGGGGTCATGCCTCATGATGGTCCGCAAGCCCCCCGCGAAAGTGATACCCGCTTTGGGGTTGACCGCGATCTGATTGATATCCATGAAATGGTACTCAACAGGGTCCTCAACCGTCATGATATTGCGCTCGCTGCGATTGAATTCGCTAAGGGAGGCGTAGAGGGTAGTGGTCTTGCCTGCTCCGGTAGGACCACTAACCAGTATCATGCCAAAGGGTTTTCTGAGCATGGAGCAGTATTTCTCCATGCTGTCCGGGAGGAAGCCAAGTTCAGTCAGCGTGAAAAGCCGCAACCGATCCAGGATACGAAGAGTTACTCTTTCCCCGTATGTCGTCGCCACGGTAGCGGCACGTACGTCTATTTCCCTGCCCTCAACCTTTGTCGTGAACTGGCCATCCTGCGGGCGCCTTTGCTCCGCAATATTCATTCCCGTCATTATCTTCAACCTGGACACCAGCGGTGCCTGAGCACTCAACGGCAGGGTAGCAGCATCCTTCAGCACTCCATCAATCCGGTAGCGAACCCGCAATCTGCTTTCCTGTGGCTCAATATGAACATCCGAGGCACGGTCCCTCACCGCCTGAGCGATGAGCAGATCAAGTGTCTGCACGATAGGTGTTTGCGGAGAGATTTCAAGGTTATCCCGGGCCTCTCCCTGCTGATCAGAAGCAGGGGTAAACTGACTTACCTGTTTCTGGATCTCCGCATTGGAACTGTAGCTCCGATCAATGGCCTCACGAATATCTGACTCTATGCCCAGAGCGGGCTCAACGCGCATTCTGGACTGGGCCTGGAGGTCCTCAACCACCCGCACATCCTCCGGATCGGCCATAACAACCACCAGTGAATCATCGATGATGTCGAGGGGAAGAAGGGCATGTTTCCTGGCTGTCTCCTCAGGGATCATTTGCAGAGCACAGGGCTGTACCGTGTGTCTCTTGAGGTCGATAAAAGGCACATCCAGTTGAATGCTCAATGCCATGGCCAGCTCTTCAGAGGTGATAAAGGATTGCTGAACCAGGAGATCCCCCAGCCTTCTACCCTGCTGAGGCTGAAGCTCCAGAGCCTTCTCCAGATCCTCCCGGCTCAGAAGCCCCGTCTCAACCAGAATCTCGCCCAGGTTCTTCTTAAGTCCGCCCTGTGTAAGGCTATCCATGTCACCCTCTCCCCTTACCGGTATCCAATATCGAGATTTCCCTGACAGAAAGCCCCTGTGCCATTTGTCGAAACGCCATTGCAACAGGATTGGCGGAGTCAGCAAGCGTTACGGGGACGCCCTCTATCCCCATTCCGCCGGGGCCCTCATCACAATGAGGAATGAGTCCCAGAAGGCTAACACCGGCACTGGATTCCACAACCGACTTTATCCGGGGAACCTCTATCTTTGGTAAAAGCCCATCATGGTCAATTACCACCGTCGCCATGCGGTCTTGAGAGACACCCAACCGACCCAGCAGGGCAGCACTGGGCCTGATGCTCGCCAGGGCATCGGAGTCGGTTCCTATTACAATGACGTTGAGATCACAATTCCTGATTGCTTCCTTCCCGGCAGAAGAGGGATCGGCCGAGAGATCCAGCAGAACATAATCCGCCATCTGCCGAAGCTCGTCCAACAAAGGACCAACCCCGTGGGATGGAATGTTTTCCCAATCAGCCGGCTCCTGGGCAGACGACAGTACACGGAGCCCCGTATAGTGAGACGCCATCGCTTCCTCCAGGTCCTGACGGTCAACCGGCGCTGCGGAACCTGTAGAATCCGCGGAGTCACCACCCCGATCACACATGGTCAGAAGCTCAACAACGCTCCGGCCGGGGTTCACCCCGAGATGTGTAGCTACTGCGCCGGAACAGGGGGAAAGGTCAAGCAGAATTACCCGCTTTCCGTCCTGAGATAAGGCGATTGCTGTGTTGACTGCCACAGTGGTCGTCCCCAATCCCCCCTTCGATCCCAGGAAAGCAATAGCTCTGGACTCACTGGCACTTCTCTGCGCCAGTAAAGCCTGTACCTTACTTACCACCGTAGATGGGTCCACTGGCTTGGTCAGGTAATCACTCGCCCCAACCTTGAACCCGGTTTCCTTGTCCACCTCACGCGCCTTGGCCGATAGCATGATGATAGGCAGCCAAACAGTCTGAGGATCTGATCGCAGCCGATGGCAAACCTCGAACCCATCCAGTCCAGGCAACATTACATCGAGAATGACCAGGGCAGGACTCTCCTCACGCGCCTTTCTAATGCCCTCCAGCCCATTTGAGGACATAAGAACATGATACCCTGCCTGCTCCAGGGCATATCCTGTAAGCCTTGAAGAAGTCGGATCATCCTCGATAACCAGAATCGTGTTTGTCATATCTATCTCCTCGTTGAGGCAACTAAACCCATCCAGAAGAAGAGTGCTTGACCAGCAGCGGGCGTCACGCCCGCTGCTGGTCAAGCAACCCTCATAGCAAAAGCAACGATTAGTCTTGAAAAACTTCTACAACTGAGCGATATACCACTCGGACCTTCTTCCTCCCCGTTAAACCAAGGGTAAAGTAAAACTAAGAGTGCTGCCCTCTCCATCCTGGCTCTCAGCCCAGATGCGGCCGCCATGCGCCTCAACGATCTGCTTAGCAATATGAAGCCCCAACCCCGCCCCATTCTCAGATCCCTCCGCCTGGTAGAAGTGATCAAAGAGGTGGGGCTTAGATTCCTCGGAAATCCCGCAGCCATTATCGCTGACCTGCACAGTTAGCTCATTATCCCTGGCCTGCCCCTCCACAACGACAGAGCCACCTTCAGGACTGAATTTGATAGCATTGCTGACCAGATTGGTCATCACCTGCCTGAGCCGCTCGCCATCCGCCTCTACCTCAGGCAAGTCTTCGGGAAGCGACTCACTGAGTTCCACGCCCTTTTCACCGGCCAGCCCATGAAGGTTCCGGACTGAATCGCGGATCAGGTTGCCAACCGACAGCCGTTCCTTTTCGACCCTGAACCCCCTGGCTTCGAGCCTTGATACATCCAGCAACTCCTCAACCATTCTGGACAGATATTCGCTCTGCTCATAGATGCGATTCAGGAATTCACTCTGAGTCTGGGCATCAGTTACCTTGCCTTCCATAAGCAGCTTGCTGAATCCCTTGATTGAATGAAGCGGAGTACGCAGTTCATGGGAGATGTGGGAAACGAATTCGGATTTCAGCCGATCACGCTCCCTCTCCTGCGTTAGAGCAGCCTCCAGTCGCTGTTTCTCCTGCCGGGTCTGCTCATACAGGCGGGAGTTCCCGATAGCCGCCGCCACATGTCCGGCAACGGCCGAAAATACCTTCATGGCATCAGCGTCGAAGGTTTCACCTCTTGCCGAGCCAGCAGCGATCATTCCGATTATCTTCCCCTCTACAACCAGGGGAAGGGCAACGAACGGGGCCGTTTGAGCACCTTCATCTGCAAAAGCAGCCCGGTCACCCGGAGAAGTGGAGGCCCATTCTCCATGAATGTCAATGATCAAATCGTCCCTGTTAACAAACTCACCCGAGAGGGCCTGCAGGGAATCCAGCCCCTTCCGGGTCAACCCCTCCACCATAGCCTCCCCTCCCTGACTGTAAACCCGCACGGTAAACCTCCACTGATCCCCTTCATCGCAATCCCTCAAAAGGATGCCACCTGCCTGGCAATCCAGCAATTGCGGAAGGTAGCCCAGAGCAAGGCTGACCACACGCCCGCTGTCGAGGACTGCGCCGAGGTCGCTGCACATCCCGTACAGGAGGGGTGCCTTATCCGGCGCTCCCACTTCAGGTGACGAGACATCTGCCCTGTTGTTCTTTTTGAGGGATTTCAGGATCTTCATAATAAGGCCCACCTCATCTCCGCTCTCAGCCGCTTGCCCTCTTCAACTACCGTGTTGCTTCTCCTGTCATTGCTCGTTCCGTCGGTGGCTCTTTCTCACTGCCCCCCTGAGGACGGTGGCCGTTCTCAGGGGAGCAGCACCACATCACAACAACTCTTTGCTATCAATTCATCAGCGGTAAATTGCATTACGGCGCAGTGCTAGTTATCTCATCATCCGAGGCATTGCTGTCATCATCATCAACATAATAACCCGTTACGTAGCCCTGATCAGTGCAATTATAGAAGTGCTTTGTCTGCTGAGCACGCAGATAATCTGGATACAGGCTGTAGCTACTATTGCCAGGAAAAGTTTCCATATCGTTTTGTGGAGTACCAAACTCACTGCACTCAGCCTTACTTAAATTTGTCACCCCCTCCTTCACCATCATGGCATCCACCGCCGACTGAACCTGGTCCAACTCAGTCCTCGCCGCTTCATCTTCACCGGAGCCGATGAACTGGGTAACCGCAACGGTCGCAACCCCGGAAAGCACGGCCAGGATACCAACCACCACCAGTAACTCAACCAGAGTAAAACCCTTTTCACCACCATGTATCTTCCTCATTTTTTACCTCCTCATTTTTGGTTTTTAATTTTTCACTTCGCTTTTTCTATCTCCATCACCTCCAGCGGAGTGCTCGCCAAATATCATTACATTTGCAATAATAGCCCCCTCCCCTGTGCCCGTAGTGTGGCAAACGTGTGAATTCAGTGTGGATGTTCCCTCGAAGGGAACACCCTGCAAACCATACCACCCCCCTGTCCAAAAACGGAGTATATTGTGCTATTATGTAAATGACTATTCTCTCAGGGCACAGCATCAGAGCGGGGAAACACAATGGCAAATGAGAAGATCCTTGTAGTGGACGACGAAGAAGCGGTCACCGAGCTAATAAAGGAGTGGCTGGAAGAAGGGGATTACCGGGCGATCACCGCCTCGGACGGGCGTTCGGGACTCAAGCAGTTCTTTGAGCACAAGCCCGACCTTGCCCTCGTGGATATCATCATGCCCGGGATGGACGGCTTCGAGCTCTGCCAGCGTATTCGGGAAGTTTCGGAAATCCCCATTATTATACTCAGTGCCAAGGGCGCGGAAGTGGACAAAGTACGCGGACTCAAGTTAGGCTCCGACGAATACCTGGTAAAACCTGTCGGTGGCAAGGAACTCCTGGCCCGCGTGGAGGCAACTCTAAGGAGAATGAGTATGACCTCCGCAGAAGCACCTGACACTTACTCGGATGGCATACTTACCATAGATTACAAAAAGCGTACGGTATATGTTCGTGACAAACATGTCTCCCTTACTCCTATCGAATACCGCCTGCTGGTCCATCTCGTGGAAAACCAGGACCAGGTACTGGCCAACGATCAATTGTGGGCCAGAGTATGGGGATGGGAGTACGGGTCACAGGAAAGCGTCAAATGGCATATGTCCTACCTGAGAAGAAAGATAGAGGAAAATCCCAAGGAGCCAAAGCTCATCGTCACGGTAAGGGGCTTTGGGTACCGCTACCAGCGCCCCCAAAGTAGCATATAACGCATATATAAAACAGGCCGAAACCATCCGGGAACAACCTTGCCAGGGAATACAATGCCCTACGGAGCGGACGATATCACATTCCGCCCTGAATGGGAAGACTGCGGGACCTCATTGCGTGCCAAAGGCAGGGTAACGATAAAGGTTGTGCCCTGACCTTCCTCGCTCTCAACCGAGATCGAGCCATCGTTGTTCTCAACGATATTCCTGACCACGAAAAGTCCCAGACCAGCGCCTTTGTTAGTCTCCTTGGTGGTAAAGAAGGGCTAACGGCATTGTTCCCATCGTCATAGTGATACCACCTCTTTGCTCATTCTACGCTTGATCCTCTGCGTATGCCTTCGCCTCACTGATCAGTCGGGCTTTCTCCTCCCTGGTTGCCGGGATAGGTCTGCCCATAAGTGAAGCCAGCCTGGTGATGCACGGCGTACCCCAGGATTCGAGTGAGGTATCCAACTCCAGCAGGCTCTTGGTCTCTTGCTTGGTATCAGGGGTTGTGTGGGGCATGAGTCCGGTCACCAGGGTTATCTCAGCAGGATCCACCTTA
>JBKGZM010000086.1:0-7285 GCA_046545575.1 Dehalococcoidia bacterium
GTCCAAGGCAGCCCATCAACGTTCTTGTCTTCCCACAGGACAGTATGCCAGACATTTGCCACAATACCATGTAGCTCGATCCACAGGGAGAATGGCCTCTTGTAATTGTCGAGGGTCTATGTCTTCACGAGCCCTATCGATATCCGTCATCGTTGGGTTCTCCGGTATAGGAAGATCCTTGAAACCAAGCGTCTTTTTGAGAAGTCCTTCAGAACCAATGCGGCATTTCGCAAAATCCACCTTGCCATATTCAAAGGGTTGACCACCCATAACCACGCTTTTTGACTCTTTATCACTTATTGCATTTGAAGGGCAGATTCTCACGCACACGTTACACTTTGTCGGATCACATAACTGTGGGCCCCCATAAAAGGGATCGGGCTCAAGATCAGCCTTTGTTATGGCGCTAACCAGTCTAACCCTCGGTCCGTAATCAGGTGTTACAAGAATGCTCGCCCATCCAAATTCACCGAGTCCTGCTGCTACGGCTGCATGCCTGTGGCTGAAAGGAGCACCGCCACTGCCAGGGCCGGAAGGCAGTGGTGTTGTCACATAGCCTTTCTTCTCAAGAAACCTGGCCATTCTGTAAGCTGCGAACTTCAAATGAAGGTTCGGGATCAGGGCATAGCCGTGGGTGCCGTAGATGCATTGAGCATGTCTGAGTCCGTCCTCGTGAGCCCTGAAGATAGTCTGTACAGCTCCCTGTGTCAATCGAACTGCCATAACTATCACAGATTTAGCGCCCGGGAGGAGATCAGTGGGTCTGTGACCTTCAGGTGCTCCTGAGAGTCTTTCCGCATCGGTGATGCCCGCATAGTCCATGTCCAGTTCCTCTATTGCAAACCTCTTTACTTCGTCAGTCAAGCTCATGTCAATCCTCCTTCGGAATAGCCTGTGCTAAAGTCAATCCTCTGCGACACTGGAACCCCCTGTGATGCCGGAGACCTCCAGAACCTGTCCGTTAAGTTTCTTGGACACATCCGAGACCAGAAAGGCCACTGTGTTCGCGATATCCTCGGGCGTGGTAGCCATGCCTTTTTCGGCTATCGATTCAACGAAGTCTACCATTTTACGCGGGTCCCCGCTAGCGTAGTAGAAATTAGTGGCACCCGGCCCGGGAGCAACTACATTGATGTTTATGCCAGAGGCGCCCACTTCACCTGCCAGATTTTTGCTGAGCATAGCGACGCCCGCCTTAGCCGCAATATACGGCGTAATACCTGGCAGTCCACTTGACTGATGGGCAGCGTGCGTTGAAAAGTTGACGATCTTGCCATACTTGCGTTCAAGCATATGCGGCAGGACAGCATGGGTAAAATTCAATGTTCCCTTAAGGTTGGTATTTATGTCTATGTCCCACTGCTCCTCAGTTGTAGTGGTAAAAGGTCGCCTTCCGGTACCGCGGCCGGCATTATTCACCAGAATATCTATTCTCCCGAATCCCTCCAGAGCTTTCTCTACCGCGTTGTCGACTTCGGCTCTTTTGGTTATATCCGCCTTTACGGCAATAGCCCTACACCCCAGTTGTTTGACCTCTTCCGCTGTTTTCTCAGCCCCTTCGAGGTCTACGTCAACGCTGATAACGTCACATCCCTCTTTGGCCAGAAAACAGGCAATACCTTTACCGAAACCTATCTGGCTGCCTGTCCCTGTTATCAGTGCTACTTTGTCTGTTAATTTCAGGTCCATAAGCAATCTCCTATTTTTATATTTAGAGCGGGGCCTCTGCTATTCAGGGGTGTCGCCGCTTTCCCAGGGCTGCCATAGATCCTCCGCGACATCATCCAGCCCCAACTCTAGCAACTTCTCCTTGCTTGGCCGGGTGGTGAAACGGTCCCAATCAAGGGCTCCAAGGTTCCAGTAGTCCTGTGCCTCAATATCCTCCGACACACCGGCAAGTGGCCCTTCTTCCTGTGGGGGCCGACCGACTATCCTTCCGTGCACCTCCCGTTCCAGCGGATTGTCACCTTCTCGGAGGGTAAAAACATGCCTTATATTGCCAATCCTCTCACCTATTTTGAGTAACTCCTCCCTGGAACGGTCCAGGCCGGTTACAGCAGCCATGAACCCCACTATATACTTGTCCGGATCGGATGTTACAAGGTTGCCATGCAGGCAAAGTCCGGCGGCATTCAGGACATATCCCATGAACTGCGTGGGACCGAACCCGGTAGTATGACGGCCGGGAGTGGCGTCCATATGGTACATGGCGGTCATCGGTTTCCCGGTATAGGCCATGAAATTGCCCTTCGGGTCATGCATACCCAATTCCTGGCCCCCGATATGGACCGCGAACTCTTCGGCGCCCTTGCCTATTCTTTCCGCTGCGCGTTTCACTCCATCAGCAAGCACGTCGCCAAAACCCTCACGCTTTACCATCTTCTCAGTCATAGCGACAATGGCTTGATAATTGCCCCAGGTAAGATCAATGCCATCTGTATCCATACTGGTAATGAGGCCGTTATCATAGCATTCCATTGCAAAGGCAATGGTACTCCCGGCAGAGATGGTGTCCATACCGTAGCTGTTGCAAAGATGGGTTACCATTTTAATCGATTCTATATTGGTATTGAGGCAGTTAGCACCAAAAGCCCCGATGGTCTCATATTCCGGTCTGTGAGTGCCAACCGGGTATCTGTACTCACCATTGCCCTCCTTCAGACTACCTTTGCAGAGCGCGGGGCAGTGCCAGCAGCCCTTCCGCTTATCCAGATTGGCTATTGTCAGGTCTTTGTCAAGACCCGAGACATCAGGCAGGTCAACTACACCAACACCACCCCAGTTCTTTACCGGCGTATCCCCGGAGTGCGCCGACATATCGGCATGAGCCGCCGTGCCATATATACGGAATCCCTCAAGAAACGGCTTCGCCTCTGCCAATTGCTCTTTTCGCAAGCGAGTGACTGCCTCTGTGTCAGCTAGAGGAACCTGCTGGTTCCCTCGTGCTACTACCGCCTTGAGTTTTTTGGAACCCATGACAGCTCCCAGCCCTGAACGCCCCAGTGCATCGCCTCTGTTGGTCATGATGCTGGCAATGAGAGATAGCTTCACCCCGGCAGGACCGATACTGGCAACTTTGGCTTCCGGGCCATACTCCGCCTCAAGCGCTTCCTCGGTTTCGTATGTGGATTTACCCCAGAGATGAGAGGCATCTTTTAGTTCGGTTTTCCCGTTGTCGATAAACAGGTAAACGGGCATTTCCGATATTCCGGTGAAGAAGACCCCGTCGTAGCCAGCAAACTTGAGGTAAGGGCCGAAATACCCTCCGGAGTTGGCATCGCCCCAGCCGCCAGTGAGCGGCGACTTGGCCACCACAGCAAAACGGCAGCCAAAGGGCACAGGAGTTCCAGTAAGTGGGCCAGTTACTACACCAAAGGTGTTCTCGGGCCCCAGAGGGTCGACACCACCCCTCTGATGGCTGTAGAGAATCCTCGCTCCGAGACCATATCCTCCAATGAAGTCCCGATAAAGGCTCTCATCAGGCGTCTCTTGCGTTACCTCACCCGTTGAAAGATTTACGAACAGGAGTTTGCCCATATATCCGCCTGGCATTTGTTATTGTCCCTCCTATATCTCCGAAGTAAAATCCTTTCAAGATCTCTCAAGTGCATTTGTATTTGCTATAAACTCATGAGCATCCAGGATATGCTTCTTTAAAGCCTCTTTTGCGGACTCCGAATCCTGTCGGGCTACCGCTTCGTAAATGTTTCTGTGTTCGTCTACATTCTTAAGAGAATACCCCATATCGGGTTCGCCTTTGCCAAAGAAGTCCACAACTATGGACATAAGCATCGTCAAAAAGGTTTCCAGCAGAGGATTCCCAACTGCGCGAGCCAGGAGGACGTGAAAGCTCGTTTGAGTATAGTTCGGGAAGGATGCTTCCTTTAGAAGCTTTTCCGTGGCTTCAATATTTTGCCTCAACTCTTCGAGTTGCTGCTTGGTTATTCTTTCCACCAGCAATTCCAAAGACGGCGGCTCTATCGCCAGTCTTGCCTCGGTCACCTGCTCCAGTGTGATCTTCCCCTGCAATGCGGAGGTGGCCGCTTCGAGGAGAGGGGCTTAAAGAGGTCAGCCTTGACAGCTTAGAGCGGTCTGCTTATCATGAAAACGGTTACATGCTGTTCCGCCAAACAGGTATTTGATATGGCTGACCTTGACTCTGTGCAAAGTATCATTGGTGTCACGTTTACGGACGTAACGTACCTTGAGCAGTCGCTCATGCACCGCTCGTATCTGAACGAGAACAACTCCACGCTAGCTTCCAATGAGCGTCTGGAATTTCTGGGCGATGCCCTCCTCGGCTTTGTGATTGCGGAGGAGCTATACTCCAGGTTTCCTGAGCTTCCCGAGGGAGATCTTACCAAGCTGCGATCATTGCTGGTGCGCACGGAGACTCTAGCGCGGGTTGCTGGCACTCTTAATATGGGAGATTATCTATATCTGGGGAAAGGAGAGGATGAAAGCGGTGGACGGCATCGACAACGGAATCTCGCTGGTACGTTGGAGGCCGTTATTGGCGCTGTTTTCATCGATCAAGGCTTCGAAGTCGCCAAAGATTTCATCTTGAGAATCCTTAAAGACGAGTTGGAACAGATAACCACCGGGAAAATCGAGGATGATCCCAAATCCCGTCTGCAGGAAGTCATCCAGAGCAAACAGCAACTGACGCCGGTGTATCGTGTTGTCGATATTGAGGGCCCAGAGCATGGCAAGATTTTTACAGTCGAGGTGTTTGCCGGTGAAACCCTGCTCGGCCAGGGAAACGGAAAAGGAAGGCGGATAGCAGAGCGGGAGGCAGCAAGGGATGCGCTAGACAATCTAGAAAAAGGGGAAGAGCTTGATTAACATATTCAAAAAGACAAAACAGGGACTGGAGCGGACTCGACAGGCGTGGCAGCAGAAGATGGCCAGTATTCTGGACCGCTCGAGTTTGGACAGCGAGCTGTGGGATGAACTGGAAGAGGTATTAATCGCCTCCGATGTCGGTGTTACCGCCTCATCCAAGCTTGTCGAAGCAGTCCAAGAGCATGCCAAGGAGAACAAAATCAAAGAGGTAGGAGAGGTAGAAACGGTTTTGGGGGAGAAGATGCAAGAGATCTTCAAGTCAACCTCTGCTCCGTTTACCTTCCCTGATAGCAAGCCCGCCGTGATAATGATGGTCGGGGTGAATGGTACAGGCAAGACAACTTCTATCGCCAAGCTAGCCAATGAGTTTAAGGAGAATGGAAAGAGAGTGATGCTGTCCGCTGCCGATACCTTTCGAGCGGCGGCTATCGACCAGCTCAAGTACTGGGGAGAACGTTTGGGAATCGATGTGATCGCCGGCCAACCTGGAGGTGACCCAGGGGCGGTGGTTTTCGATGCACTGGAGTCGGCCCGGAAAAGAGAGGCTGACGTTTTGATCGTTGACACCGCAGGACGAATCCAGACCAAGTCCAACCTCATGGATGAGCTTAAGAAAGTCAAACGGGTTATTAACAGGGCTGACATTGAACCTCATGTACTCTTGGTCCTTGATGCTTCCACCGGACAGAACGGGCTCAGCCAGGCCAAGCATTTCCAGGAGGCACTGCGTGTTGACGGAGTATTTCTTGCCAAACTCGACGGTACTTCCCGTGGAGGCATTGCCTTAACTATAAGCGAGGAGTTAAATATCCCGATACAGTTCGTAGGAACGGGGCAGGAACCGGAGGACGTGGCCCCTTTCAACGCTGATGATTTCGTGCAAGCGATGTTTAGCCGTTAGGTCGTGCCCTATTGTTGCGATAATCGCGGAAACTCAGCGTGAACGGTCGCGATCAATAAAGGCGCAGTGAAGCCTTGGCTTCACTGCGCCGGTTTTCACCCCTCATTTTGACAACACAGGATGAACAGTGCATACACACAATAACACTTCAGAGCGCCGTGGCATATTCTATGGATGGATCGTGTTAGCCGCGGCATTTGTGATACTGGTTCTGGGTTTTGCCATCCGGAATACCTTCTCTGTATTCTATCCCGCTATTGTAGAGGAGTTCAGCTGGAGCCGGGGAAATACCGCTGTGATGTTTTCCTTGACTATCCTCATCTATGGCTTATCAGCCCCCATCGCGGGGAGCTTGGTAGACAGGTTTAGCCCGAAGGCAGTGTTCGCCATGGGTGGGGGCATCATGGGAATAGGCCTAGCCTTGTGCAGCCTGGCTACCGCACAGTGGCAGTTCTACCTCCTCTATGGGGTTGTAGTGGCTATTGGGTTCAGCCTAGCAGGATGGGGACCAGTGAGTGCCATAATCTCCAATTGGTTTGCCGCGAGGCGAGGCCTCGCGTATGGCATTCTGG
Source organism: Dehalococcoidia bacterium (assembly GCA_046545575.1). Lineage (GTDB taxonomy): Bacteria > Chloroflexota > Dehalococcoidia > SZUA-161 > SpSt-899 > JAGXOF01. The sequence continues at coordinate 6,319 of JBKGZM010000086.1, forward strand.
CTGCTGGATTTGGGGGTAGCCTGGTTTCAGCTTCTTTTGCCCAGTTTCTAATCTCCACCTTTGGGTGGCAGATAGCATACATTATCATGGGCATCCTCGCCGGATGCGTTATTGTGCCACTGGCTCTCTTCGCAGTATACGGTCATCCTGAGGATAAAGGACTCACCTCCGACGACAGGCCCCAAATCTCAAACGGCGCAGGGCAGGAACGTGAAGAGCAATGGAGAACCACAACCTGGACGCTTCGGCGAGCGCTTAAGACGCATCAATTCTGGCTCCTATTTTTGATCGGGTTCTGTCTTCTAGGTCTTGCTGAACAAATAGCGATAGCACATCAGGTCTACTTCCTCAGGGATATAGGCTACACGCCCGGAATGGCAGCGGGAATCTACAGCGTATTCGGCTGCGTCTTTGTGGTCGGGACACTGTGCAGCTATTTCTCAGACAGGGTTGGGCGGGAGGGTGTCTTCATACCCAGCTGCATCCTCGCCGCGGTGGGGACCTCTCTTTTATTCTTGATGGAGGATGCGTCTCAACCATGGATGGCTTTCCTGTTTGCCGTGTGTCTTGGCTTAGGCTTAGGCGCTGCTGGACCAGTCTTTTACAGCACAGTCGCCGATCTCTTCCAAGGTAGATACTTCGGATCGATTCAGGGCACTGTAGTCTTCGGGTTCTCCCTGGGTGGTGCCATCGCGCCGTGGCTTGCCGGATTCCTCTATGACAGTACTCACAGCTATTTCATTGCTTTCGTGATACTCTTGATCTCCTTTATAGCCTCTGCACTACTGATGTGGGCGGTTGCACCACGACGGGTAAGAAAAGTATCAGGAAAGACTCTCCACAATGCATCTGCCCGATATACCGTATACCGTTAGCATTTGATCCCTTTCCGCACTTGCAGAGGCGATATGTACGTGTCAAGTCATTTAACTAGGTAACCGAACTGGGGGTTGTTGAGTCATTTAAA
>JBKGZM010000087.1:0-7151 GCA_046545575.1 Dehalococcoidia bacterium
CTACCTTCAGGATCCTCTCATTCCAAGTGGTTTAGTTTATGGGGGGAAGGTCAATACGTTACAAAGCGCGAGTTAAGAATGAGTTAAGACAGGAAGTTCATTACAACTTTGTCCGGGTTCAGGAAGCATTTACTGAATCCTTTGGACAGCCTGGAATAGGTGGTCCTATTGAGGCCCTCGAGACTTGTGCCTATATTAAGGCCAGAGATAGCGGTATACTACAAGAATGGGGCGATACCATATATTCGGCCGCTTCTGATACCTATCAAATCATTCTTACCATTCATCAGCATCGGAACTTAGGCCACAGCATCCGTGTCTCGAAACAAGGAAACGGGACAATGACGGTTTTAGTATATCCACACCGGCAACAAACAGAGGAGATTGCCGGAGATCCCGACTTCTCATTAAGCTTCGGGACCTAGAGACTAAGATTAAGGGATAGAGCCCTGAAGTATTGCCAGTGCATGCTCTAATCAATTTATGGTTGGGCATACAGACGCTTTCATGGTGACAACAGGAGTGCTGGGCAACGATGACGGTCAGATAGTCGCTACTGCGTAATAGGAGGTTCGGAATAGCTGGGGACTCTGTTGTTCGCGAATAAGCCGCTATGGATGTATATGAGATGTACCAACATAATTGCACGCTCTCTCATGCCGTCTAAGGCTGTCTGAGAAAAGAGTATTGGACTTCCTGAGCACTATCCAGAGCGTTATAGATACGATATGGGACTATCAGGTAGAGATATTGAACTCAAGCAATTCAGTGTAGCCGGGCTTGGGTGGATATCATTCACAGCGAAGAGCCTATCGTTCAGTGGGAAAATGCTTCCGCCTGATACGCATTTGACCATCTCTTACGGGAATGAATCCAAGACAGCAGATGCTCATTTAACTAGGCAGCTACTAAGAGGGCAAAAACTCCACGCCACAATCTGTCGAGTGCATCACAGCGATATTCAGAAGTTAAGCGGGTTTGTACGGTCGCGTCTAGAGAACCTTCTCGTTCGTCATCTGACTTTGGTGGACCCTGAGCAGTTATCACATGGTAAGTATGTCTTCATTGCATGGCACGACGATATCGCCGAACGAGATGCTGCCCTCATTGACCCTGTGAAAACTACGGCTCAACAAGCAGTAACGCGGAGGGGCAAAGGCCGGTTTAGGCTATCCACAGACGATGATACGGTTTCAAAGATAAGAGAGTGCTTTAGCTCTGGAGTTTTGCCGGAGGAACTGACTCGTTGGCTCGCTCAGAACGCCTATGATCCCCAAGTATTGCAGACAGAAATGAAAGGTGCCCAAGGAATACTTGTCGGGAATGGAGAACTGTCTATGGTTATTAGTGTTCCTTTTGAGGATGGATCGGTCAGTACGTTTAGACTCGATTCGTCCTCAGTGGACCGAATCCAGGAAGATGTCTTGACTTGTGTCACACAGTCTGAACTTGGTAGGAGTCTTCTGACTCAATATCATATATGCTTGGATTGCCTTCAACGGGCGAGTAGGCAGGCTGACGTTAATTCTCGCGCCCCAATCTTGATCGGGTGCTTCGAGCAGAGACGCAGCGAATGATTCTCTCTACCGGTCATGCTTCCCCACATGGTTAGCGACGTACGAGGGCCGATGCATGAGCTTAACACTTAACCCGAGTACGCAGCTGAAAAGCGGTGCCTCAATGTGATGCAACAATCCTCGGTTTTGTTACGTGGGTTGCACTGGCCTCGGTTATCTGGTACCCTCGGTACCAAAAGGGGGCTCTCGTACTGTCAAAACAGCGATAGTTAGGTTACGTTAAAGTATGAGCTTTGGCGACCATACTGGTATTTGGCTGAAGCTGGGAGGTCCGATCGTGAGGAGAGACTCAACCGAACAGGCGATTGCTAAGCGAATTGCTGAGCTATGCCAGAACTTTGCTCGCTATCTTGGACATTTTGATGCCGAGGAGCGGTTTGCCGGCCCAAGCCTCTATTTTCACCGACGCACAATCGAGCGCCGAAAAGAGCTTAATAGCGCTCTACTAGCGATTAAAGATGAACGTTTTCGAGAATACCTATATGCCACGCTCGCTGCTTGGGGCTTGGTTCGGATGGGCGGAGTCAAGATGCATGACTTCGCGAGATTTACGCAGACTTTGCATCGCTGCGCTACCAATATTGAAGCACTCGAAGGGGTACAAATAGACACTCTATCTGCCCCCGAGGTTGCTTCTGTGGCTGAGCAGATTTGCAATGTCATTGGAAAGTTGGATATTACTGACGCAACAGCGAAAATCGTCCCTGGTACCAAAGCCCTGCATCACCTGTTGCCGGAACTCGTTCCACCGATAGACAGAGAGCATATCGGACGCTTCTTTGGTTGGCAACCTGGCCGGATGCAAGACCACCGGCAACCGTTCATAGACATGTTTCCCCGCTTTTGTCATATAGCGCGCACGGTCAACCCGTCACAGTATGTCGGAACCGGAGAATGGCGTACGAGTCGAACAAAGGCGCTCGACAATGCGATTCTGGGATACTCCCTAGCCCATAGGACCTGAGGGGTCGCACAGCTTTACACTGAACCGAATAGGTTCCAGTTGGGTCTCAGGCAACACAAGGGCTGAATTGCCGGGCGGGACATGAGGCTCACTCAACAATCACTCATTTTGTTACCGACTGCTTTTAATCATGCAGTTGAACCGCCACAATTACTTCTCCGTTTCGTTGCCTTCCTAACAGTGTTATACTCTGTTTACCTGACTCTCGGGCTGCAGCCCCTGGATTTAGGCTTCCAGAGAGGATGACGGTCACCTATGCGAATACGATAGTTGGAGGTGTCTATGACCACAACAACCGATGAGCAAGCGTTCAATAATGTAAGAAAGTTGATCAGCGACGTGTGTGATCGAATAAGTGTCAGCGAAGAGTGCCGTCTAAGATTGAGTGAATGTGAGAGAGAGCTAACAGTTCATTTCCCGGTGAGAATGGACGATGGACGAGTGAATATATTCACTGGCTTCAGGATCGTGCATAACGACTCCCGGGGACCAGGGAAAGGTGGCATTCGCTATCATCCGGAAGTTAACGTGGACGAGGTAAGGGCCCTGGCAGCTTTGATGACCTTGAAAAGCGCTGTTGCCAATATTCCGTACGGTGGTGCCAAAGGAGGGGTGATTTGTGACCCTAAGGCTTTATCTCAGGGGGAGCTGGAGCGCTTGACACGGCGTTACACAGCTGAAATCAGCCTCTTGGTAGGCCCTGAAACCGACATCCCAGCTCCTGATGTCGGCACCAATCCTCAAGTCATGGCTTGGATCATGGACACATACAGCATGGGTAAAGGGCACTCAGTACCAGCCGTTACTACGGGCAAGCCAATTGAAATAGGGGGCAGCAAAGGGAGGTTTGAGGCCACTGGTCGAGGTTGTATGCTTACAGCACTGTTAGCAGCCCAACATCTGAATGTTAATGTTGACGAAGCTACGGTAGTCGTGCAAGGTTTCGGAAATGTGGGTTTCACGGCAGCCAGATTGCTTGCCGAAAAGGGTTGTCGGGTAATTGCGATAAGCGATTCAACGGGCGGAGTCTACAATTCGAAAGGCATTAACCTGGAACGTCTACATGCTCATAAAGTGGACACAGGCTCACTAGCTGGTTTCGAAGAGGGCGAAACTATAACCAACAGCGAACTCCTGACTCTACAGTGTGATATCCTTGTACCGGCAGCACTCGCTCGTCAGATAGTGGAATCAAACGCCGATTCTGTGCAAGCAAGAATAATCGTTGAGGGTGCTAATGGGCCGATCACGCCTGAGGCTGACGGGATATTGCGTGATAATGGGAAATTCGTGGTTCCCGATATCTTGGCCAATACGGGTGGTGTGATAGTCTCCTATCTTGAATGGGTGCAGGGTTTGCAGTTCTTATTTTGGGATGAAAGTGAAGTGAATGACTATCTGGAGAGAATTCTCACTGATGCCTTCGAGAATTTGTGTGAGATGAGTAGCCAAGAGCGTGTAGACATGAGAACCGCAGCCTACATGCTGGCAATTCGCCGGTTAGAAGCTGCTATTATTGCTAGAGGCATATACCCGTAATTCGAAATCGCCGAGAAAGCGTTAGGAACATGGCCAACTTCGGGTTGGCACTCAGGTACTTCACTGTGTTACCAATCTCAGTGCCCACGATCATTTTTGGCTTGTTGGCAGATGACGAAGAAGCCTCTAACCAATCGCTGCAGGGGACACCGTAAACGGCACCCCTGAGCTCAACGTTAGCCATAGAGAAAACATAGAAGGGAGACTTACCTTTTGAAGACAGGAATTTCCAGCGCAAAGATCCTTCCCATAGTCATTCTGGCTGTTCATTTGTAGAAGTTAGGATTTGAACCATCGGACAGTGTAAGATTGCTGCAGAGTAGTAGATATGACACAGCGAGGAGATAATTATGGAAGCCTCAAACAACGAAGAACAGTTGATATCAATAATGACCGCGTACTTCAACGAACAGATTCCGTTCAATAAGGTTCTCGGTATTAAAGTGGAATCGATGGGGAGGAACTCGGTAAGCGCTTCATTTGAAATGCGTGTCGAACTGCTTGGTCATTATGTACGCAAAATGCTGCATGGCGGAGTTATTTCATCTGTTATAGACATCACAGGTGGGTTGTCTGCCGTAATGAGCATCAAACGAAATACGGCCGATGAGAGTCCGAAAGCAAGACGGGAAATGGCTGATCAGCTGAGCACTCTCGACCTTCGTGTTGATTTCCTGCGCCCGGCTACCGGGAAGCGCTTTGTTGCTAAAGCGTACCCGCTGAGAACGGGTAAAAGAATTGCCGTTATACGGACTGAACTGAGGAACGATCAGGATGATGTAGTCGCAGTCGGTACTTCTACATATGTACATGCTTGATCGGCCCCTTGGAATCGGATCATGTTTTAGAGTATGACTGCAAGAGGAACCGGGGTCAGCCCTTGATATTTGAATTGGCAATATAAATTCATGATATCATTAACTTGACTAACAAGTCATTGGAGCCAATCGGCCATAAAGCGGCCTCTGGCTCAATTCTGTGTTATGCTTCATCCCTCTGAGGGAGGTTCCAATGCCAGATGGATCTAACTGGACATGAAGTATTTTATTGATGACGAAGTATACAATTGTCCATTTTGTTTCATGGGTAACAGAAAGACCCTCGGGGTTTCCAGGCCTATCACTCGGACACCATCTAAAACCTACCACGCTCAAAAGTAGCAGACCTAGCCGTTGGAGGCTTTAAAAAGAAAGATACGACAAATCCTATTGACAGAACTCCCAGAACAATAATAAAAGCCCAATAGTACTCGTGAGTCATATCATGAATACTTCCCGCAATCCATGGTCCAGGAGCAGATCCTACACCTGTTCGAAACAGACGAACCCATCCCTGAAGCCGTGGATAAATTGCCGGCCCATAATAACCTACCAGTAAGTCTACAAGAGCTACCATGAGCGCACCGCAACCAAAGCCAAAGAGAGCAACATACACCAGTAACAAAGGTGACTTGACTGCACCCATTAAAAAAAGGATACCCGTCATTGTCATTCCCAAGAAAACAGTTACCAGACGCTCCCGACTAAACTTAGACGCTAATAACCCATAACCAAATCGGCCAGCTATACCCACCCCCATCATCAGACCAAAAATGACGGCTGCTATGGTAGGAGAATAGCCAAGATCTATTAGATACGCCACTTGATGGACTACTATCGTCTGGAAGGTAAATAGCGTTGCAACAGAAATTATCACTACTTGCCAAAAGACGAATGAGTGCATGACCCCAAAAACACTCGGTCTTCCTATTTGACCCCCTTCGACTCCTGATAAATTTGTCCCAGATGATACTCCGCTTGTGCTATTGAGATGATGACCTATCCGTACTGGTTTATCCTTTATTAAGAAGACGGCAATAGCTACACAGAATAGAAGCACGAAGGCTGATAGGAAAAGCCATGAAACCTTCCAACTTGTACTTAAAATAGTATAAGTGATTATCGGGGGGGCTATTAATCCAGCAACACCACCACTGGTCATAACAAGGCTTAGTGCTAATGGCCTTCTGCCAACAAACCAGTTAGTGACTACAGTAGTAGCCGGGATCATTTGAGCGAAGGCCCAACCTCCTCCAACTAATAGTCCCCAAAGAATATAAAGATGCCAAAGTGCTGTTATTTGAGAGAGCCCTAATAGTCCCACAACTACCACAAGTCCCCCTAGAATGATGCTCTTCCGTGGGCCGTACTTTCCAATAAAGGCTCCCACTAAAGGGGACAAAACGGCAGACAAAAACAGGCAAAGAGACTGCACTCCACTAACAGCTCCTCTCGACCACCCCATCCCCTCGGAAATAAAAGGTAAAAATACTCCGTAAGAGTTGATAAGAGAAGCAATCGAGAAAAAAACCAAGATTGCTCCGCCAAGCACCATCCCTTGATGTAAGTGCTCCTGTTTTAGCATATAGTCCCTTTAGCGTCGCTTACGATATTCATTCCAGTGGTGGTTTGATACTATCTGAAAAAACCGAGCGTACCATCACTTTTTTACTTTGTGCTTTCATTCTACATCGGAAAGAAGATCGGTGCCACCAGCATGCCACACCGCCATCCCTAAACCCCCGTGACAGTGAGGTGTTTATGCTGAGGATGCCTCCAGAACGGATATCCACTTCCTCATTCGTTTTGCTTCAAAGCCCATCCCTCCAGGCGCATGGGGTGTGTAACACTGCCATCGCCTTAACGGGGAGAGGGAACCAGCATTGCCGACCCTGAACGAGAAACAAGACAAGCTAGCGGTTCGTTTCACAATCTGCCAAAAGTACACAGGATCACCCATCTACAGAACAAGATACTGGACAGCAAACAAGCCGAGGCCTACTGCCAAGGCCGCCATCCAAACTGCTTTGTTCCACCCAAAAATCTTCGATCCATCTAACGGACCGAACGGAATCAGGTTAAAGACAGCCAACCAGGTATTTATTCGAGCCCCTAGTGAGAAAAGCGCCATCGGGTATACGGTATTCAATAGAACAAATACGACGGCCAGGCAGATATTCATTGCCGGCCCTGCTATCGAAATCAACCCAGCATTTTCTCTGGTTAAAGTAGCCCTACCCCAGGCGTCGGTTC
>JBKGZM010000088.1:0-7149 GCA_046545575.1 Dehalococcoidia bacterium
TGAACGATCATCTGCTGCCGAATCTGATAGACGTGATTTGCGAAGACAGCCGCCTGAAAGGCCACATCAGAAGGCAGCTACTGCGGTCGAAAACCTAAAACCGATTCTGGCGGATATGGGCCGGAGGCCAGCGGAAAACAACCAATGTAACAAAAGTCACTTTTGTTGCATGAGCGAAGGCTCGCTAAAAGTGCCTAACTGGTGATGTGGAATAGTTCTGCCTGATAGTGATCTTGCCGCCACCCCATTGCTTGTGCCTGTGACGACCAGCCTGGGTATGTTAAAGTCAGCTCTCCCCATTTAAATCGTATTTCTTCCCGTAACCGCGAGGAGTAATCATCCGGTTGCCGGAGATGAAGGTGCCTGAGTTTCCTATGACGATGGTGCTCGTCATGCCGATTTCGAAGTCCAGCGTGTGGCCAAGGTCGGTAAGGATTACCTGCTGTCCCGGTCGGTAGGCATTGCTGACGATCCCCACGGGGATACACTCTCTTCGATGTCTGATCAGGATATCCCTTGCCTCAACAAGCTGATGCCTTCGGTGTTTGCTCATGGGATTGTAGATGACGATGACGAAATCGCCCTGCGCTGCGAGTTCGAGGCGCTTGACGATGTCTTCCCACCGGACAAGGTAATCGCTGAGGCTGATGGTGGCGAAATCGCCGGTTAGCGGAGCGCCTAGCAAAGCGGCACAGGAGATAAGTGCCGGGACCCCGGGAACTACCTCCATCTCCAAATCCTGATATTCTTTCTCCCTTGCTAGCTCACCTGCCAGCCCAGCCATCCCGTAGATGCCAGAGTCGCCGCCGCAAACAATGGACACCGTTTTCCCCGCTTTCACCAATCTCAGTGCTTCTCTTACTCGCTCCACTTCCTTGCCCATGGCTTTGGAAACGACTTCCTTGCCTAGCAGGAAGCGCTCCACCAGCTTTATATATGTCTTGTATCCGACGATGGCATCGCTTTCGGTCAATGCCTCCCTTGCTCTGGACGTCATGTGGCGGGAACTCCCCGGGCCGATGCCCACCAGGAAGAGTTTTCCTTTTTTCTTGCTTTCCTCAAATGGTAGACGGGCTATGGCAATTGTTATATCGCCCAGTTTTGTCTTAGGCACCAGCAGTTGGGTGTTGCCACTGCTGAGCAACGCCGCCGGCTCGCAGACTCCGGGGATTCCTATATTTTCGAGTACTGCCTCTGAAGGCTCGGAGGGACATGCCTCCTTTTCGAGGTCATCTTTCCCCCAGAAGTCTATCTCAAGATCATGGTTTTGGGCGAATACGAGAATCCCTTCTTCATCCCGCTTGAGATCAACAGTGGCGATTTTCCGCATACTCTTGAGGGAAAGGGCATTCTCTCGAAACACATGGGTCACTGCCTCCTCTAATTGAGGAGCGCTCGTCCCGCGATTGCAGCCGATGCCCACTACCAAGCTTCTGGGACGGTATACCACTGCCCGCTCCAGTAGTGCGCGATGCTTGTGGCTCAGGACCCTGTCAGTGATGATAAGGCCCGCTTCGCGGGATGAATCCATCAGGGCATCCAGCGTGGAAAAGGGGTGGATGTTTTCAGGCATCTTGCCTTTCCAGTCGGTTTCCCCGGCATCCTGATAGAGTCCTATCTCATCGCCATTTGCCAGCGCAGCGCTTGCGCGGGTAAGGTTCGACCTGTTCTCGATTTGCCATCCGAAGTCCCGACCCAGCAGGTCAAGGGCGATGTTGCCGCTTACATCCGAGGAAGTGGTTATCACCGGCTGGGCTCCGATGGATGAAGCCATAGTCTCTGCCAGGGCATTTGCCCCACCGAGGTGACCCGAAAGGAGGCTTATCACAAATCTGCCGGATTCATCCACGACAACTACCGCAGGGTCCTTGTATTTTCCCTTCATTTCCGAAGCCAGGGAGCGCACAGCGATCCCCGTTGCCATGATGAGCACCAAATCCCTTGAGCGTCCGAATTCCCTTCTTATTACCTCTCCTACAGACTCCTCAAAGCCATGGCTCCCGCTTTCTGCGGAAAATTTCTTAGGGACATAGAGCTCGCTATTGGGGAGGGATGACAGTAGTTGCCCTCCCAGCCTTGCCCCTCTCCTGGTTACGGCGATGATACTTTTACCCTTGCTCATGCTCCTCGCGGTATCCGTGCCTGAAGCTCTTATCATAAAGCTTCGAGCGATGGTGCCCTTCGGTTGCCAGAGTCCTTCCTACCAGTATCAATGCTTGACCCTTTATTCCCCTGCTCTGCGCCTCTTTGGCTATATCCCTGACCGTAGCGTGAATCACTGTTTCATCCTCCCAGCTTGCCCGGTAGACTATAGCTGCGGGTGTCTCAGCGGGATATCCGCCTTCCAGCAGTTCCTGAACCACGCCTTCTATCATGCTTACGCTTAGAAAAATGGCTATAGTGGCCTGATGTGCAGCCAGACTCCTGAGTCTCTCGGGCTCCGGTACCGGGGTTCTCCCTTCCATTCTGGTGATGATGACAGTTTGGGAAAGGCCGGGAACAGTCAGCTCGGTTTGAAGCGATGCAGCGGCAGCAAACAGTGAGCTTACTCCGGCGATAACCTCGTACTCTATTCCGTGCTCCTTCAGCACATCCATCTGCTCGTGGATGGCTCCGTAGATGCTGGGGTCGCCGCTCTGGATACGTACCACCAGCCTGTTCTCATTCACGGCTCTGAGAATAATTTCAGTTATCTCCTCAAGCGACATCGAGGCACTTTTGTAGATTTCAGCCTCGCTCCTCGCAAATGAGCAAATCCCCGGGTCGACCAGCGAATCGGCATAGATGATGACGTCAGCCTGCTCGATGATCCGCTTCCCTTTGAGCGTGAGAAGCTCGGGGTCGCCTGGGCCTGCACCGATAAAATAAACCTGAACTGCCATTTTTACCTCCTCACAATCAGTAGAGAAAAGTAATCGAGCTTTTTGCCATGCAGGCAGTCGATGTCCCACACTATTTCCTCTTCTTCGGTCGTACACTTCCGGACATAAATACCCTTGTCTTTAAGGTTCATTTCCTCGAGGATGGTGTGAAGCCGCTCGAATACCGTATTTACCTTCATGAAGACCACGGTATCGAAATTCTCAAGGACATTCCTGATTGTCTCGTCTTTCTGGTTGCCCGATAGAACGGCGATATTCTCATTCTCACTGGCGAGGGGAATAGCAGCCCTCGCCGCCGCAGCGTTGAGGGATGAAACGCTGGGGATAATCTCCACGTCCGTTTCCGGATAGCTCGTTTGCAGCGTTCTGAGGACATGGATGAACGTGCCATAGAAAAGGGGGTCGCCCACGTTCACGAAAGCACCGTCCTTGCCGCGCTCCAGGTGAAGCCAGATGATATCGGCAGCCTGCTGCCAGGATTCCCGGAGCTTCTCCTTATCCCTCAGCATCGGCAGCGTGATGCTGGCGACCTTAGCCTTCGTATTCGCTATGAGCTTGCTGATGATGGATTCGGCGATGCTTTCATCCTCTTTAGACTTCTTGGGCACGAATATCACCGGAACCTCGGTAAGAACGCGTTGTGCTTTCAGGGTAAGCAGTTCCGGGTCGCCGGGCCCGATGCCTACTCCGTAGAGACGCCCTACCTTTGATTTATCATGTTGAGTTGTAGTGTAAGCCGACATCTCTCTCCGTCCGCGCAGATTACATCTCAAAGTCACCCGGCCAAGCGTGCCGCAGACACTCCTGATAGTATCTTCCAGGGAAGGTTAGCATCGAAGTCTTGGTCATCAGTGAGGCCCAGTACATTCCGTTTCTGGTAAGCTCAACGGAATCTGGAGTTTCCCTGATGATGTTCATCAGCTTTAGCATGAAGAGGAACCGCCCTAATGCCTTCTCCATTCTTACCCCGAAGCGATTCTCAAATTCATCCTTCTCTACCTTTAAGCGATAAAGTCCCATCATAAACCAGCGTCTCATTACCCTTTCCGATGGCATTGTCATCCCTGTAGCGATGGGTAGGTTCCTTTTCACTCCATTGATATATTCTTTGAGGGAAAAAGTATTGACATAGAACAATTCTCCAATTTTGGTATAGGCGCTGAGGCCTACCCCAATGTTTTCGTCACGTGCACAGGTGACATATTGCATTCCGCTTTTCTCCGAAATGGTAAAATCCCAGCAGCTGGTTTGCCGGTACCCATTGGCAGTGAGGTAATCGCTGACGGTATAGAACAATTTCTTTTCGATACGTGCCGGAGGAACCGTAATGATTCCCTTTTCGACATCGCGATACCACCTGGTGTAAGGGAAGAGCATCAGCGGATAGGCCGAGATTTGATGGACGCCGGTCCCGGCAGCTATCTTCATATCGCGCAGCAGGCCGGACACCTGCTGATGGGGTAAACCATACAATAAATCGATACTGACATAAAATCCTTTATCGAGCAAGATCTCTATCGCCTTAAATACTTGCCGGGCGTTATAATGCCGCTGCATATTCCTTAAGGTTTCGTTGTCAAAGGATTGTACCCCCATGCTTATTTTGGCAACCCCTGCCTGTCTGAGCGATGTGCACATCTCCTCGTCAATGTCCTCGGGGTTTGCCTCCATTCCCACCTCTCCCCCTATATCCAAGCGCTCTCTGATAAACTCCACAAGCTCAATAACTCCCTGCCAGGTCAGACTTGGAGTGCCCCCTCCAAAGTAGATATCACCGGTCTTAATCTTGCCGAGTTTGTCCCGATAGATGGAGATTTCTCTTTTAACGGCATCAATGTACGGTTTTACCTTATCAGGTGAGTAATGGAGGCTACGAAACGAACAATAAGGGCACAAGTGGCGGCAGAAGGGCATATGTACGTACCAGCCGACTCCATCGAGCCCGGTCAGGAACTTCGGCTCCACTCGGGAAAAGCGTGTGCCCTTCAGGCCCCGTTTAATCATCATCGGGGCCATTATCTCGGCAATCATCTTTTTCTGCCCTTCCTTTACCAGCGGCAACGATAAACACGGGATTCAGCGCTTGGAGGCGTGTAAGGTCTGCTATAGCTTTGCCATGCGCGATATTGACAAGGGTTGTCTCGGTTGTAAATCCTTTCTCCTGGAAGCTTCCGAGGGCAGCGTTCAGGTTCTCCAGGGTAGCGGCATTTATAACCACACGACCTCCTGGCTTGAGTCGCTGACAGACGGTGTCCAGTATTGCCTCCATCTTCCCGCTCGACCCCCCGATAAAAACTGCATCAGGGGCGGGTAATTCGGCAAGGCAGTCCGGGGCCAGGGACTGAACTGCCTTAACATTGGCAACTCGGAATTTCCGGAGGTTTTTCTCGAGAACCGCTATATCATCGGGATTTTTCTCCACGCTGAAGATGCGTCCTCTTTTGCACAGGAACGATGCTTCCACCGATACCGCGCCTGAACCGGCGCCGATATCCCACACTATGCTGTCCTCCGAGAGGTGCATTTTCGCCAGCGCTATCGCCCGTACCTCCTGCTTGGTAATGAGCCCTTCCTGGTTGCTCCGCTTGTGAAACTCCTCATCAGGTATCCCCAGCAGGCTCCGGGAGGATTGATCGCTCTCACCTTGTTGAACTCTCAGCAGAATCAGGATATTAAGGGGACTACAGTCCATCTTGCTCAGGCTGTGAAGGTCGGTACTGATGATGTTTTCCTGTTCGCCGCCGAGGTCCTCACATACATAGGACTGATAGCCGTCTATTCCATGGGCCAGCAGGACCTGTGCAATGGCAGCGGGGGTGTTTTTGTCATCGGTGAAGATGCCGATTTTGTAATTACTGCGTACTACATCGACGATGTCTTCGATAGGCCTGGCGTGCACGCTGGTAAAGACAGCCTCATCCCAGCTTTCCTTAATTCGGGCAAAGGCAAGTTGCATCGAGGTTACGTTGGGGATTATCTCCACAGCGTCCTTGCCTAGCTTGTTAACCAGGTACCTCGCTATGCCGTAGAAATTGGGGTCGCCGGAGGCGAGAACCACCACTCGCTTTTTCCCTGCGTTGGCCTTGATTGTTTCGGTGACTTCGGCAAGGTTGTTCCCGAGGGGGATCTTCTCCCCTGTAAGCGAGGGAAACATGTCGAGAAGCCTTTGCCCTCCGACCACGATATCCGCCAGCTTCACGATTTTACGCGTCTTGGGAGGCAGACTATAAGCCCCACTGTCTCCAATGCCTATAATCCGCACTTTATTGTTTAACATATGCCCTCCCCAGAATAACACCGTTCTTGTCGCTCATCACACACTCTGCGTCAGAGTTTCCTCCTGTGTGTTCACGAATTGTCTGACATGCCAAAAAGCAGAGCCTGCTGCATACTTCCCGAACGCCCCTTTCGGGCAGCATTCCCAGGAAATGGTGAGCTGTAACCGCCTCTTTCAATGTGGTGACTGAGCTCTCAGGCACACCGCACTCTGCTGCTGTATGAGTCAGGAAATCAATATCAACTCTGGAATCCTTGACATTGACATCGACTGCCCCTTGAGCAAGCTTGCTTATCTTGCCTATCATGCCCCAGATAATCACCCTGTCCAGGTCCCTTTTGCCGCACTCATCCAGAGCGAAGCCCACAAAATCCCCCATCTGTACGAAGCTTTCCTCGCGGAAGGGGAATTCCCGCTGGGCAGATTTTTCACTCCTCCTGCCGGTGGTAAGCACTATCTCCCGGCACCCGTTTGCCAGTGCTATATCAAGCGCCAGGGAAATTGAGGCAGTGTAGGCTTCTTTGGAATAAGGAACAACGATTCCGCTCGTCCCGATGATGGAGATTCCTCCCGTTATTCCCAGGCGTGGATTCAATGTCTTCCTGGCGAGTTCTTCTCCCTGGGGGACTGAAATCCTTACCTCCGTTCCTTTCCCCTTTCCCACAACCTCCTCGACAGATTGGGCAATCATCTCCCTGGGGACTTTGTTGATGGCAGCCATGCCTACAGGGATGTCGAGTCCCGGTTTGGTTACCCTGCCAACCCCAACGCCTCCCTCAATCACGATTCCCGGGTCCTTTCTCCATCTGACTGTGGCGCAGATTTCCGCTTTGTCGGTGATATCGGGGTCATCGCCCGCGTCCTTTATCACACAGCACGTTGCTTTGAAGGTATCGAAGCCACAATAGCCCAAA
Organism: Dehalococcoidia bacterium; assembly: GCA_046545575.1. Lineage (GTDB taxonomy): Bacteria > Chloroflexota > Dehalococcoidia > SZUA-161 > SpSt-899 > JAGXOF01. Next base: position 7,074 of record JBKGZM010000088.1, read on the forward strand.
GCGAATTTCACCTCTTCCCCTTCGGGCAGGGTGATATAAGCGTCCTGTACCGTCGTCTGGGTAAGGAGGGCCATGG
>JBKGZM010000089.1:0-6798 GCA_046545575.1 Dehalococcoidia bacterium
CTCTACAGGCCTCAGACCGAATTCGTAGAGGGTTTCGTCGGCACCGACCGGGCAGTGAAGGGACTGCAACTTGTCCGGGTAAAGGAAGTCACGGGAGGTTCGCCGAGTCCGGTTAAGGCAACAGACAGCGTGGACATAGCTCGAGAGAGGATGGAGGAAAAGGGTATTAACTGGGTGGCAGTAGCTGATGAGGGAGATAAGTTTCTCGGGTGGGCCGAATCGCAGCATTTGGAGAACGGGAAAATCGTGGAGGAGGTTATGAGCACCTCAGACGTTGTGATCTCCCCCGATGTGGTCCTCAATGAAGCGCTTTCCCTTATGTTAACCCATGGATTACTCGCCCTGCCCATCATTGAGAAAAAGAGCGGCAAGTTACAAGGGATTATAAGCTTTGACGATATCAGGGAGACTTTAAAGGAAGCATCCACATGAGACGCAGGATCGTCATAATTGTATTTCTGATCGCCTGTATCGGGCTCACCGTCTGGATTACCGAGATGCCCGCGGAAAGGTTTATTACACAGAAATATGATTGGGACAAGGTGTTGAATTGTGCAATGGGCCACATCAAGCTGGTCCTTATCTCTGAAGCTATAGCCATTGCCATTGCTGTGCCCCTGGGCATCCTGATCACACGAGAAGGGTTTACAATGCTTAGCACTCCTGTGATCGGCCTGGGGAATATCGGACAAGCAATGCCGAGCCTGGCTCTACTTGGGATTATATTCGTTATTTTTCTGACCGCAGGCACCAAAACAGTCATCGTAGCCCTTTTTATCTATGGTCTTCTTCCTATACTTCGTAACACATACACAAGCATTAAAAACGTTGACCCGGCTGTTATCGAGGCCGCCAGGGGAATGGGCATGTCTAAAGGCAGAATTGCCCGCAATGTAGAGTTACCCATAGCCCTGCCTGTAATAATGACAGGTATCAGGGTCTCCACGATTATTATCGTGGGCACGGCAGAACTGGCTCCTTTGGTCGGCGGCAGCAGTTTAGGTGATATCACCATCGCAGGTGCAATTACCCGGGAGCCCTTAATTGTCCTGCAGGGGGCAGCACCCACAGCAGCCCTGGCAATCGTCCTTGGCTTCATGCTGGAATCAGTAGAGAACCAATTAACTCCAAGAGGCCTGAAAGTGAGAACGGGGGCAGAATAGCAGTTTGTATGTCCGCTGGCGAGGCGCGCTAGATAGCTTAAACTCCAATTATACCTGCGGGAACTAAGGGGGTGAGAAGATGCGATAAAGGCAAGATGAGAAGCAAAGATCGTCACGTATTAAGGGGAAGATGTAAAACCACCTGCCCCGGAAATTTTTCAAGGAGGTAAAAATGCGTAAAGCGATCAGCATTATGCTGGCAGTGTTTCTCAGTGTTGCTCTGATGGCAGCACTAACAGGGTGTGTGGGCGAAACAACGGAAACCACACCGACAGAGAGTGAACCCGCTGAACCCAAGAAAGTGAGCGTCGGGTGCAAGAACTTTGCTGAAGAGTACATCATCGGTGAGATGATGAAGCAAGTGCTCGAGGCAAACGGCTTCGAGGTCAACTACAACCCGGACCTCTCCAGTATGGCCATGAGACAGGGAATGGAGGCAGGCGACCTCGACATCTGCGCCGAGTACACGGGCACAGGCTGGACAACCCATTTGAAAAAGGATTTTGAGGCAGGAACCGGGAATCAAGAACTCTACGACATGATGAAAGAGGCGGACGAGGCAAATGGGTTTATCTGGTTAGACCCCATCTGGAACAACAACACGTATGCGATGGCTTCCTGGCCTGAATTTGCGAATGAGCACAACCTGGAGACCCTGTCCGACCTGGCAGCGCTGTACAACGAGAAGGATGGCAAAGTCGACACCTTTGTTGACTTTGAGTTCTCCCAGCGCAAAGACGGTCTTCCCGGGCTGGAGGATTTCTACGGCTTTGAGATTGCAGAAGGGTCCCTAAATACTGGTCAAGCAGGAATGTCTCTCACAGCTCTGGAAAACAAGAATACGGATGTAGCGATGATCTTTGGTACAGACCCACATGTACCTAAGCATGGGTGGGTTGTCTACGAGGATGACAAGAGCTTCTTCCCGCCGTATGATCTGACCCCTAATGTAAGAGCAGAGGTGCTGGATCAATACCCTGAGATCGAGACCATCCTGAACGATCTGGTTGCGACCTTCCCGGGTGGTGGTGAAGAGTTCACCTCAGAGGCACTGGCGGAATGCAGAACTGCCTGGCAGAACCTCAACGGCGAGGTAAGCATCGAGGGCAAGGATGCTGAGGAAGTCGCCCATCAGTACCTCGTTGATAACGGGCTGATCGAATAGCGGCTAGCGTTAGAACTGGGTTTATGTAAAGAGAAGCGGCGTGGCGAAGCAGTGCTTCGCCACGCCGCTTGCTACTCTGTTCGTGTAACTCCACACCAACAGGAGAAGACCCCCTGTTTGCGTCACAGGAGCAAGCTACTCAAAAGATGACTGAGCTTCCTCAGGGAGCATCTCTCCGAGGATCTTTTGCAAGGCCATCACATGGCTGCAAGTCTCCCAGCTGGCAAAGAAGGGACAGGTGCAGTTCCACTTGCCATCAGTCAGACTGGTGATGTGTGTTGCATTTGTACCCCGGAAGTCCACACTGAAGTTGCGGATCTTGATTCTGTCCCGCTCCTGCGCATACCGATGAGCCTTCTCGATCTTCCCAATAAGGTCAGAACGCATTATCACCTCTCAATCATTTCGCCACTATATTTACAAGACGACCAGGCACGTATATCACCTTGTTAACACGTCGGTTGTCCAAATTCGCCTGAACTTTCTCACTGTTGAGAGCCAATTCCTTCGCATCCTCCTCCGATATCGACGCGGGAACTGTCAACTTGTCACGAACCTTGCCATTCACCTGCACCACCATCGTGACCTCCTCTTCGGCAGCCAGCTCCTCCTCCCAGGTAGGGAATAGATGATTGTGGATGCTATAGGGCTGGCCGATCCTCTCCCAGAGTTCCTCCGCGAAGTGAGGAACGAACGGCGCCAGCATCAACAGTAGAGAGCGAACAGCTTCCTTCCATGCCTCATTATCAGCTACTGCGTTACCTTCTTTCATCTTCGTAAGGTAGTTGGTGAATTCCATCAACGCCGCCAGAGCCGTGTTAAAGTGAAACTTCTCAATATCCGTCGTCACCTTCCTGATGGTCTTGTGAGTCATATGGAGCAGTTCTTTTTCCTGCTCCAGCGGGGAGGTTCCACTGGCCTCGTCCAAAACCAGATTCCATACCCGGTTGAGCCACCGCCACTGGCCTATCAGTCCGTTATCCTCCCATTCCCCTCCCTGGTCCCAGGGACCAACAAACATGAGATATGCACGGACAGTGTCAGCGCCATAACTTGCTACATAGTCATCAGGGTTAACAACATTCCCATGGGATTTGCTCATTTTCTGTCTGTTCAGAATGATGGTCCCCTGGTTAAAGAGCTTGATAAACGGCTCGCTGAAATTGAGCAATCCTGTATCCCGGAGCGCCTTTATGAAAAAGCGTGCGTAGAATAGATGCATGGTGGCATGTTCCACACCGCCAGTATACAGGTCAACAGGCATCCAGTAGTCCACCTTCTGCGGATCAAACGGGCCATCCTCATATTGGGGACTCGTATAGCGCAGGAAATACCAGTTGGAGCACATGAAGGTATCCATAGTGTCCGTCTCACGCTCCGCAGGCCCCCCACACTGGGGACAGGTGGCATTGACAAAGGAGTCGCAGTATTTGAGTGGGGATTCCCCCGTTGGCTTAAATTCAGCGTCCTCAGGGAGGAGCACAGGCAGGTCCTCCTCAGGCACAGGAACAACACCACATTTAGGACAGTGCACCATCGGGATGGGAGCTCCCCAATAGCGCTGACGCGATATGAGCCAATCACGCAGTCGATAGCTCACAGCTCTCTTGCCATACCCTTTCTTCTCCATAAAGTCGATAATGGATTCCTTCCCTTCTTCACTGGACATACCGTCAAACTGTCCCGAATTTACCATTGTACCAGATTCTTCATAAGCTCCATCCAGTTCCCCACCGTTCCAATCCTCAGGGGAAATCACTACCCGGATGGGCAAATTCAATAACTTGGCGAACTCAAAATCGCGCTGGTCGTGAGCAGGTACTCCCATCACTGCTCCCGTTCCATAGGTAAGCAATACATAATCAGCGACAAAAATGGGAACCTTCTCACCGTTCAACCGGTTGGTCGCATAGGCCCCTGTAAACACGCCGCTGCGCTCTCGTTCAGTGGAAAGCCTCTCAACCTCCGACTCTCTCCTGGCCCAGTCGACATACTCATCGACCTTTTGTTTACAGTCAGGGGATGTCAATTTCTCCACAAGCGGATGCTCAGGGGCGAGCACCATAAAGGTCACGCCAAAGGTAGTGTCGGGCCTCGTTGTGAACACCCGCATTTCCTTTTCCTCAAGGCCATACTCCGATATATCGAAGGATATCTCTGCTCCCTCGCTGCGCCCGATCCAGTTTCGCTGCATCGTCTTAACCCGCTCCGGCCAGTCAAGTCCTTCGAATTCAAGCAATTCATCAGCATATCTGGTGGTGCGGAAAAACCACTGTTCCAGATTCCTTCTAGTAATTACAGTGCCACAGCGCTCACACCTGCTCTCCGAGGTCACCTGTTCATTCGCAAGCACTGTCTGGCATTTCGGACACCAGTTGGCCGGGGCTTTATCCCGGTACGCCAACCCCGCCTTATACAATTTCAGGAAGAGCCATTGAGTCCACCTATAATATTCAGGAAGGCAGGTGACTACCTCTCGATCCCAATCGTAGATAGCACCTATAGTGCTCAGCTGCTCACGCATCTTCTCTACATTGGACATAGTCCAGGTATGAGGATGAATGCCACGCTTGATAGCGGCGTTTTCAGCGGGCAGGCCAAACGCATCGAATCCAATAGGATGCAACACATTATAACCTTTCATTCGGGTGAATCTAGCATGGGCATCTGCGGGAGCCAGAGCGTACCAGTGTCCTATATGAAGATCACCTGACGTGTAGGGAAACATGGTAAGCTCATATTGTTTGGGACGGTCGCTGTTCTCACTTACAGCGTAGAGTCGATCTTCTTGCCACCTTGACTGCCATTTCTTCTCAATTTGCGGAGGGTTGTATCTTTCACTCATGGCATTTTAATTATAGCGTAGAATGGTGGCATTAAGGAAGTCCTGGACTAAAAGATCTGCTCAATGATCTCCTTGACAGCGGTAAAGAGTCCGGCACCAGCAAGGGCAAATCCGAGCGACTTAATGGTCTTTCCGGCACAGCAGACTACAAAGAATTTCCACAATGGATAACGAAGGGTCCCGGAGGCTACGACAGCGACCTTGGTGAAATAATTCGGTATCGCCGAGACCAGGAAAACGGTAAGTCCTCCGTATCGTTTCATCCATCCCTCGATCTGGCTATATCTCCTCCAATTTGTAACTGCTACCTGGCCCCCATATCCGGCCATATACGCGGTAAGTTCCCCAACCGACTCACTAAAGCCCGCCGCCAGTGCGAGCAGAAACGGATTCAATCCCAGCCCTCCCGCGATAAATGCCGCCCACGAGCCCGGTAAAGGCCATATCGGAGACGCCGATCCAATAATACCCATAAGCAAAACCCCGAGGTAGCCAGAACTCTTGACATATCCCTCAAAATCCTTCGGGGGGTCCAAAAAAATGATGACAGCTGCAATGATTATGATGGCAAGAACCAAAATCAAGAGATATATTAGTTGTTTGCGCCGCGCGGGGAGGCGTTGCTCAACTCCCTCGTCTGCTTCTGAATATTGACGCTGTTCTGAATCATCCGTCGAAGGCTCCATTCCATTCACTTTAACAGACTATATATCTAGTTGTTCTTAGAGTCAAGATACCAGATTATTAGTTATTAGTTCATATGCCTATTGACAACTGCCCCCTCCCGTGGTATAAAATATAATACTGTCAGTATAGCACCTTAACAACTGGATAGTGGAAGGAAGTTTTTGAAAGGCGAGCTTGATCCTGGCTCAGGATGAACACTGGCGGCGTGCTTAATGCATGCAAGTCGGACGGAGAATAGGGCTTCGGCCCTATCTCTCAGTGGCGAACTGGTGAGTAACACGTAACTAACCTGCCCTCGAGTGGGGGATAACCCGCCGAAAGGCGGGCTAATACCGCATAAAATGCTGGGGTAACGCCCAAGCACCAAAGCCTTCGGGCGCTTGAGGAGGGGGTTGCGGCCTATCAGGTAGTTGGTGAGGTAACGGCTCACCAAGCCATCGACGGGTAACTGGTCTGAGAGGATGATCAGTCACACTGGGACTGAGATACGGCCCAGACTCCTACGGGAGGCAGCAGCAAGGAATTTTGCGCAATGCCCGAAAGGGTGACGCAGCAACGCCGCGTGGGTGATGAAGGCCTTCGGGTCGTAAAACCCTTTTCTTGGGGAAGAAGATCTGACGGTACCCAAGGAACAAGCCTCGGCTAATCACGTGCCAGCAGCCGCGGTGATACGTGAGAGGCGAGTGTTATCCGGATTTACTGGGCGTAAAGGGCGCGTAGGCGGCCCAGCAAGTCTTCTGTAAAATCTCCCGGCTCAACTGGGAGGGTGCAGAGGATACTACTGGGCTTGAGGACAGCAGGGGGAGGAGGAATTCCCGGTGGAGCGGTGAAATGCGTAGATATCGGGAAGAACACCAATGGCGAAGGCGACCTCCTGGGCTGTTCCTGACGCTGAGGCGCGAAAGCGTGGGGAGCAAACAGGATTAGATACCCTGGTA
>JBKGZM010000090.1:0-6630 GCA_046545575.1 Dehalococcoidia bacterium
CATTGACACGGAATCGGTCCAGCCCCTCAACTGAATAAGCAAAGTCGAGTTCCGACTCCTGCATAAAAGAGGTCTTTTGCCCCTCAGAACTCACTTCGTTGAATACCTGCCTGATTTCCTCTACACCTAGCTCCGGGATATCCTCCAGGGGAACAAGTTCACCATGGATACGCAGGATCGGACGTGCCCCAACCTTGAGATGCAGGTCTGAGGCATGGTTTTCCACCATCATACGTAGGAGTTCATCAATATGCATTATGAAACCTCCATGCGCACCAGAGACTGGCAGAAAGCCAGGAGCAACAAAGCACCTCTATCATTTTGCCTCCAGCATTTCCTTGATGACCCAAAGCAAGTCCGTCAAAGAGTACGGCTTCTGCAGGAAACGGAAACCCCTCTCCCTGATTATACCAGCCTGAGATTTATCATCAGTGTAGCCGCTGCTCAGAACAATCAGCAATTCCTGTTTACGGGCCAGCAACTGGTGAGCCAGTTGAACACCATTCCTGTCAGGTAGTACCACATCACTGAACAGGAGGTCGAAATCCCCCTTCTCTTTATCAAAAATGTCCTGTGCTTCTTTTGCGCTGGTAGCCTCCACAACAACGTAACCATTATCACGGAGAGTTGCCACAGCAAGCTTGCGCACTGCTTCCTCATCTTCCACCACCAGAATTCGTTCGCCATTGCCCTTCAGGTCCCGCTCCGAAACCCCCTCACTCGTCTCGCCTTCCGGTACCGCAGATAGTGATGGCAGATAAACCTTGAAAGTCGTTCCCTCTCCGGGCTTACTGTAGGCATTTATCCAGCCCTTGTGTTGCTTTACAATACCATATACCGTACACAGACCAAGTCCGCTGCCTGTGCCCGGGCCCTTTGTGGTAAAGAACGGCTCGAAGATATGGGACATGGTCTCTTCATTCATCCCTATCCCGGTATCACTGACCGATAAACAGACAAACTCACCCGATCGTGATTCGGGGATTTCCACACACTGCTTTTCGGTGAGTACGACATTTTCCGTCTTGATACTAAGCGTCCCGCCATCAGGCATCGCATCTCGAGCATTGACAGCCAGGTTGACGATAACCTGCTCGATCTGACCGGCATCCACCTTAACGCTCTTGAGATTCGGTTCGAGGACGGCGAAGAAATCCACATCTTCCGGAACAAGACGCCTGAGCATCTTTTCAGTATTTGCAATCAGGTTATTCAGGTTCAGTACCTCAGGCTTGAGTATTTGTTTCCGACTGAAGGCCAGAAGCTGGTCAACCAATAGCGTCGCCCGCTCCTCTGCTTTCCTGATTTCCTGAACGTACGCACAAAGGGACTCATTATCCCTTAAGCGGCGCAATAGCAACTCACTATAGCCGCTGATAACCATCATCAAATTCCTGAAGTCATGGGCAACACCTGCCGCGAGTGTGCCCACAGCTTCCATCTTCTGAGATTGGGCAACTTGAGCTTGTAATTGCTCCTTCTCCTTTTCCGCACGCTTACGCTCAGTGATGTTCCGCGCCACAAACTGGATTTCTTTCAGTCGACTTCCCTGTCTGATAAAGGAAACGCTTACTTCAAAGAACAGCAAAGTGCCATCTTTCGTCTTGGCCTCCACTTCCCAGGGCGGCAGGGCTCCTTCACCCTCATAACATTTCTGCACCCGTTCCATAGCCACCTGGTAGGATTCAGGTGTGAGCAATTCACTCAGATTCTTGCCTTTGATCTCGTCACGAGAATACCCGGTATCCCGCTCAAAACTCTTGCTTGTGTACGTGATATTACCTTCAAGGTCCGTACTAATGAGTACATCAGAAATATTCTCCACAAGACTCCGGTATTTCTCATCCGTCTCATGCTTGTAGAGCGCCATTTCAATAGTGCCGTACAGTTCCCTGTCATTGAAAGGCTTAACAAGGTATCCGTAGGGCTCGGTTAGCTTGGCTCTCTCTATCAAGTCCGAACTCACATAAGCGGTTAGGAACACCACCGGGATATTCAACTGTGAATGTATCTGCTGCGCTGCCTCAATTCCGTCCATTTTCCCATCCAGCGAGATGTCCATCAAAACGAGGTCTGCTTTCTCCTCCTTTGCCTTTTGAATAGCTTCCTCACCCGAAGCCACGGTCGCTGCTACAGTATACTCCAAATCCTGCAGACTCATCACTATGTCCTGAGCGGTAATACTTTCATCCTCTACAACCAGTATTCGCTCCCCTGTCATCCTGAATCCCCCCTTCTGTGAACAATGATAGCAAAATCAGCCACCCCGAGCGAGGCAATCCTGACGCTGGAAAAAGCTTCTTTTGCAGCCAGGGTTTCCGCATACGTGATAACTGAAAACGGATCGTCAGATTTACCTTTTAAGTTGATCTGGTCCGAGCCCGGGTTAATAGAGCTCAGCCAGCAACCATCAGGAAGAGCGTTGGTGATGACCCGCAACATACGGGTAAAATCCTTCCCCTGTGCAGCAATAGCATCAGACTGATGCTCCAGCGACTCTGCCTCTTCCAGAGTTTTCTCAATCTCATTCTTGATCTCCTGCCTCTTATTCATGGCCACGCGTTCCTGCCGCAGCTGCTCATTAGCAGCATCCACTTCCTGCTCGAGGCGTGCCACCTCAGTATCAACTTCAGAATTTATCTGATATACCGGGTACAAACCACCGATAGCAACTGCAACCGCCAGCGAGATGAGCAGGAAATCAAACGGGAATCGGCGTGGCCTGTATTTAGCCGGGAGTATATTGAAATTAACATCGCGGAAGTTGTGAGCGTCCTTGTCCCTGTGCCTCTTCGAACGTATAGCCTTGAGCGCAAGGCCGATATTGACAGCGTAGGTGCCCACGGGGAAATCCGTAGGGCACTGCAACGATAATGAAAGAGGCTCAACAGGGTACTGCAGCCCGGCCTGAATAAGTTCGATGGTTGCAGCATCATCCGATACTTCACCGGTCAAAAAAACGGGGGTAGACGGACCGACAGGACTATCAGGATACTCTCGATTGTGGAACTCCACGGTTCTGGAAATTTCATCCGCCAGGCGCCTGATATTATCCTCCAGGATAGTCTTTTCAGCCTTGTGGGTAAATGTACGCATGATAACGGGAATACCATCTGTCACTATGGTAATGGAAAAGCTATCGGACTCCAGATCGATTATGAGCGCATCCCGACGATCGACCGCCCTGGCTAAAGCCAGTGGCTTCAGGTCCATCATATAGGGCTTTAACCGGGACTCCCTCAAAACCTGCACCTCAGAATCAACGAGGTTACGCTGTACCCCCAGAACGAAGAAGCGCTGCCCATCATCATCCTTCTTCCCCAGAGATCGCCATGAGAGATATAACTCCTCAAGGGGTACCGGCATCTCCCTCTTTGCCTCTCTACGAATAGCCTCGTGTAGCAGGTCGGGTTTCATGCCCGGCAAAGTAACAAAACGAGAAGCGGAGTGCAGGCCAGTCAGACTGACAATGGCCTTATCTTTAGGGACCTTCAACCGCTTGAAGAGGGCATCCACAGCCTGAGCCACCGCCTGCGGTTGGAGTATGAGCCCTTCTTTCACCACTCCCTCCTCAAGAGGCTCACTCCCCCACTTCTCCACCTTCTTCCCCTTGACGGAGAGAAGCCTTACCTCGTGCCCCTCAATATTGAGTGTGACAATTCTTCTGGAAAACAAAGCTTCTCCTTTTTACTTCGAATCCGTGTTTGCTTCATCTTGAGGAAGCGATTGGGAATAAAAGGCCATGTCCAGGTTGGCGTTCCATACCTCCTCGCCACCCCGCCCAAGACTAAGGTCCTTTACGATCAATGTCTCCAGGTCCCCGTTCTCCAGTTCATCGATGAATGCCAGAAGATCGGGGAAGGAACCCCGTGCCTTCGCCTTCAAGCCCTGCACATTGTATTTATGACCGCTAACCTTTGTGGTGGACACTGGCTGGGTCTGCATGGGAAGAGCGCTGACATCGCTTTCCTGCGCCGTTCTGAGAATAGCATCAAGAACTGCCGTGCCTTTCATGGTACTAATGGTGGACTCCCGTTGCTTGGCAGCAAGCTTTTCCTTGGCGTCCTCCAAACGCTGTTCCAGGACATCGAGCCCCGGACCGTCGTCCCCTGCCCCCAGAGTTGCTTTTAACTCGGCGAGCTGAGACCCGAGTTCCTCCTGTCTATCCTGCTGTCCCAGGTAATCCATGCCCAAGAAAGCATAGGCCCCTACAGTGGCGATCATTACGAGCAAGATTATGATAAACTTCTTCCCCTTCATTTCTTACCTCTGTGGTACTCCGGTGGCAACTAGTTACTGGGTAAATATTCATACGACACGAGATTCAAGGAATCAAACGACAGGATCGCCTCCGCGGATATCCCAGTATCGCCTGTGATGGACACAATCACATACTTCCCCTCGGGTACTGTGGAATACCAATCATCTGCCCACTCTCCTCCATCGATGTAGTTATCCCACACTTCTGTCGAATCATGCCCTTTGATAAAGTAATTAGTAGAGCCGATCTCGGTATACTCGCTGGAGTCAGGGTCATAGTCGAAAAGGTATACCGTGAACGCCCCGTAATCGTCATAATTGAAATAACCATTAGGATAATCTCCGTGAACATAGTTCGGGATAACATTAAGGTTAACGTACACCGAGCCATTAATCTTAATACCAAGGTCGTAGGGTTCCGTTCTCCAGTTTTGATACTGTTTCAACTCAAGTTCCCCACTCCACCCTTCGTCGGTCCATTGTATTTCAGTTCCCTCTATCTTGCGTCCCGGAACCAAATCAGGATAGTCTTTATCGTAATTGAAAAGTGTATCAGCCGTCGGCTCGATATCGTCCATGGGAAGGTTCGCTGTCATATTTGTATCTTCTGTAGGGGGAGTGGGATTGTTATGCAGGTGATAGGTTAATGTTTCCGAATCGGTAGGAACCTGAAGCAATGAATCATAGGTTTCGGTATCATAGGCCACATTGCAGTGGTCATCGCCACGAGCAACAACCCAAAACTCCAGCCGATGTCCTGCGGAGAGATTGTAACTACCTCCATCAGGCTCAATGGCAAGAGCATTGGCCCCCAGACCAGCGATCTTTGTAACATTGACCGTCACATTGGCACCATTAACCACAGAGCATTCTGTTGCCAGGGAATACTCCACAGAGGGGTCCTCGGCGGTCATGTTTTCAGCAAAATCCGACTCATAAAGAAGCCGCCACAGGGCATGCTCAACCCCCGCATCGGCGGAATACTGCTCCCCAGTCTCAACGCCATATTGTTGAGAACTCATTAAAGTAGTACTGGCATAGCCGAGGAAAGGTGCCACAAACAGCGCACCCACAGCCATGGCAGCCAGAGCCAGCGGCAGTACCAGTCCTCTTTCGCCGCTCATCATTCCCTCTTCTCCCAAGAACTAATTCGTAGGCCGAAGATAAACCTTGTACGTCCTCTCCCTGCTTATCTCCCAGCGCCCCTGCGGGGACACGGTAAGAGTCATCGTAACAACACGGCCATCAACATCGAAATTGACATTGCCCACATTTCTTGACACCGATATTTGAGAGCTATTCGATTCACGCCGAAGCTCAGTGCCTGACAGGAAATAGTTGACAGTGGAATTGCCGGGAAGCGTTAGATAAAGCTCCCCGCCATCACCAAGTGTGGCGTTGCTCGCCTCCTGGCAATCACGGCTGACCCAGCGAGCCGCATTTTGAATGTTATGCACCGCAGTCATCTCATCGGTGCCACGCTCGCTAAAGGTTACAAGCTGAAATACGGCTGTACCCAGCGCACTGGCAATAAGTCCCGAGATAGCAATAGCGATAAGACTCTCCACCAGCGTCATTCCACTCTGATTCCCCATCATCGATTCACCTTGAAATCCTCTATTACAAGCAAGGTTTCCCCTTCACGGGAGACGGTAACAGTGATCTCTTGTATATTGGAGTCGGTACCATTGACGGACGAGACATCATTCGATACCGAGAAACCATCTGGCAAAGCAATTGAGCTGTTAGTATCAACATCAGGATATGAAGTGGCATTCGAATCATAGGGGTAGCCTTTGATATATTCCATCTGTGAGCGCGCCAGGCTGCGTGCGATAGCATTCTCATCGGCCGTTCCAACGGCGAGCATTCCCGTGGAAAGAGCCGAGAGCGCAGCAACGATGGCAGTCCCCAAAAGAGCCACCGCCACCAGACACTCCACCAGGCTTACCCCACGTTCGCCTCGAAGCCGGGGCATCCCCGACCTCAGCCAGCTACCCGCTGTTAGCCTCACATTTACCCCCATAGCATCACCCCATCGAACCCATTACTGAGAACATCGGCATGATCAAGCAGAGTCCAATGAATGCCACCAACCCCCCTATGCCCACTATCATACCCGGTTCCAGCATCGATATCAGACCGCTGACCTTGCGGTCGACCTCCTCCTCGTAGAAATCGGCCAGAGTTGCCAAGTGTGAGTCCAGGGTACCCGTCTGCTCACCCACCATTACCATCTGCGTTAAGAGCCGGGGAAACAGATGATTCGCCATCATTCGCCGGGAGAGACCCTGCCCCTGCACAAGTCCCTCTTTTACCTCCTTCTATGAGGGGCCTCTTTGTCAAGCCCCTTGGTTTATTTTCTCGTTC
>JBKGZM010000091.1:0-6561 GCA_046545575.1 Dehalococcoidia bacterium
CCAGCAAAAGCGGTTCCCATTTCTTGGCAATGCCCAAATACGTGAGGACTATGCCGATGAGGACCATAACTGCAGTTCCCCAGTAAAGCTCGCTAAACCCCGAGAAAAATAAGCTCTCCAATTGAGCACCTCCTTACCTGAATATTCTCGTATCTATTTGGATTGATCTTCAGATTGATCGCCCTTTTCGATCCTCTGAATCGCTGCACCTGCACCCCACATGACAAGCGCCAGTATAATCAGGATCAGGAACACCATACCAAACCCGATTCCAGCTATTTCGCCGGCCTCTGCTAGCATTTCCTTTCACCTCCATGAATTTTTGTTGAGATCATGAGATCCCGACCACGGCAGAATCTATTTCAATCACCCTCTTATGTCCGCCTAAATCAGTAAGTGCTTCTATCTTCGCCTCAGGGAAAAAGCCCCTTGCAAAATCGATCACTGCCTTTTCCCTATAAGGACTGATTTCCAAAATGATTACCCCTCCCGGATTCAGTTTCTCTTTTGCCTGAGCGATCAGTTCCCTTGTATGATAGAGTCCGTCCTGACCACCATAAAGACTAAGCTCTGGCTCGAACAAGCGAATATCATCGCTGAGAAAAGCGAACTCCGAATCGCTTACATAGGGCAAGTTCGCCACTATGAGATCGACGGGATGATCGAGGGGCTCCAGCAGGTTACCTTCCTCAAGGTGTACCCTGTGCGATATCCAGTGACGTTTACAGTTAATCGCAGCGACCTCCAGGGCAGAAGTGGAAATGTCAGTGGCATAGACGGTGAGGAACGGCATGTTTACTGCCATCGCCACAGCGATAGCGCCGCAACCGGTGCCGATATCAGCAGCCGAGCGCATAGAAAGCCGTTCATCCCTCGCAAGTTCCAGTGCTCTTTCAACAAGGAGTTCGGTTTCCGGGCGAGGTATAAGCGTATCGGGGGTGACCAGAAAGTCGAGTCCAAAGAATTCCTTATGCCCCGTGATGTATGCCACAGGCTCCCGCTGAATGCGACGATGAATCAGATGGGCTAGATCACAGCGCTGTTCTGGGGAAATTGCTTCGTCCAGTTTGAGATAGAATTTCTCCCGCGTGAGGCCGAGCAGGTGTCGCAACAACACCTCAGCTTCCAGACGGGGCTCTTCAATACCGGCTGATCGAAGGGCTTCCGCAGTTCTTTGAAACTCCTCCTCTACGCTTGTCTCACACTCCGATGACTGATAAGCTCCCGTTTCCATTATCCCAAAGGCTGCTCCGCAGCCACGGCATCGACCAGTGCGTCCAGGCCCCCCTCCAGTATCTCATTGAGATTGTGCAGGGTTACCCCGGATCGGTGGTCGGTCACCCGCGATTGCGGAAAGTTATACGTTCGTATCTTCTCCGAGCGATCCCCGGTGCCAACCTGGGATCGACGGTCTTTGCTCACTTCCTGACGCTGCCTCAGCCGCTCCCTGTCATACAGGCGAGCACGGAGAACAGACAGTGCCTTCACCTTGTTCTTGTACTGCGACCGCTCGTCCTGGCAGCTCACTACCATACCCGTGGGTATATGAGTGATGCGAACAGCACTGTCGGTCATGTTCACGTACTGTCCGCCCGCTCCACTCGCTCTGAAGGTGTCGATGCGCAGGTCCTCATTGTCGATATTCACATCCACATCATCGGCCTTGGGCAACACAGCCACAGTGGCAGTTGAGGTATGAATCCTGCCACCCGATTCGGTCGTCGGTACCCGCTGGATTCTATGCACACCTCGCTCGTACTTGAGCCTGCTGTATGCTCCTTTGCCTTTTACCTCGAAAATAATCTCCTTGAATCCGCCGATCCCCGTTTCATGCGTGTTCGCGATCTCCACCTGCCATCCCTTGTCCTGTGCATACCGGTTATACATGCGGAAAAGGTCCCTGGCAAAAAGTGCTGCCTCCTCACCCCCAGCCCCCGCGCGGATCTCGACAAATACGTCCTTCTCATCGGCAGGATCCTTCAGTGTCAGTGCTAGCTTCAGATCAGATAACAGGCTTTCCCTACGCTCCTCAAGACTCTCGACCTCTTCCCTGACCATTTCCAGCATATCGCTATCAAGTCCGTCATCCTGCATGGATTTCGCTTCCTCGAGGTCACGCTCCACTGCCTTATATTCCTGATATTTATGAACGGCGTCTTTTATAGACGCCTGTTCCTGGGCGAGATTCTGCAATTGCCACGGATCGGACACAATATCATCCCGCCCCATAAGGGAATTGATCTCATCATATCTTTTTTCAAGCGATTCCAGCCGAGCCAATATGTTTTCCATTTTATTCTCGCGGGCTTATTATAACTCTCAAAGCTGCATCTTTTCAATTTCCTGTCAGTTAAGATTTGCACTCCACTTGAATCAAAAGCTATAATATTCAGGTTTGGAAAAGCAATGATGGAAGATCTGGACCAAATCCTGCCCAAAGTCACCAGGCCCGCACGCTACACGGGCAACGAGTGGAACAGCGTCAGGAAGGATTGGGGCACAACCGATATACGCGTTGCGCTGGCGTATCCTGACATTTACGAGATCGGCATGTCCAACCTCGGTCTGGCAATTCTCTACGATATTCTAAACAGCCAGCCCGATGTGCTCGCCGAAAGGGTTTACGCCCCGTGGACCGACATGGATAAGCAGATGCGACAGGTTGGGCTCCCTCTATTCAGCCTGGAATCAAAAAGGCCCCTGAAGGATTTCGATATTATTGGCTTTTCCCTGGACTACGAACTCACCTACACCAATGTGCTAAATATGCTGGACCTGGCCCACATACCTGTCCTGGCCACTGAAAGGGATGATTCCCGCCCGCTCATCATTGCCGGAGGCAGCTGCGCCCTCAATCCGGAGCCAATGGCTGATTTCGCGGACCTGTTTGTGCTCGGCGAAGGAGAAGAGGTCATCCTTGAACTTATTGAGGGCCTCCGCCGGTGGAAAAAGGAAGGCTCAGGGAGTAAGAGTGACCTGCTCCGGGAGATGGGGCAAATTCCCGGCATCTACGTTCCTGCTTTCTACTCGGCAACCTATAAGCAGGATGGTCACTTTGCCTCAATCGTACCTGAAACGCCCGGGGCAAGTACCACAATACAGCGACGAATCCTTCCGAAGCTACCACCATCCACAACCCGGCTGGTAGTCCCCTTCATCGAGGTCATCCACGACCGGGGAGCGGTGGAAATCCAGCGAGGCTGCACAAGGGGCTGCCGCTTTTGCCAGGCAGGAATCATATATCGTCCCGTCAGGGAAAGGCCGCCGGAGGAAGCGGTCAGTGCAGTCGATGAAATCCTGGCAAATTGCGGCTATGAAGAAGTCTCGCTCCTCTCTCTGAGCACTGCCGATTACTCCCATATAGGAGAACTGGTCGATTCTTTATCCAACCGGTACAGGGGAATGCCGTTGAACATTTCGCTGCCCAGTCTCCGGCCAGGCAAATTCTCAGTGGAACTCGTCAACGCCATCCAGGATCAGCGCAAGAGGAACCTGACATTTGCGCCGGAGGCAGGGACCGAGCGTCTCAGAAACGTAATAAACAAGGACATCGACGAGGATGAATTTTTCCAGGCCATTGAGCTGGCGCTGAATAAGGGCTGGCGCAACTTCAAGCTGTACTTCATGATCGGATTGCCAACGGAGACTGAGGAGGATGTCCAGGGAATAGTCGATCTGGTGCACAGGGCAAGCCAGATCAGGGGAAGCAACGGAAACAAACCGAACATCCGGGTGAACGTCTCCACGTTCATTCCCAAAGCCCACACGACCTTTCAATGGGCACCTCAGGAATCAGAGGAAACGCTGGATTCCAAGCACCGGATCCTCAAGCGGGGACTCAAAAAGGGGAAGATCGGCTTATCCTGGCATGACCCCGAGACAAGCTTACTGGAAGGTGTGATGTCACGTGGGGACCGCCGTTTGGGTAAGGCAATTTACCGTGCATGGCAACTGGGCTGTGTCTTC
Organism: Dehalococcoidia bacterium; assembly: GCA_046545575.1. Taxonomy (GTDB): domain Bacteria; phylum Chloroflexota; class Dehalococcoidia; order SZUA-161; family SpSt-899; genus JAGXOF01. Next base: position 3,967 of record JBKGZM010000091.1, read on the forward strand.
GATGCATGGAGCGAGGTTTTTGATTATCAGACATGGATGAAGGCCTTTGAAGAATGTGGCATAAATCCAGCACAATATGTCAGAGAGCGTGCCCGCGACGAAGCACTTCCCTGGGAACACATTGACTCGGGAGTAAAAACTGACTTTCTCAAGAACGAATATGAGAAAGCCATGCAAGGTGAAGTAACCCCCGATTGCCGGTACGGGCCCTGCAACAGTTGTGGTCTGGAGCGACTGGAAGTAGAGTGCTGGGGGAAATAGCTAACCTGCCGCCCTCTCCAACCCATGCCGCCAGGCATCGGTCAACTCGCTTAACGGAAGGTCTATAATTCCTTCAATAACAAAACGGTCCCCTCCGACTACACCGAGCTTGTGCACCTGTATTTTACGCCGGGCCGCGATTTGCTCAAGCCTGCCCAGGTTTCCCGGAGCGACGGAGACCACTGCCCTTGATTGCCCCTCACCGAACAACGTTACGTCAAGTCTCCCATCGATTTGCCATTCCCCCTGAAACCCGATGCCTCCGGAAATGCAAGACTCAGCGAGAGCGACCGCCAGCCCGCCGTCGGAACAGTCATGTGCGGATTTCAACAGACCTTCCCCTGCCGCGGAGAGAAGACATTCCTGGAGCTCCTTCTCACATTCCAGGTCTATCGAGGGTTTGCCAGCGACCCTGTCAAATACACATTTCAGATACTCACTTCCACCCAACTCCTCTGCTCCCTTGCTCCCCTGCTCCTCCTCTCCTCTGCCATTTAAAACCACTACCACATCACCATCGCCCTTGAAGGACATGTCACAGCGCTTGTCGATGTCATCAATAAGTCCGGCCATCCCCACAATCGGCGAAGGATAGATCGAACGGCCACCGCTCTCGTTATAAAGGCTGACATTCCCGCTGATGACCGGAATCCCAAACACCCGGCACGCCTCAGCCATCCCTTTAATACACTCCTCAAGCTGCCAGTAGACCTCCGGCTTTTCAGGATCGCCGAAGTTGAGACAATCGGTAATGGCCAGGGGCTTAGCCCCCGAACAGGCGAGGTTGCGGGCCGCTTCAGCCACAGTGATGGCCCCACCCGCATACGGCTCCAGATAGCAATATCGGCCATTCCCATCATTGGTAAGGGCAATACCCTTGGAAGTCCCTTTGAGTCGCAGCACCGCCGCATCGCTCCCCGGAGGCACCACCGTGTTGATCTGGACCTGGTAATCATACTGGCGATAAACCCATTCCTTGCTGGCAATATCCGGTGAGGAAAGCAATTTCAGCAGGACCGAAGAGGCCTCCTCGCGGTGCAAATCAGGCAGAGATTCCAGATAAAAATCCTGTAATTCGTCAAGCCATGCAGGCTTAACGCCTTGCAAACGATAGAGCGGAGGGTCGGTGAGAAATTCAATCGGCGCCTCAGCGACCACCTCAGAACCTTCCATAATTCTTGCAATCCCGTCATCGGTCACCCGGCCGATAATATCCGAGCGTAAATCATAGTGGTCAAAGACGGATTTGACCTTGTCCTCATAGCCCTCTTTCACCACAACCAGCATTCGTTCCTGGGATTCAGAGAGCATGATCTCATACGGATTCATTCCCTCTGCACGGCGGGGCACCTTCAGGACGTCGATCTCCACACCACTGCCGCTCCGGGAAGCACTTTCCACCGCCGAACTGGTCAATCCAGCCGCACCCAGGTCCTGCATCCCCACAATCCAGTCAGTGTCCTTCAGATCCAGACACGCTTCGATTAACAGCTTCTCGAGGAACGGGTTACCGACCTGCACAGTGGAACGCAGCTCCCGTTCATCCTCAAACACCCGTGAGGCCAATCCCGAAGCCCCGTGGAGTCCGTCCCGACCCGTATCAGCGCCGACCAGCATCAACAGGTTCCCCGCCCCACCTGTTTGGGCCTTCACAAGCTTAGGCGTATCGAGCAGACCAACACACATGGCGTTGACCAGAGGATTCCCCGAATAGCTTTCAGAGAAGTATATCTCGCCTCCGACGTCAGGGATGCCCAGGCAATTGCCGTATCCCGCGATGCCACCCACCACGCCACTGAAGAGGTAACGGTTGCGCGGCTCGCTCAAGGGTCCGAACCTGAGTGAGTTCATAAGGGCAACAGGCCGGGCTCCCATAGTGAAGATATCCCGAACTATCCCCCCCACCCCCGTCGCCGCCCCCTCATACGGCTCAACGGCCGAGGGATGGTTGTGCGATTCCATCTTCATCACCAGTGCCAGTCCGTCGCCGAGGTCCACAGCACCGGCGTTCTCCTCGCCGATTTCGGTAAGCACACGCTCGCCTTTTGTGGGGAAAAGGTTGAGCAGCGGTTTGGAATGCTGATAGCCACAGTGTTCGCTCCACAACGATCCGAACATTCCCAGTTCAACAATGGTAGGCTCCCTCCCCAGCCGTTCAACTATCAACTTATATTCCTCTTCCGAAAGGGCAACGTCGTCCAGTTGTTGTTTGTTGATAGTCATTTCAACTCCTTATCTATAATATCCCAAAAAACACTCACATTTGCAAAGGTTAACCCCACGTGTCAAGTCATTTAACTAGGTAACCGAACTGGGGGTTGTTGAGTCATTTAA
>JBKGZM010000092.1:0-6553 GCA_046545575.1 Dehalococcoidia bacterium
AGTCTCACATTCCTGCACACAAAAGACAACCTTCTATACACTTTCACTATACAAGAGCCTCACTCCTCATCCCTTGTTTTTCGATGAGAACTCTCATTAAGTGGTCTAAGGCATTCGTCCGCTCACTCAATGTTTGAACTAAGGTCATATTGTTTGGATCAATCTGCTCTCCGTAAATTATTAATTCTTTAGCCACCTTGTAATACGCAGCTATATTACGAATTTGCTGCGTTTCAACTTCAGTAAACTCCAGCTTTTCAGAGGGCATGCATTCTCCCAAAAAAGTAGGGGGAGCTTGCGCTCCCCCATGGTCTCAGTTAACCAGGCAGCTTTAATCTCAAGAGTTTTTTTCGACGTTTTTCCCATTCTTCACGGCTATAATATCTACCTGTCGAAATCCTCACGCTACCACGATGTTTCCCAGCAAACTTCTCAGCTAGCTCCTTACCTAATTTACCTTCACCGAAGTCTTCATCGATGACATCTCGCTGCAAAAAACCCCCATATAGGCGTTCTATCCCCATTTCTTCCCTCCTTACACAGTAGACCATATATCATACACACAAACAACCTACACCCCGCTTGGAATGTAGGTTAATAAACCTTTAGTGCCTCTACTCACTATATCATTACCCACGCCGTATAACAGGCAAAAGATACATATTTGTAGCTAACTTAGCACAGAAAAGCCTAAATGTCAACCCCTGCAGTTCTATTATAGTAGTATTTCGACACTTTTGTCTAGACCCAGTTTTTAAAGGACCCTCGGCCTGTACGACTCCAGTATACCATTGGGTAGGATGGCCGACGTCGGCCATCCTACCCAGTGAAAAAGTTGCCCCGAAGATGACATAACACCACGGAGAGCGGTATAATGGTTTTGCTCACCTTGAGAACCCGTTGAGTCCCAACTTTATATCAGGAGGAGTTCATGAAACACACAATCACAGCAGCACTCCTCATCCTGTGCCTGGTAGCAAGCATGCTGTCAGGCTGCGTCCATCGACTGGTTGCTGAGTTCGAGGTAACTGACCTGACCCTCTCCAAAAGCACCATCGAGGCCGGAGAATCCGCAACAGCCACCGTCACACTGAAAAACGTTGGCGAGGCCAGCGGCTCCTATGAGGTCGAACTCACCGTCAACGGGGACGTTTACGATGCAAAGGAAGTTACAGTGGAGCCCGGAAAGAGTAAGTCCGTGCCCTTTACCATATCCTTCCAGAAAGAAGAGAAATACCGCATAGGTGCGGGACAAAAGCAAGTCACCGCAACGGTTGCAGCGGCCGGCCCTCCAGCCCCTCAGGAGAGCGCAGCGGCCTTCCTCAAGCTCCTGAACGATGGAGAATTCGAAGGGGCCGTTGAGCGCTTCGACGAGACCATGAAGAATGCGCTACCTGCTTCAACGCTTGAGGAATTGTGGCAGCAGCTCACTACACAGTCCGGCTCGCTGACTTCCCTTGGAGAGAGCGCGGTGACCGAGCAGAGCGGATACCAGGTCGTTGTACAGCGATGCGTTTTCGAAAATGGCGAACTGAATGCCCAGGTCGCCTTCGATAAATCCGGAAAGATCGCGGGACTGCAATTCATGCCCGCAACGCCCATCGCGGAAGGCTACACCCCGCCCGACTACGCCAACATGGGGACATTCGTCGAACGAGAGGTGACATTCGGACTCGAAGGGTGGGAGTTACCGGGAACACTCACCGTTCCCGCAGGGGAAAGATCATTCCCCGCTGTCGTGCTCGTCCACGGTTCGGGACCAAACGACCGTGATGAGACGGTCGGAGCAAACAAGCCCTTCAAGGACCTGGCATGGGGTCTCGCCTCCAACGGCATAGCAGTCCTTCGCTACGAGAAGCGCACCAAGCAGTACCCCTCCAAAGTACAGGAGATGATCAACGGGTTAACGCTCAAAGAGGAAATAACGGAGGACGCAATAGCGGCCGTCGATTTCCTGTCCAAAACCAAAGGGATCGAACCGGACGGGATATTCGTTCTCGGACATAGCCTGGGGGCTTCCGTAGCCCCCCGCATAGCCGCACAGGAGGAGCAAGTCGCCGGACTGATACTCCTCGCCGCTACCACGAGGAATCTGCCCGACCTGATGATGGAACAGAACCAGTACCTCGCCGAACTGGACGGGAAGGTAACCGAGACCGAACAGCAGCAGCTGGATCAGATCGAGCAACTTGTGCAAAAGGTAAAAGAACTCGATATGGGCGAGGATGAGGTCATCCTGGGGGAAGCAAGGGCCTACTGGGAAGATGTAATGTCATATGACCCCGTAGAGACAGCGAAGGGCCTGACGGTGCCTATGCTGATCCTGCAAGGGGAACGGGATTACCAGGTGCCCGTCGAGGACTTCCAGAGCTGGAAAGAAGGTCTGGCAGGGCAAGAGAGAGTGCAACTCAAACTCTACCCGGGCCTAAATCACCTGTTCATCGCCGGGGAAGGCCCGTCGAGTCCCGCCGAATACAACCAGCCGGGCAATGTCGCGGAAACCGTCATCGACGATATCGCAGCTTGGATCAAGGAACGGTGAGCGACTGAGCCAAGGGCCCAATCACCGTCATTCCGGACTCGATTAGCCTTTGGCAACGCTCTATAGTTCCGGCTGAAAGCCAACGAAAATAGCTCCGGGCCCAGCGCCATATCCCATGACCGGACTGTATTCACTAATCGCCAAACTCAAACAGTTGAATTCCTCCCTCAGCAACTCACTTACCCTGTCAGCCATCCCCGGAGCAGCAGCATGAGAAACCAGGAAATGGAGGCTGTCCGAGTCAGCCTTCTCCTTGATAAGCCCGACGAGTTGCCTCATGCCATCCTCCCGCTTCCTCGCTCTCGCCAGAAGTTCTACCTTCCCCTCCTCAGTTATCCAGTTTATAGGTCTTATATTAAGTATGGAGGCTATTCTGGAGGCGGTCTTCGACATACGTCCCGTCCTGTAAACGTAGCGGAGGGTATCCAGAAGCATGATGCCGCCCGTCTTTTCTCGGGCCTTTTCGGCCACATTGGCCACCTGGTCCAAACTCATGCCCTGAGCTGCTGCTTTTGCCGCTGCCAGGACCACAAGTCCCTGCGCCCCCGCACAAGTCCTTGAGTCTATAACTCGCACAGTCGTCGTAGGAGATTCCTCCTGGAAGCTCCCCGCAGCCAGGCATGCTGTCTTGTAGAGCGCGCTGAGCGCCGAAGACAGGGTGATTACGAGTATGCTATCAGCCTTAGATCCTGCTTTTCGATATTCACTGACTATATCGCCAGGGGCAAGCGCAGACGTGACAAACCTATCAGGGTCTTTCTTTATAAAGTCGTAGGCCTGAGCGTGACTGATCGTTACGCCATCGATATACGTATCCCCATTGATAAGAATATTGGCCGCTGGAATTACTGTGATATTGTATTCGTCTGCCAGTTCCCTGGGAACACAGGCAACACTATCAGTCATGACGAGCACATTTGACATACATAACCTCCCTGACTAAGTAAACATTTCATATTAACAGCCTTCGCCCATCTCAGGGTTTGCTTTCGCAGCATGTTTATGATCGTAGATCTGACATCGTCAAGCACTGCTGACTGGTCCACCTGGAGATGCCGATACCAATTGTGTTCATGACCATATCCTTTAATGGATCAGACCATCCAGGTATATAGACCATCGAGCGGAGGACAGGGATTACTGCCTGCAGGCTTTCCTGAATCTCGTGAGCAAGGCAGAAGAGAAAGGCATAGCCCGTCACCGTAGCTATGCGCCTGATCGGACTTGGGAGCCTCTGGACAAACTGGCCAGCCGCGGGATGCACCCTGTTCGTCCTATCGATATATTCCCGAACCAGAAAGCCGAACACGGTATGTGTGAGAATATCGAACCCCGAGTTGTAGCCGTCCTGACCCAGGGTTCGGGAGCCAATAAAGTGCAGCGATATCGCCCCAACGAAGATCACGCTGAGCCTCTTATCGCTCGCGCATTCCCGGACGACAGGAGCAAGCCAGCGGAACGATGAGAGAGCATCCTGCCCCAACAGTAAATGAACGACAGGGGAAACTATCAGCCAGCCGACAAAAACTATCAATAGTAGCATCTGATTATCACTCAATCAGGGGTCAATAGTACATAGGCAGTCTATGTATATTTAAATCCTACAACTCCTGTAATGGTGTTGTCAAGGTTAGCCCAAAGTTTCATGACGGACTCAGTTAGCCCCATAGACCTCCCGCCATACAACTATGGTGTTTTTCTCAAAATTTTGCTATAATTCCTGCACAATTCAGGAAATGCCCCTTCTTCAATCCATCCAGGACAGTCCTCCCAAGGCATTACCTGATTTGAACTACCTGCAAAAAGGAGGTGCCCGGATGTCCCCGGATAAGAATACCTACACAACCGGATTTGGCGCACCCGTCGATGACGACATAAGCAGCAAGACGGCTGGAAGGTTCGGTCCTATACTCGTGCAGGATACCCACCTGCTGGAAAAGCTCGGGCACTTTGACCGTGAGCGCATCCCCGAGCGAGTGGTGCATGCCAAGGGAGCAGGCGCCCACGGCTATTTCGAGGTCACCGCCGACGTGACCAAATACACAAAGGCCAAATTCCTCTCCGAGATCGGGAAACGCACCGAGGTGTTTGCGCGCTTCTCCACGGTCGGGGGAGAAAAGGGCTCAGCCGATGCTGAGCGCGACCCCCGCGGCTTTGCGTTGAAGTTCTATACCGAGGAGGGGAATTACGACATGACGGGGAATAATACGCCCGTCTTCTTCATCCGCGATCCCCTGAAATTCCCGGATTTCATCCACACGCAGAAGCGGCACCCTGAGACAAACCTGAAGGACGCGGATATGTTCTGGGACTTTCTCTCCCTGACCCCGGAGTCGATCCACCAGATCACCATCCTCTTCTCCGACCGCGGCACGCCGAGGACGTACCGCCACATGAACGGCTACAGCAGCCACACGTTCAAGTGGTACAACGATAAAGGCGAATACTACTGGGTACAGTATCACTTTAAGACGGAACAGGGCATCCAGAATCTCACCCGCGATGAATCCACCAGGATGAAGGGGGAGGACCCCGATCACGCGACCAGAGACCTCCATGATGCCATCGAGCGAGGCGAGTATCCTTCCTGGAGACTGGAAATGCAGATCATGACCCCTGAACAGGCAAAGGAGTACCGCTTCGACCCATTCGACATAACCAAGGTCTGGTTCCACGCCGACTTCCCGCCGATCACGATAGGGCGTCTGGTGCTTAACCGCAATCCCCAGAACTATTTCGCTGAAGTGGAGCAGGCCGCTTTCTCACCTGCGAACTTTGTCCCAGGGATCGCTGCGTCACCCGACAAATTGCTCCAGGGAAGACTGTTTTCCTATCATGATACCCACCTCCACCGGCTGGGACCGAACTATCATTTGCTGCCGATAAACAGGCCCAAAGCCGCCAAAGCCAACTACTATCAGCGCGATGGGTATATGGCTCTCGGGGACAACGGTGGCAGCGGCCCGAATTATTACCCCAACAGCTTCGGTGGGCCGGAGCCGGAGCCAGGTGCCGCTGAACCGGGGTTTGATGTTTCAGGAACCGCAGGTCGGCATCCCTATGCCCTTTCCGATGACGACTTCTTCCAGGCCGGAGAACTGTACCGCCGCGTGATGACAGACGAGGACCGGGAGCATCTCATCGGGAATATCACCACACATCTTTGTAATGCTCAGAAGCGTATTCAATTGCGTCAAACGGCCATCTTCTACAAGGCTGATCCCGAGTACGGGACCCGTGTGGCCAAGGGGTTGGGGCTCGATGTAGGGGAAGTGCAACGGCTTGCGGGGATGTCGCAGGAGGAGCGGGTTAAGGCCACGCAGGCCTGACGCGCCCGAGGGAAGGATTATTCCCGGGCAGCCTGCCCCATATTGTCTGTTACGAGATTCCGTGCTCGGCACGGAATGACATTTGGTGATGGCACGCAGTCACTGCTGACCGAACACGACCTTCCAGGCTTCCGTGTGTGAAATGGCTCCGGGCTCACAAACAGCTACGCATGGCGGAGGGCTTTCACCGTAGCCCGGCTTACAGGGAGCGCATGTGTAGCGCAGCTTGTTGCGCGACTCATCCTTTACTCTGGCAACCATCCCTTCCGCAAAAGGGTCCATTTCATCCTCAGCCAGCTCAAGGGCGTTCTCAGGACAGGCCTCCACACATTTCCCACAACCGTCACACCTGTCCGTATCGATTATCAGGAACCACTCCCCAGACCCATCTTTGAATCCGTGATAAGCTTCCCCCATGCTTAATCCCCTTACTCTTTCCTCACGCTATTCGCCTTACCCCTCTCCAGCATGGTATAGCCAAACACAGCCGCCCCTAGCGCGCCGGCTATCTGGCTGTCAAATGGCACTCCCTTGTCACGCATCTCAGGGTCGTACCACTCCGGTTCGGCGCTCTTAACCCCAAGCTCTTGCTCCAACCTTCTGACGATGCCCTCGTTCTTGGCGATCCCGTAGTCAACGCGTCAATGACATCGATATTCACGAACTCTTGTTGCAGTTGGCT
>JBKGZM010000093.1:0-6458 GCA_046545575.1 Dehalococcoidia bacterium
TCCGGTGCACACTATACCCTTCAGCTCCACAGGCGCTATGTCCTGAGTTCTGAAGCTAGAGCGCTAATGAAGGAGCAACGCAAATGGATCAAGCAAGTATCAATGCCATTGGGTTGGGGCTGAATATAGTTGGCGTCGTAATTATTTTCTTCTTTGGGCCACCGCAACCTACCTTGGAAAAGGGGTCAGCATTGGGCTCGAAGAGGGCACGCCTATAGATTCGAGTGGAAAAACTGTTGCCGAATACAATCAAGAAGTGAAGAAAAGGCGTAAGCGTTTTTCGATAATGTCTAAGGTGGGCTTAATTGTATTTTTTTGGGGTTCTCCCTCCAGCTTTATGCGACCGTATGCATGCTGAATGTTTAACATGAAATCTTTAGTTATCGAGCGTTTGACAACACACTCTAATAACCGCATCGAATACGCACCCTTTCGGGACGCCGGACCTCGCTACCGCTCGGCCGTTCATGCGGGACGTTATACCTCTAAAATTACCCCAAATAACAAAAGTGGGAATATCCCACTTGCATATCAGACCCACAATGTGATACAATGTCGAAGCAATGAAACAGATCATCAAAAACGATAACTTCCGCAAAGTAGCAGTGGATGTGAAACCGGATGCCAAGAAAAGGATAGTTCTATCGAAAGCCCCGATCGCAGAAGGTGTCACGTACCATATTTACTGCAATGAAATTGGCCAAATCGTACTGGACCCTCATGTCAGTATTCCAGCTTCAGAAGTATGGTTATACCAAAACAGGGAAGCGCTTGAAGCAGTACAGTCCGGGATCCAAGAGGCAGCAGAAGGTAACGTGACAAGAATAGATTTGAATGATCTCTAGGATTTGCATTTGTTTGAGATATTCTGGACTGACCAAAGCAAAGAGGAATTCAATCGCATCAAATCAGATGCATCGCTCAGAAAGCGATACAAAGCAGTAAAGAAAACGATCCAACTTTTAGCCTCCAATCCCCGTCATAACAGCCTCCAAACTCACGAGTTTTCCAGCCTGAAAGGCCCGAATAATAAAAAGGTGGGTATTGCCTAACTAATTACACATTTGCTATACTATCTCTAATCTTATTGATTGGAGGTAATTGAAATGAGTGAATGTCCGAAGTGCGGGCATAACCAGATTGTTAAGGCCGGCAAGATATGGGACAAGCAGCGATGGAAATGTAAAGCATGTGGTTTTCAATTCACTCGATCTACTGCAAGGGGCAGACCATTATGGCAGAAAAGTTTGGCTGTGTTTCTATACTGCCATGGTGTTTCAATGAATGCCTTGGCCAAGATGTTCCAGGTACAGACAACCTCAGTACTCAAGTGGATAAGGAAATTTGCGAAGGAGCACTATGAAAAGCCTGAGCCTGAGGGCAAGGCAATCATCATGGAGTTAGATGAGATGTGGCACTATGTCAAAAAAAACCTTCCAAACTCTGGATATGGAAAGCTATTGATCGAGATACAGGACAATTGCTTGACTGGGAATGTGGGCATCGTGATACAGAGACATTGAAGAAACTGGTGGAGCGGTTAAGCCAGTGGAAGGTGAGGTTGTATTACACCGATAAATGGGAAGCCTATGCTTCAGTATTGCCGGCAGATAAGTTGGTCATGGACAAAAGCCTTACCCATGAAATAGAGCGCAATAATTGCAGGAACAGGCATTGGTTCGGTAGATTCAAGCGCAGATCTATTGTGGTCTCAAAATCCGTGGAGATGGTGGATTTGACCATGGCGCTGTTCGCTAGGTTTAGGGTAAATGGGAACGTGTCCGAAATCTTTGCGCTATCTATAGTTAGTTAGGCAATACCCACTTCAGTTATTCTATCCTCATCAGAAGGGGCACGTCCCGGACTGGCACCCGCCGGAATATTCGGCGTGAGCCGTGACATAGGGCGTTGCCTCTATGTCATTGGGTGTCTGGCTTCCCAGGTACAGCACCTGTTGCTCCCTGCTCCCATAGCGGTAAACGGTTATACCCTTGCAGCCGAGCTCATGGGCCAGGGTATACACTCGCCGGATATCCCCGGGAGAGGCTTCGGCCGGGAGGTTTACCGTCTTGGAAACGGAGTTGTCGGTGTGCTTCTGGAAAACAGCCTGCATCCTGACATGCCACTCCGGTGCTATATCGTAGTCGGTAACGAATACCCGGCGCACATCATCGGGGATACCATCGATCCCCTTCAGCGTGCCGGTGGCCGCTATCCGGTCGATCAGAGACTGGGAGTAGAATCCCCTCTCGCGTGCCACCTGCTCGAACACGGGGTTGACCTCCATAAGTCTTGTGCCCTCCATCACGTTTCGAACGAAAGCAAGCGCAAACAGCGGCTCGATCCCGCTCGAGCAATCAGCCAGGATGCTTATCGACCCCGTCGGTGCGATGGAGGTAAACGAAGCGTTCCTTAATGGCGGGGAATCGGGGCGGTCGTGAACGCTGCCCTGGAAGTTGGGGAAAGCACCACGGCTGGAGCCCAGCTCTGCGGAGGCCTTTCGTGCCTCACTGGAGATAAAGCCCATTAGCCTGTCGGCCATCTCCAGTCCTTCTTCGGAGTCATAGGGAATGCCAAGTTGGGCGAGCGCATCGGCGAAGCCCATCACTCCCAGCCCTATTTTACGGTTGCCTCTGGTGGTTTCTTCGATTTCAGAAAGGGGGAAGGCGTTCGCCTCAATCACGTTGTCCAGGAAGTGCACTGCGAGGCGGATCACCTGCTTCATCCTGGCCCAGTCGAAGTCTCCATATGATACCATTCGGGAGAGGTTGATCGACCCCAGGTTGCAGCTTTCATAGGGGAGCAGGGGGAGCTCTCCACATGGATTCGTGGCCTCTATGGAGCCCAGGTGGGGTGTGGCATTGTAACGGTTGATTTCATCCAGGAAGATGAGTCCGGGGTCTCCCGTCCGCCAGGCGTTGTTCACTATCAGATCGAAGAGGTCCTGTGCCCTGACAGACCTCATCTCCTTACCCGTTCGCGGATTGGTGAGGGGCCAGCTTCCGCCCTGGGAAGCAGCATTCATAAACTCATCGGTTGCTCCCACTGAGAGGTTGAAATTGGCGAAGGAATTCTCATCGCTTTTGGACAACACGAATTCCCGGATATCCGGATGGTCCGCCCTGAGGATTCCCATGTTTGCACCGCGTCTTCTCCCCCCTTGCTTCATCACTCCGGTGGCCATATCGAAGACTTTCATGAAGGAGACTGGCCCCGAGGCAATCCCCCTTGTGGAGCGAACCACATCCCCTTGCGGCCTGATACGGCTAAAGGAAAAGCCAGTTCCCCCACCGGACTGGTGTATAACCGCCGCGTTTCTCAGGGCCCCAAATATATCCATAATCGAGTCCTCGACAGGGAGAACAAAGCAAGCCGAGAGCTGGCCCATGGAGGTTCCAGCGTTCATGAGTGTCGGGGAATTGGGCAGGAACTCGAGGTTGTACATCAGGTTGAAGAACTCATCTTCCAATTTGCGTACATTAGCGTTCTGATCGAATCTCGTTTCCATGCTGGCAATGGCATGGGCCACTCTGCGAAACAGGGCAGTTGGGGTCTCCACTATCTGGCCATTCTCGTCTTTAAGAAGATACCGCCTCTCCAAAACCCTGATGGCGTTGATGCTCAGTTTCATGTCGTCCTGAGCACCGATGGACTTCTTAAGTCTTCGCACACTGGCCCGCTGCTGCCGGTAAAGGATGTAGGCCTTGGCCACATCAGAGTAACCCTGAGACATCAGTGCCTTCTCTACTGCATCCTGTACATCCTCAACCGTGGGTATGCCTTGAGTAAACGTGTTTTCCATGTTATTCACGACTGTCCTGGTCAGGCCGTCAGCAACACTGGTATCCTCCACTCCGGTTGCCGTCAGCGCCTTTTCGATGGCCTGCTTGATCTTACCGGGGTCAAAGGCCACAGTTGAGCCATCCCGTTTATGGATCTGATCGATCTTCGCTGTTCCCATAATATCCTCCACCGCCTATTCGACGTAGTTGCATTATATCAAATCTCAAGGTGTGCTAACATGGTAAAGTCTGACGACTCGTAAAACTAGAAGCACTCTGTGTCATATGCTATACTGGTAGCACATCAACATATGTAGATGGCAGCTCAAGGGAGGGTGCAATGTTTGGAAAGATTTTAGTTTGTGTGGATGGATCTGAGTTAGCTGAGCAGATATTGCCTTACGTTACGGAGGTGGCATCGCGCTTTGACAGCAAGGTGGTGCTTCTTCAGATAGTAACCATACCAAGTGCCATGTTTGCGATGACTTCCGGGGTAGAGGCTGGGCCCCCTCCGCCGGAGGTAACAATAGAGCAGGTCAAGATGGAAGAGAAGACCGCTCTCGAATATATGGAGCGCATGGCACAACCGCTTCTGCAAAAAGGGGTGGATGTAGAATGGATCACCATTCAGGGCGTACCCCACAGGGAGATCGTCAGGTATGCCAGGGAAAACCAGGTTGAGCTTATAGCAATGACCACCCATGGGCGCAGCGGTTTAGGGCGGGTGGTCTATGGCAGTGTAGTGGACTTCGTGATGAGGAAGACCGGATTGCCGATGCTGGTGATAAAGCCACAATCACCTAAAGAGTAAGAAGCTGACAGGCAGACGATTAAGGGGTAGGCAGGCCGACGTCGGCCTGCCTACCCCTTAATGATGAACACAAGTTGGCCAGTCTAAGGCAGGCAGCTATCCTCAATGTATGCACGAGCGCTGCAAAGCCTCATACAGCTCTTCAACGCTATCGAAGGTGAAATCTGGGGTTGTCGAGGCTCCTGACAACTCGTGCTGATCGGTTACGTGGGAGAGGGTGAGTATGGTAATGAGGCCAGCGTTCCGTCCCCCCACAATGTCGGTTTCCACCCGGTCACTGATCATGGCCGTTTCCTCTTTATTTATCCCAAGTCTGGATACCGCCAGATCGAAGATGGTATGTTCGGGTTTCCCGATTATGAGCGGAGACACGCCGGTGCTGGCTTCTAAAGCCGCCAAGATTGCCCCGTTGCCGGGAGCGACAAACTCATTCTCAAGGGGTAAGGTTTTGTCTGGGTTGCACCCGATAAACGCAGCGCCTTGTTGAATCCGCAGGCTCGCTTCCAGGAGTTTTTGATACGTAAGATGTCGATCCAAACCCGCCACAACAAAGCGAACTTTCTGAGTCCCGCTTTTTGCCAGGGTAAAACCCTCCTTACGTAGAGCGGAGAGCAAACCCTCTTCTCCGATGACGTAGATCTCGTCTGCAGGAGTGGCTACCTTGTGCAGGTAGGGGGCAACGGCTTGAGCCGAGGTAAGGATTTTATCCTCGTCCACATCAATCTCCAAACGTCTGAGTTTTGCCACATACTGAGCCGGTGTGAGGGTGGAATTATTGGTGAGCAAAAGGAAGGGAATCTCATGTCTGCGAAGGAACGATATCAGGTCCCTGGCCCCGGGCATGGGCTCATTACCCGTGTAGAGGACCCCGTCCATGTCGATGAGAAAGCCCTTTATTTGTGCGAGCGATTTAGCTTCCGACAATCCACATCCTCTAACGTCTTATTTTGTACAGAGTAAGCAGCGTTTACCACTCAGGCGGATTGATAGTTGTCCTTGGCGTCCCAGATGAGGAATGAGGTTATCACCGCCACAGTCACGACGACGATGGAAACAACAGTGAAGGTGAAATCGAATCCCCATCTCTCTATGACATATCCTCCCACAGGCGTAAAGATAGCACCGGTATACTGCATTGTGGAATAGTAGACGCCGTAGATTGTGGAACGGTGTTTGGCCGGCGTCTGACTCATGATAAAAACCTCGGTCACCGGCATCCGTATAGCGATGTTCAGGCCCATGAAAAACAGGACAGCGTACAGGCCAAAGCCCAGGGTAACCGACTTCAGGGCGTAGATAAGTATGCCACCCAGGAGGCTTGTGACGATAACGACTTTGACGCTGCCGATTTTATCGGCGATATATCCCCCGACGGGACCTGCCCAGAGACCGGAGAAGAACACAATGGTGAGCATCGAGCCAGCCAGCTCGTTGGAAGCCCCTAACTCATCGGCCACATAGAGGGTGATGAAGGCCATGATCGACATGCTGGCGCCGCCGCCGATCACAATCATCGTCAAGAAGGCGATCAGCCGCCGCTTGTACCCGGGCTGTGGAGGCTTCTCGGTGAGGGTTCTCTTTTTCACCGCCTCCACGTGAGCCCTGCCACTGCGGCGGGTCAAGTAGGCATAGAAAAACAGCCCGAATACCGCTGTAGGCACCGCCAGAGCTAGATACGAAGCACGCCATCCCCAGGCACCGGCAATGGCTGCGGCAATCATTGGTGCGATGAAATGGCTGGAATTGCCGCCTATAAGGTGAAAACCAAGGGCCCGGCCACGCTGTTGGGGCTCCACCGATCCGGGGACAAACAGCCTGAAGACCCCAGAGGTTGTAGCGACTATGCTCACTCATCATCTGGCGGA
>JBKGZM010000094.1:0-6428 GCA_046545575.1 Dehalococcoidia bacterium
CAGAAACTTTGTGAAGCTCATTGTGCCCATGTAGATGCACACCATACTTTTCAACGACAAATCCGCAATGTCCTGAGTTCTGAAGTTGGGATGTAACAGTGACCACGATGAAGGAGTTCTTCCTGAACATCTATGGCTACTTACCGCAGTTCGTGGGCGCACTTTTGCTGGCCCTGCTTGCATGGATTCTTGCCCGAGTGGGGAGGAAAGCCACGCGAGGCTTGCTGAAGCGCACCAAGATCGATGAGCGACTGGGAAAACAAAAAGGTGAATACCCCATAAGTCATGGGGTAGGAACGGTAGTCTGGTGGGGCATTTGGATATTCTTCTTCCTGGCTATCCTGGAGACTCTGGGAGTTCAGGGGATGTTGGAGCCGGTCCGGGAGGTGTTTGCGAAGGTCCTTGGTGCGCTGCCCAACATGTTTGCGGCTGGGTTAGTGGTCGTCATTGCATGGTTCGGAGGCCGCCTGGTTACCAACTGGCTTGCACGAGCCCTCACTTCCATCCGGTTCAACGAAGTACCGACCAAACTCGGGATTAGCCAGGTCCCCACCGAAGGCAAGTGGACCGCATCCAATATCGTAGGATACGCGATTTTGGCCGTGATAGTCTTCTACGCTGTAACCATGGCTGTCAACTTGCTGGAATTTTCGATGGCAGAAACGCTGGTGGCTGGACTAACGAAATTCATCGCCCAGGTCATACTGGGGCTGGCTATCCTCGTCGTTGGCATACTCCTGGCGAGATTTGTAGCCGGGATAATACGGGCTGCCAAGCAACCATCCGTTTTGGCCTCCGCAGTGCAGGCCTTTATTATAGTGCTTGTTGGGGCCATAGGTGCGCGCGCAATGGGATTCGCAAATGACATTATCGTCCTGGGCTTCGGCCTCATACTGGGCGCTATTGCCGTAGCAGTTGCTATCGCTTTCGGATTGGGAGGTCGCGACGTTGCCAGGGAGCAATTACAGCGCTGGACAGGCTCATCAAAATCGAAAAAGGAAAGCTAAGCCAGGTTCACGATAAGGGCTATTAAAACCAAACATCTCCGGGTATGCCTCCTGGCCCTCATTATTGCAGTCTTGTTTCCTAATTGGATTGGGTGGGGCGAATAGATTCGCCCTACCTTTTGGACTGACTATGAAAGGGCGAGAGCCAGCATTATGTTAAGTAGGGTCGCGGATTCGGTCTAACGGTAATTCAATTCCTCACCTTCGATGCCGATTACCCCAACTCCATCGTCTCATGTCTCAGAAAGGCCCGTGAACAAGCACGTTCGGTGCGTGAGGTGATTTCGTCCGAAATGTGGCAAAGCATAAATGAGTTTTTCCTTTTCGTCACCTCTGCCGAAGCCAGGAGTAACGCCTTCTCGGACCCTCATACCTTTTTCAACCGGGTGAGACTGGGAAATCACAGATTCATTGGCACAAGGGCAAGTACAATGTCCCACGGTATCAATATTGCAGAGGCAGACGACGCCGAACGCGAGCGCCAAAGGTTAACAATGGCTGAGCCCTATCGGACCTTGCTCGGACACCTTCGCCACGAGATCGGTCACTACTATTGGGACTGGTTGGTGCGTGATAGCTCATGGCTCTCCTCATTCAGGGAACAATTTGGTGATGAAAGCGAGGACTACGGCCAGGCAATAGATAGACACTACCACGATGGGCCACCTCCCGATTGGTCAGGGCAGTTCGTCAGTATATACGCCAGTGCCCACCCCTGAGAAGACTGGGCCGAAACCTGGGCACATTATCTGCACATTGTCGACACGTTCAGGGGGACATATCCAATCTCCTCAGCTATTTGCTGCCCCTCAGGCCCCCGACAAAAATCAATGAAAGCCTTTGCCGGTTGCTCAGGGCAAGTTTTGGTAACAAGCTGAAGACGCCGCAAAACCGGATATTCGCCGCTCAAGCAATTTTCCACCGTACATTCAATTCCCTCAAGCTTCAGCGCCTTAACCCCCTGAACATAACCAAGAGACACGAAGCCAATCCCCGAGGAATCGCCCTGTATATTTGACTGAATGCCAGCATTGGAATCCACCCTCTCGGCTTCCTTAACGATTTCATCTTCTTCATAACCGGCATACTCGATTACCTTGTCAACAAAACAATCCATCGTTCCAGAGCCCTTCTCACGGCAATAAGGGGTAATACTACCACCCTCTGACCATCCCAGTTCGCCCCATTCCGTTATCTCCCCAATGTAGATTTCCGCCACCTCCTCCCTGCTCAATGCCTCAATCGTATTAGACTCATTGACCACTATAGCCACCGCATCCCTGGCAATGGGGTAAGAAATCAAATCGCTTTCCGATAGATGAACAGGCCGGGAAATGGCACCTATATCTGATATTCCAGCAGCACAGTCGCTTATGCCTTTGCCTGAGCCACCACCTCCGATCTCGATCCTCACCTTCCCGTGTTCATTCATAAAAGCGGCAGCCATCCTCTCCACTAATGGCTTCACACTGGTCGACCCAGACTCCGTAATGGTGCCCGAAAGCTCAACCTGCCCATCCGCTTGAGGAGAACTTCCACCTCCTCCACAAGCCCCCATCAGAAAAACCAAACCCACTATCAATACGCCAACTACCGAAAGCACCATTCCTCTCTTTGCCATTTCTGTTCACACTCCTTTTATATCAATTACCTCTCTCCCAGACAGTACCGAGCTTTTCTTCCTCCTGATAAATGACGTATCTTAATGCAAGGGTCTCTCGTAGCAATTGCTACTCCGGTTCCAATCATCTCACTTACCACCCATATTATCTTAAATATAACCCACTACGATTCTGCCTTTCCATCTCTAATCCGTCAAGAATTCTAAGGTTCCTCTAAGGTCTTTCTAGTGAAACTCCAATCTATTTCTAGGGTTATTCCAACGCTCGATGCTTTAAACTATTAATGGAAGCGAATATTTGTTTATACAAGAGTTCTAAACATCTATGACTTTGATCAACAAACGCGAACCTCTTAAGAAGCCTGAGAGCTCAGTCGAACCAGTCCAGCAATCCCTATGCGTGAATCTGGTTAAAGAGTTAGGCGGCGGGCATGCTTCAAGTCTGGGCATTAACCTCAGCGACGGGAACTCAGAGGAGGTCTTTAAATGGTTTGTGGCTTCCGTACTCCTGAGTGCAAGGATAAACGAAAGCGCTGCACTTAGTACATACGAACAGTTTAAGCAAGATAATATACTCTCGCCGGACGCAATTTTGCAGACCAGCTGGCAAGGACTGATTGACATCATGGCCAAAGGCGGTCAGGGAAAATACGACTCAGCTATCGCCACAAGGTTGCTGGAGTCTTCCCGAACCCTTAAAGAGAAATATAACGGCGACCTAAACCGCCTCCATTTCTTCGCCGAAAACGGGGAATCGCTTGCTACAAACCTCCGTCTCCTAAGAGGAGGTATAGACCAGCCCACAACGGATGTTTTCCTGAGGGGACTGAGGGATATCTGGGAAAAGGCGCAGCCACCACTGGCCGAGGCAGCTATTTTGGCGTCAAGAAATCTAGGCTTGACCCAGGCCACTGACGCAGAAGGCACCCTGGAGCAGGTAGGAATTATACGAGATATCGGTTGGGATAATAAAATGAGGCTTTCGGATATGGAAGCTGCACTAACAAAGCTGGGAAAGGACTACTGCCTCAGAAAAAGGTGCCATCTCTGTCCGGCAGTTCAACAATGCAGACTTGCGACAGGCGGGAACAATCCCAACTGCCAGTGAAGAAATGAAAGGATGCCCAAAAGGGGGGAAAGGATGTTCTGGAATAAAAAAACAGCTAAAGAAGGGTCGACAGAAACAAAGGTCGAAAAGCTATCCGGACCAAGAGCAATACCGGCAATCGTGGGAAGCCACCTAGTGGACCAGTTCAAGCAAGACGCTGACCTGATACCCTTGCTGAAAGCCGTGGTTCGGAAGAGATCAAACGGGGACAAGGGCTTCGATATCCGTATCTTCGACGAGGCCGACGCAACAGTCAAACAAGTGACGGTCAGGAACTACACCACCCTCGATCAGAACCCATCGTTGATTATCTGCGAGGGATTGTTCGATGAGCAGACAAAGCACGTGGAACTAACGGAGAAGAAGACGATTAATTACAATGTCCCCATTCTCACCGAGCAAGAGATACGCGAGAAGATCGAAGCCTTAAGCAATCCCGGAGACTTCGTCTTCTTCTATCAAGCTCGCGGGCCAGCATCAGGTGGGCCTCTCGGCCGAGGGGCCTCTGTAATTGAGCTAAATCCCGGCTACCCCGGTAAGAGACAGAAAAAGTACATAATCTACACAGCGGATGTGGATGGCGTGGAGCCAAAGGGTAAGGGACAAAAACTGTATGACGCCGATAAACCCAAAGACATCGCCAAGTGGGTCAAAGAGGCCCATCACAAACGCGCCTTCTAGTACTCTGTAGTGTTAATCAACTGAAAGATAAGCAATGTTAAGCTCTGGGATAGGTATCAAGAAAAACACCACCAGTGGAGGCATGAAATGACTTCCATCTGCTTTGTGGGAACTTACAGCCCTATAATGTGTGGAATAGCCGACTATACCGGCTTCCTGACTCGCGAAAGCCCCTTAAGTAGATGCGGGGTGCTGTCGTTTGACTTAAAAAGGTCCGGATTGTCCCTGACCAAAGATCATGCCCCATCACAAGAACCCGTCTGGTACGGTATACCGGGGCGTTACCACTATTCTGCTTCCGACATTCTGAACGGTTTACAGACACTCGGCATGAACAGCAGTGATACCGTACTGTGGTTCCAACATGAGTTTGGCATTTGGGCAAACAGTGGGCTATTCGCCAGGATGATAAAGAACCTGAACCTACCAAAAATCGTGACCTTTCATACTCTTCACTTCCAGAGCCATGAAACGCGTTACGGACTGGAGAAAAGAGAAAATGAGCTTCTTCAGCAGGTCCTTCCATACGTTGATGCCATCACCGTCTTTAGCCGAGGAGTCCATCATGCCGTGACCTCAGCGTTTCCTCACTATCGTGATAAGATCTACGTGACAAAGCATGGTGTCCATGTTTATCCCCAAGTAAGTCAACTCAGCCGGGAAGCAGCCAAGGAAAAACTGAATGATTTTCTTCTTTATGACTCAGACCTTGACCGAGATACAAAAGAGATGCTGCACATGCAACGTGTGTTTCTTGCCCCGGACACCATTGTGATAGGCCAGACTGGATTCCTGTGTTCTCAAAAGCAATCGGAAACTCTCTATGAAGTGAGAGACAGTTTACAGGAACTCATCCCCGACAAAAGGATTGTCGCAGTGCGCATCGGTGATCCAAGGGATGAATTCGGGAAAATATATGCCCGCCACCTGCGAAAGGAACATAATGGCAGGGACAAATTCCTCCTGCAGACATGGCTGCCCCAACATATGCTCCCCGTGGCCCAGAGAGCCTTCGATGTAAACTTTTACTGGCCTACTGATTGCACTCAGAGCGGAGTATTAGCCCATGCACTGGGTGCGGACGCTATAATCGCCGGCCGGGACCTGGAAGGGGTTGGGGAAACCCTTAAAGAGGCAGGGGAACTTGCTCACAAGGACCTCAGACATTTGAAAGCAGATATGGTAGAAATTATAAGAAATCCGGAGTTCTGTGAGAAGATAGAAAACAACGTGCTAAAGTATGCCAGGGAATTCTCCTGGAGCAGCCAATCCCGACGGCACTATGAGCTAGCCGATAAGGTCCTATCCTCAAGCATTGCCAGCGCCTTATCACACCGATACTTGAGGGCAAATGTCGAGACTTACCCCTCAAACAGGACCGGAGGAACTCACCACATTAACCCGGGTATGGATATAAGAAGTTCCTCATTTAGAAATTCTCAGGGAGGTATGACCGGTGGCACAAGGATTCATTAAACGACTCATAACCACGAGCCGCTTCGGTTTTATCAGAGCAGATAAGGGAGAAGACATTTTCTTCCATAGGAATGAGTTGGTAGACTTTCCCTTCGAGTCACTAGCAGAAGGCCAGAGGGTTCAGTTTGAACTCACACAACACCCCAAAGGACCGCGAGCAATTGGGGTCAAACCGTTTGATAGGAACCCAAAGGTGCCTTTTACAGAGGACCGGATAGGGTACGACAACTTCCTCTACAACAATGGAAAAGATTATTCCAGAGCCAGGCGCCGGGCACACATTAAAAGAGATAAGAAAATCCGGACCTAACAGTGGATTTCAATCCCCGGATAATACCTTTGCTTTCCCAAATTGCCTTCAATAGGATTGGTGTGATAGCATCATACCCCCTCGCACTCAATTATTGTGATAGGCAAGTTTTTCCAAAAGATGGCTTTTAAGTCCCCCCTCTTAGTATAAGAGGGGGCAAGGGGGAGTTATCCGCCTTGTATAGTGAAAGTGTTTCTAAGGTTGTCTTTTTAGTGCAGGGTTGTC
>JBKGZM010000095.1:0-6404 GCA_046545575.1 Dehalococcoidia bacterium
AAAATCTCCTCCAACTTCTCCTGAGGGATATGTGCCTCTCGTGCTATCTCGGCATGGGTTGGCTCCCGCCCATACTCCTGGGTCAGTCTGCGCATAGTCCTCATAATCTTAGTGATGGTCTCCGTCATATGAACGGGAACTCTGATGGTTCGAGCTTGGTCAGCGATAGCTCTACTCATTGACTGTCTTATCCACCAGGTAGCATAAGTGCTGAACTTGTAACCCCTCCTGTGATCGAACTTGTCCACCGCTCGCATTAGCCCTATGCTCCCTTCCTGAACCAGGTCCAGTAGGGGCATGCCTTTTCCGGTGTTTTTCTTGGCGATGCACACCACAAGTCGCAGGTTGGCTTCTATCAGATGCCGTCTGGCCCTCTCACCTTCTTTCCGTACCCGCTCGATTCGGGAGACTAGCTCTCCAACGTAGGGCTTGATCGCTTCTCGCAACAAGGACTCATGTGCTGGATTTTCTGCCTCGGCAAGAAGGTCTTGTTCCTCGATATCACGAACCAGGGTGGGAGGGAGGATATTGAGATCCGAGGAGAGGTTCCTTAGCGCAGTCTCAACCGTTTCCGGAGGCATTTGCGTCCTGTTGGTCAGGGCCGCTACGAGGCAATCATCGATATCGCCATCAAGGACATTACGTACCTTTCGGCAGTAAAGCGTTTGCCAGAGTGGGGTGCCTTTGGGCAGCCCGGCTTCCTCTTTAAGAACTTCCAAGAGAGGCAATGCCCGGTGAATCTCCGCGAGCGTGGTTCTCATAATGTCGAGGGCTGAAGGGGTTGTCCCATGTCCGTCGTCCCGCAATCCATCCATAAAGTCAAGGTGTCTCTTTGCTTGCACCCTTTGGGCCAGAATCTTTTCTTCCTCAATGGTGAGGAGTGTGACCTGGGCCGCCTCCCTGAGATACAGGTGCACGAAATCATCAAGTCCCTCCTCAAGTTCCCTCTCACCAATTTCAAGGACTTCCACGTCATCACCTTCCGCCGCTATCCCCAAGTCTGTGGAGGCCGTCTGTGAATCGATAACCTCTATCCCCAACCCTTCCCCCAGGTCCACTCTACCGGCAAACGTGGTAGCATCAAGCTGACCCCCAAACTCATCCGCACTCGCGTGCTCTACACCGCTAATCTGTCCCTCGAGAAACTGACCTTCGTAGTTGTACATCCTTGCCGTTTCTCTTAATGAGATTCCAGGCACCGCTTATAAGGCTTTGCGAGCGTTTGCGTGTTGCGACGGTGCCTAAAAAATATCAAAAATGGCCACGCCTGTCAACTGTTTTTTCTCAGTACACGCGAGCGACGATCTTGGGCAATCGTAATTCCCCAAATGGGGCTAGATGGCCTGGTTTAAACCGCAAGGAAATTAGGCTCCGCGAAACCCTGTACGCTCCACCTCACCCTTATGACAGTCATGATCTTGCCCGTCCTGTTCCCGATATAGCTGGAATTCACTCCGAAAATAAGGTAGAATCGTATTTAAACAAGTTGGTGTAAAACGGTGAAGGAGCGCCAACGTGGCGAGCATAAAAGAATTGCGGCGACGAAGAGGTTTAAGCCAGCGGAGACTGGCAGTTCTAGCACACGTCAGTATCATGACCGTATCACGGGCAGAGGCTGGTCAAGGTAGGCCTTCACCGTCCACTGTATATGCTATTGCCAGGGCTCTTGGCGTGGATGCCGAGGACATTGGCTTACCATTTGGCACCAACATTGAGAGGCTACAGGCGAAGAAAGGGCTGACCGATGGCATGCTGTGTAGGAAGGCCGGCATACAAATGCCGTCGCTTCGCCACCTGAGATCTCCCCGCAGTCGGCACGATGCCATCACAGCTATGAAGGTGGCCGAGGTTCTTGAGGTATCCGCTGCCGAAATACTCGGCCTTGATGAGACAAGCATGAACGAGCTAAAGCGGCTGCGGCTGGCAAAGCGGTTGACCGTGTCGGAACTTTCCAGGCGTTCCGGCATCAGCAGGCAAACGATTTACAACCTGGAGGACGGGCACTACCATCCCAGTGAACCCACGGTTCGGAAGCTTGCCACGGTATTGGACACAGCCCCCGGGAACCGCACGAACCCTTGAACGTCATCAACGCTTGTAGGTGCCTGTCAGCTGTCCCTGAGCAACAATGTGCCCCTCCATCATACCCAGCACGTCTTCCCGGTGGGCACCTGCAGCAAGTTCCAGCGGCTTATCCAAAGCATATACGGTAAACCGGTAGTGGTGGGCAGGGCCGGGTGGCGGACAGGGCCCGCTATACCCTATCCTGCCGAAATCGTTCTTCCCCTGCAGCGCACCTCCCGGAAGCCTCTCCTGAGCAGGAATAGCCGCCGGTAGCTCACTCGTACTCGCTGGGAGATTGAAAAGAACCCAGTGGGTAAAGACGCCTCCCGGGGCATCGCGATCGTCAACTATAACGGTAAATGCCCTGGTCTCATCAGGGGCATTCTCCCATTTTAGCGGCGGGGAAATATCCTGCCCTTTGCACGTGTATTTTTGAGGGATGCGCCCTCCCTCCTTAAAGGCAGCACTGTATACTGACAATGCCATATTCCTCCTATTATGCCGTTGCTTTTTCCGCTGAACGGAACCATGACGGGATATTGGCCGCAGGTTAAATAACAACTGCTTGATCTCTGCTAGCTGCTGTACGTAGGCCACATTGTCCTCCGGTCACTGCATTGTCTCAGGTGAAATCCTGGTTAAATGATTCTAGTGCTGGTCTAGTGTCTATGTCAAGCAGTATCGGGCCAAAGTGCGGAGATTTACATATGGTGCTCGCGAGTATAAAATGGAAAAAGCAATAGAAGTATTACTGGTGAAGGTACAGCGCATCTTTGAGTCGCGTGGGCTCTTCCCTCCAGCCAATCAAGCCAGCAGAACCGGGGGTAGCCATGGAAGACGAAGAAAAAACAAAAGAGGAACTCATAAGGGAGCTCGCTCAGCTCCGTAGCCAGATCGCCGCATTAGAGCAGTCGGGAAATGGTGATGGACAGGACACACGGCGTGAGACCACTGAGTGGTACGAATTGATTGCAGAGAAGTCCTATTCCGGCATCTATATTTTCCAGGACGGTGAGTTCAAATGGGTCAATCAGGCCCTTGCGGATATGGCGGGTTATACCAGAGATGAGTTGAGGGGCCTGGATTACCTGGACCTGATACACCCCGATTACCGGGACATTCTCAGAGATTTAACAGAGCAGGCATTGACAGGTGACGTCTCAAATCTTGCCCCTGATCTTGAGGTTCCGTTCTTCCGAAACGGCGGAGAAATCCGGTGGGCACGGGTAATGGCCGCTCTAGGCACATATAACGACCGGCCCGCTATCGTAGGCAATATCATCGACATTACTGGGCGCAAACGAGCCGAGCAGGCGCTGCAGGAATCGGAGGAGAAATACCGCAACCTGGTGGAGAGAGCAAATGACGGGATCTGCATTATCCAAGACGAAACATTTCAATTTGTGAACCAGCAGCTGGCCCAGATCTGGGGTGGTAGTCCCGAGGAAATGATTGGCATCCCCTTTTCTCAGTATCTGCATCCGGACAGTAGAACCCAGGTAGAGGAACACTACCACCGGCGGCTAGCTGGTGAGGAAGTCCCGTCCATATACGAAGCAACCATCCTGTACAAGGACGGGGGCACACTGGAAGTCGAGATAAATGCCGGGGTAATCACATATCAGGGAAGGGCTGCGAGCCTCGCTTTTGTCCGCGATATCAGTGAACGCAAGAGAGCGGAAAAGAAGCTCGAGGAGGCAAGGGCTGATCTCGAACGGTCCAACAAGGAGCTGGAGCATTTCGCATACATAGTCTCCCATGACCTCCAGGAGCCCCTGCGAATGGTCTCCAGCTATATGAAACTGATTGAAAAGCGATATAACGACGTGCTTGATGAGAGCGGCCGGGAATTCGTATACTACGCTGCTGACGGCTCAAGAAGGATGCAAGAGCTGCTCAATGACCTCCTGAGCTATTGCAGGGTGAGCACCCGCGGCAAACCTATCCAACCTGTGGACTGCGACGCTGTCCTCGAGTCGGTTGTGGTTATGCTGGGTATGGCTATACGTGATGCTGACGCCAGGGTAACATGGGACGATATGCCACAGATTGTGGGGGATGAGAGCCAGCTCGTGCAGCTTTTCCAGAACCTTATCGCAAACGCCCTCAAGTACCGTGGTAATGAACCACCCCGCATTCATATCTCAGCTACAGAAAAACACAACGAATGGCTTTTCTCGGTGCAAGATAACGGCGTAGGAATCGACCCTCAATTCAAGGAGCGTGTTTTCCTCATCTTCGAGCGACTCCATAGACAGGAATATGAAGGTACGGGGGTGGGCTTGGCCGTGTGTAAAAAGATCGTCGAGAGACACGGGGGACAAATCTGGCTGGAATCGGAGCCCGGGCAAGGTACCACCTTTCACTTCACAATTCCTAGACGAGCGCAGGAGGATTGACAATAGTAGGAGACCATAATGCAATAGATGGAGGTCTGGTCCGGGGCCGCTGGGCGTGCAAGTGTGCCCAGCGGCCTCCGCATGGTTGAAACGATGCACTTTGTGTATCGGTATAAGACAAGGTCCCAGCAAATATTGAGGACATGTTCACATTGTCTGTTAGACTCGCTCCCTGATCACGAACCGGTGGATTACGAGAGGTCATTTTTGATTGACAGCCCCGCCCTTTTTTGTTATCGTTTGACCGCTGCGCCGAGCTTGACGCGCAGCGAGTGCTCAACTATGCACGCTTAATAAGTGCTTCTTGAGAAAAGAGAGCAAGCAAGATGTGTATCGAGGAAAGAGAAACCGTGGAACAAGAACAGGGGATAGAGAAGACAGACGCTGACTACCTTGCTGTCTCTGCTGGTGAAATTCCCATCTCGTCTCATGAGGAAGAGTTGGAGAAAGAGCTGGCAACCGAAGTGAGCGATTCTGATATAGTACCCCTTGCCACCGCGGAGATTGAAGAAGATGACGGGGAGCCTCACCAAATCGAGACAGGCCCGTCTAACGCGGACCTGGATGATGTATCCGACGACCTCGTCCGCATGTACCTGCGTGAGGCGGGCCAGGTCCCGCTTCTGGATTTCGCAGGGGAAAAGGCCCTTGCCCGGAAAGTAGAAGCGAAGCGACATATTGAAGACACGGACAGATCGTGGCAGGAAAGGTACGGAAGAGTCCCTTCCGCCATTGATATCATGCTGACCATACTTCCCAGAGTGGGACGGGCACTGCCATTCATAGACACTCTTGCGAAAGAACTTAGTTTACCCGGTGAGGACGCTATTCCCCAGACCCTCTACCATCCGCAGTTCAGCGATGCTATTAACGGAGACACCGATAACCAGCTCATAATGACCCTGGCTGGCAGGATGGAGGTACCCCCTGAAACCATAGAGACCACACTCACGAACCTTTCCCTGGACCTTCATATTTTGCCTCGGGCCTTACTTCAAGAACTTGAGGACAAGAACCTTCTTACAAAGTTAACGGACCCAGCACATCAGCCCAGGTTGCGTCAGATTGTGGCCCCCTATGAGGGTGAGGTACTTTCCAGGCTGGAGCAGGTCAAGGAAGAGGGCGAAAGGGCAAGACAGCATCTCATAGAAGCAAACCTCCGGCTCGTGGTGAACGTTGCCAAGAGGTATCTCGGTAGGGGCATGCCATTGCTGGACCTGATCCAGGAGGGTAGTATAGGACTCATGAGGGCAGCCGACAAGTTCGATTACAGAAGGGGATACAAGTTCAGCACTTATGCGACGTGGTGGATTCGGCAGGCTGTAAGCAGAGCAATTGCTGACCAAGCCAGGACAATTAGGATACCGGTCCACATGGTGGAGACCGTCCGCAAGGTCATGGCAAGCCGTCGTATCCTGACCCAAGAGTACGGTCGGGAGCCCACCAACGAAGAGATAGCTCGGGAAACGAACGTTGCGCCCGAGAGGCTGGAGGAGATCTTCCAGATGACATGGGAGGTAGCCTCCCTCGATGCCCCTGTCGTAGAAAATGAGGAAACAAATCTCAGGGATTTCATCAAGGACACAAACATAAACCTCACGGAGTCCGCTTCGCACATATTGCTCAGAGACCAAGTCAAGGAAGTCCTGGAGCAGCTCACTGAGCGCGAGCGCAGGATACTGACGCTGAGATTTGGTCTGGAAGATGGGCGCAACCGCTCGCTTGAGGAGGTCGGCCAGGAGTTCAATGTCACCCGCGAACGGATTCGACAGATAGAGGCCAAAGCCCTGCGTAGACTGCATAACCCAGAACTCTCGCGGAAATTGAGGGACTACCTTGAGGGGGTGTGATGAGGTTTGCTACCATTATGGGTAGAAATTGGCTCAAATAAAGGTCCCGACTTGTAGCTCATTCCCTCGCCCTGCCTTCTTGTGAGCTAAA
>JBKGZM010000096.1:0-6388 GCA_046545575.1 Dehalococcoidia bacterium
TGTACCCGTAAGGCTCACTTATCTTTGCCCGCTGCATAGTATTCTCATCGGTATACGCGGTGAGGTATAAAACGGGAATGTTATGCTGGGAGCGTATTTCCTCCGCGGCCTGAATTCCGTCCATTTCCCCTTCCAATACTATGTCCATTAGAACCAGGTCGGGAGCATACTCGCCCGTCTTCTCAACTGCCTCCTCTCCTGAAACCGCTACATCTACCACTGTGTACCCCAGCTCTCCCAGGGCACCCCGTATCTCACTGGCTATAATAGATTCATCTTCAACTACCAGGATTCGCCTTTTCGCCATGCTTTCCTCCTTGGTTATCTCCATGCATATTCCGGTTCAAAGTCACCTGACAGCCATCTGCATGGCGCTTTCCAGCTCATCCTCTGCAAATGGCTTGAGGACAAAACTATAAGGAACTGTACGCTTTGCACGTTCAGTGAATTGTCGATCGACGCGCGGAGTCAGATATACAATAGGAACGTTCGAACGCGAGCATATCTTTTCTGCGGTCTCGAAGCCATCCATGTGCCCCGTCAAGTCAGTGTCTATCAGAACTAAATCGGGAACGTCGTCCTCCGCTCTTTCCACTGCTTCCTGTCCTGAATCTACCACTGCTGTAACCCTGTACCCGAACTCCTGTAGGGTTGTGTGCACATCGTCGGCGACAATGACCTCGCTGATGACCACCTGAACTCGTCCTCTTGCCACCTTTTGCGCCTCCCGTAAGGCAAGTGTCTTTCGCTATGCTAATAGAAATCGAATCCTAAACTCGGTTCCCTGGCTCCTATCGAGCTCAAGTTTCCCATGTAGCTGCTTCTCCGCTAGCATGGTCACTAGATCCATGCCCAGCGTCTCCGTGTTCCAGATGTCGATGTCCTCAGGCATACCTACACCGTTATCACGTACCACGAGTTCAACCTCACTATCCCCAATTCTATGGAGTGCAATCGCAATCTCGCCCCTCTGCCCCTCGAGAAAAGCATGTTTCAGCGCGTTGGACACAAGCTCATTGACCATCATGCCGCAGGGTATGGCGGTGTGGATCGGAAGCTGCAAGTCTTCGATATCCGGCTTGAGGGCAACGTTAGCAGCACCGTAGGATCTGAAAAGACTGTGGGAGACACTCCTAATGAACTCACGGAAATTTATGGCAGCTAGGTTCTCCGAGTGATAGAGCTTCTCGTGGATAAGAGACATAGAGAGTACCCGGTTCTCGCTTTCCTTGAGCATCTGTCTCAACGTCTCGTCCTGCGTCTGCCGACCCTGACGCCTGAGAAGGCTGGAGACGATCTGAAGGTTGTTTTTGACCCTGTGGTGGATCTCTCTTAACAGCGTTTCCTTCTCATTAAGAGAGTCCCTGAGTTGCTGCTCCGCCTGTTTGCGCTCGGTGATATCCCTGAGTATGCCTTGAGAACCGACCAGATTCCCTGCCGCATCGCGCAGAAATCTTACTTTGAGTTCACCCCAGAAGGTGGACCCGTCTTTTCGCACATATTCATTCTCCATCAATGGCGGTTCATCAAAGGTTGGATCAGATTGAGCCACGGAAACGTACTTCTGGAAAAAGGCTAAGGATTTGTTGTAAGACTCCGTCATCATGTACCGGGACTTTTCCAAGTGCATCAGCTCCTGGACACTGTACCCAAACAGACGTTCAGCGGCAGAATTGATATAGGTCGGAGTAAGAGTCATGTCTTCAACGAATATGACATCCCGTAAGTCCTCCGAAAGCAAGCGATATTTGGCTTCACTCTCCTCTAGCGCTTGCTCGGCTCCCTTACGGTCAGTAGTATCTACTACATTGCCTACTATCGCAGGGCGTCCCTTGTACATACCAAGAGCAGGCATTATCTTTGCCCAGCGGGTTTCTCCATCCTTTCGCAAGAACTGAATCTCAAGCTCTGAGGGAAGCCCCGAAAGGTCTCCCCTTAGTGCCTGCTCAGTTGCGCCTCTTACTATTTCCCGATAATCCGGGTGGAGCAGACTAAGGAAATCCATGTCCACCAGCTCATCCCTGCTGTAGCCGGACATATCGGCCAAGGCTTGGTTAACCCATTGGAACTGGCCATCTTGGAAGATATAGATGCCTGCATACGACTTCTCCGCGATGAGCTGGTACCAATATAGCTCGGTAACCCGTTGCCGGAGGTCCGATATCTCCGTTGTCAGTTCCTCTCTTGTCTTATCCTCATCTTTCATTGTCTAAATCACTTACTTGGTTCCACTCCGTCCACTTGCAAGCTTGGGCAAAGCCCTTAAATACAATGGGCTCGCCTAGGCTGTCTCTAACCCTTAGCGAATGAACATCCAGCATCTATGAAACCCGCTCTTCGCTTGGCAATGGAAAGCGAATACGGAACTCCGTTCCCTGGCTCCTGTCAAGCTCAAGCTTGCCGTGGAGCTGCTTTTCCGATAACATTGTGACCAGGTCCATGCCGAGCGAATCCGTGTTCCTTATGTCGATATCCTCGGGTATACCTACGCCGTTGTCGCGCACCACGAGTTCAACCTCACCATCACCGATACTATGGAGTACAATGTCGACCTCGCCCGCCTGCCCTTCGGGGAAGGCATACTTCAGTGCATTGGAGACAAGCTCATTGACTATCAGGCCACAGGGGATGGCAGTGTCAATGGGGAGATGGACATCCTCTATGTCCGGATTGAGAGCAACGTTGGCAGCTCCGTAGGACCTGAAGAGACTGTGAGAGACACTCCTAATGAACTGTCGGAAATTTATGGCAGCCAGGTTCTCAGAGTGATAGAGTTTCTCGTGGATGAGGGACATGGAGAGTATGCGGTTCTCGCTTTCCTTGAGCATCTGCTTCAACGTCTCATCCTGCATCTGTCGTCCCTGACGCCTGAGAAGACTGGAGATGATCTGGAGGTTGTTTTTCACTCTATGGTGGATCTCCTTGAGGAGCATTTCCTTCTCCTCAAGGGAGGCCCTGATCTTGTCCTGCGCCTGCTTCCATTCGGTAATATCCTCCAAGACTCCCTGGCAGAACCTTGGATTGGCATCTTCATCCCGGATCAATGTAGCCGTTATCCGCCCCCAGAAGGGCGTGCCGTCCTTCTTTTTTAGCCTGACTTCCTCACCCTTTACAGCCCCTTCCATTATCAACTGCTCACAAAATTCCCTGGCCTCCCCGGGGTCTTCGTAAAGGGCCAGCATTCTTGCCCTGTAAAGCTCTTCCTCGCTATCGTAACCCAGTATTTGCACTAGAGCTGGATTTGTCTCGAGAAATTCGCCGTCCATCTCTGGTGTTCGCCTGAAGACACCAACATTCAATTCCTGTGTCAACGTCCGGTATTTCTCCTCAAGTGCATAGAGTTCGGAGACCGTTTGTTTCTCCTGCTCATATAGCCTAGCATTATCCAGGCTAACAGCCAATTGGGGTAAGGAGGCTGAAAGGATTTGCAGGTCGTCTCCGGAATATGGTTGATTATTCGATTTTGCACCTAAGACAAGTATGCCAATAAGCCCGGCTTTCGTTGCTAGAGGAACGAAGAGCTCACCACCCATCTCGTGAAGCAAGAGTTCTCTGTCTCGGGAACTCAATGCCTGGAGATGGGGAACCGTATCAAAGTCGCGGCTATAAACGAACTCACGATTATTCTCCAGAACGTTGGCCAGGGGACTGTCCCTGGAAATGGATACTTGAGAGTCGAGTCCTCCTGGCTCATTTGACAAAACCAGACTGAAATCATCTCCGGAGGCAGAGAGAAAAAGGTATGCCCTATCGATATTAAGGGCGTAAGCCAAATTGTGGAGCAAGTTTGGCGCCAATTCCCTGACGTCACTCAGCCGGGGCATGTTATAGATTAAGTCCCTAAGCATCCTGACATAAGAGTACCGCCTTCCATAAAATCTTTGGTCAACCCAATCCTGCACCCGTCTCCACAAAGGCTGAAAAATGAAGGCCAGCAGAAGCAGCAGGATGATATAGCCCCACAAAGGCATATTCCCTTCCCCTAGAGCTTGAGATACGCCGATTATGACCCCCGCATATGGAAGAGCCACCAAAGCGCTCACAAGGAGATAGGTCGTTCCTTTGCGGACAACAATACGTATATCGAGGAGGTTATGCCTCACAATAGCAACGCTTGTTACGATACAGAAAGCTATGTTTCCAAATATAGCTGCAGGATAAAACGAGGGAAAAACATCAAGTATGCCTCCTAAAAAGGGGAAAACCATCGCTATAGCTATGTACAGGCGAGTATTCTTCTGTTGAGGTGTTACTGCTGTTTTATACCCCCTTGCGAAATTGTAGAATGCCAGGATTAACAGAGAATACGTGAAAGCTAGGACTGGGATCATGGCCGCGCCGATAATGGGAGCATACCCATAATCTTGCACCTCAATACTTTGTACAAGCAAATTAGTGGGGCTGAGGCTTACCATCGCACCTACCGCCAGGTAAACCCAAAGCAGTAACCTCTTTTGCTTCGTGGCCTCTACCATGGCTACAGATAGATGATAGTATAATGCCGGGATGAACAGGACAATGGCCACCATGACCTTCTCCCAAGGCAAAGCATGCTCTGTGTTGGGACTGGCCCGCATGCAAAAGGTAACCACTGCCCAAATGGTTATGCTAAGCAGAAGGACGCAAAATATGCGGTAAACAGTCCCCCGCCTTCCCTTAACTAACACAAGTGTCAGCAATATAGTCCCTATAAGGGCAGCAATTAGGGGCGGCACTAAATATGCCACATTCACTGCTTTCGTCCTACTCACTCAAGTTGATAAGCGTTTGGATGACCTCGTCAGATGCATTCATACGGGGTGGCTTCAGGTGAGCCAGATCAGCTCCTTCTCTCTGTCTTTCCTGGTAAAAGCGTTGGAATGTCCCCGGCGATAACAATGTCACCCGTATTGGATGAAGCCCCAACCATGAGTCTATATCTCTATAGTCGACATCAATGGTGTTGAGCTCTACATCGATCATTTGCTCTATTTCCTGAGGCTCTTGGGATTGCTTTAGCTCCAAGTAAATGCGGAGATAGCTCTGATTATGATCGTATTCCTTGCGTGCTGACCATTCTTCATACTGGATCCCCGTATTGTGAATCGCCCGCCACACAGTCCTCTCATCCAATCGGGCTAGGCCGGCCAAGTCAATGAGGCTGTCAGCGCGGGACTTGAAAGCGATTTGAGGTAGTTTAATCCCATTTTCCTCGTCGCTTAGAGCGACAACCTCCACAAGGTCGCCAGGTCTATATCTGAGGAATGGCACACCATAAAAACTGGTGGTGATAACCTCATAGACGTTGCCTTCACGGAGCTCATTAATGAGTACAGTCGATGGTTGATATTCCGAATCCTCTTTACTCTTGAGCCATTCCTCTTGAGGAACGAATTCCAGGAAAGAGGAAAAGGGAGTGAAGCTCATCGCGTTTTTGCTCCACCCTTGCATGGCAAGGATCCCTGCCTCTGTCGGGCCATATAACTCCCATGGCGTTATTCCCCAATAATATCGTACCTGATCTTTGTATATAGCTGTATCAGTGCCTGAACAAAGAGCCCCTTTGAGTGGCCACAAATCTTTAGGTAACAAAGGGCGTCTCTGTATCTTGCTTTGTAGGAGCGCTTTACTCAATCGCCAAAGCACTGCAGGATGCAGCATGGAAGCTGAGAACCGCATACCTTTTGTATTTCCTGTGAATCTTTCGCCAACCTTCACCAGTACACTGCTAAGCGAGCCCACAACGTCCACGCCTTCGTGCAACCCCATCTTGAAACTCTCTTCAGTCCTTTGTTGAAAATCCATCTTTTCAGCGACCTCTGGAGGTGGGAGAAAACGAAACCGTTCCCTTTTGCTTATACCATTGCCAATGAATCCCGAAACATACGGCCTAGGAGCTAAGTTAAAGATTATCTTTTCATCACCGACGAGATTTACCTCACCCTTACTTTTGGCACAGGCCAATATGAGCCCGCCAATTGCATGGTCGACAATTCTCCGATAGAATCGGTCTGTATAAGGAACCCATTTGAAGTATCCCCCTCGGCCCGAGGAATGAGCCCAGAAAGCAGGTTTTTCATGGAGAGCATCCTCTCGTCGTTCACCCAAGTACGGCTCATAATCCTGATAGGTGGTTAAAGGGACAACCTCTCGGAATTCTTCAACCGTTTTCGGCTTCCAATCGTTCATTATCTTCTTGCCCAAGGTGCTGTCACCTACAAGGTCTATCTGCTCCATTAGCAAGTTCTCTTGGATATTCATGAAATCTTCTAGGGAGAGATCAAGAAATCCACAGTAGCGTTGCCAGATTTCCCCCTTGGTATGGGTCTGGAAAAATTCATCTTCACGAGTCATGTAATACGGTCAGATGACCAGTACTATCTTTGCCTGCCTCGACCTGCTTAGAGAT
>JBKGZM010000097.1:0-6362 GCA_046545575.1 Dehalococcoidia bacterium
TTTTAAATGACTCAACAACCCCCAGTTCGGTTACCTAGTTAAATGACTTGACACGAGCTAAGCTCCGTACAAATTGACAACAACGCCATAAGCGTTCATACTTTAACTAAGGGAACTTTGTGGTACAGGAGAGTCGACAAAGGGATTAAAAACAAGGTCTCATGAAGCGAGTGGAAGGATTAATTACTGCAAATGAGTTATACCCATTTACCTGTAGGAGCGGTCCGCCTTCGGCGGGCCGCGATAATCGCGGTCTGGAGACCGCTCCCACAATCTGGAGACCGCTCCTACCAAGGTTTTTATGGATGAGTGAACGCCTAGAACAAGTTTTAGGGGTGTAGCTTGTACGACAACGGAGTAACGTTTCCTTGCAATGAACTCTCGCTTGAGGGGGTTTTAAGCCTGCCCAAGGGATCAGGACCTTTCCATGCGGTTGTGCTTTGCCACCCTCATCCCCTTTTCGGTGGAACTATGGACAACGATATCATTCTCGCCGTGGCTGAAGCACTGGACCATCAGCACATAGCCACCCTCAGATTCAATTTCAGAGGGGTGGGGATGAGTGAAGGGACCTTTGCTGATGGAATCGGAGAGCGCGAGGACACCAAAGCGGCAATCTCTTTTCTGAGCAAAGAGGAGAAAATCGATCCAAATAGAATAGGACTCTGCGGATACTCGTTTGGCACCGTTGTTGGCTTCCCCGTTGCAGCAGAGGACAACAGGATAAAGGCGATCGCAGGAATTTCACCTTTTATCTCTCCGCCTGACCTCTTTAGCGGCTGTGCCAAACCGAAGTTCCTGATCTGGGGAAACAGAGATACGTATATCGATCTTGAGAAGCTTGAGCGAATAAAAGATGACCTCCCTGCCCCCAAACATTGTGAAGCCGTACCAAGAGTAGACCACTTCTGGTGGGGATATGAGATGGAAGTCGGTAGTAAAGTAGCAGTTTTCTTCGCCACGGCGCTAAAGGCAAAAGCATGAGCATGCTCAGGAGCAATTACCGTAAAAAGGATCTGAAACTAAATCTGAATGAGTTATAGGGCCTACCGAGTATCTAATTCCAATATCATACTTTATATTGTAGCGATAAACTTCGTGGTTTTCGTGGCCACCCTCGTAAACCAGGATCTTACTTATCACCTCGGACTGATACCCGCGGAGTTTCTGGAAAGACCCTGGACGATTGTGACAAGCATGTTCGTGCATGCTGGTCTCTGGCACATTATAGCCAATATGCTGACGCTGTACTTCCTCGGGTCATATCTTCTCAGGATTGCGGGGCCAACAGCGTTACTTGTGATCTACTTTTTGGGTGGCATAGCAGGAAGCCTGCTCTTTGTGCTTCTCGGACCGCCTTCGACAATAGTGGTAGGAGCCTCGGGGGCCATATTCGCCGTCGGCGG
This sequence comes from Dehalococcoidia bacterium, assembly GCA_046545575.1. Classification (GTDB taxonomy): domain Bacteria; phylum Chloroflexota; class Dehalococcoidia; order SZUA-161; family SpSt-899; genus JAGXOF01. The sequence goes on from JBKGZM010000097.1 coordinate 1,407, forward strand.
AACCTTGGCAATGATGAGACCACAGGCACGGGTTATCGTTTTCCCGATACCTGCCCCAATTCCTTTGTGGATCGCCATCATTGGCGGATTCGTCGTGCTCTCCTTCCTCCCAGGGGTCGCATGGCAGGCTCACCTCGGCGGACTGATTCTAGGACTCATAGCGGGTTATTTGCTTAATAGAAGGGCCGGTAGATATCGATGGTAGTAGCCCACCACAGCAACTTGACAAAGAGCATCGTAAATCATATTCTAGTCAAGTGATTATCCTTATAGGAAAGTCTTAAAGAACGAGCGGTCTAAGGACCGCTCGTTAGTATCAAAATGGTGACAAGCATGAAAACGGACGCCAGTCTCTTCGTGGAAGCGGAGGCTGCATCGCTTATCGATCAGGTCTCGGTATTCATGGGCTCGCATGGTATTGAGTGCTACCTGGTTGGCGGTTACATCAGAGACGGAATTCTGGGACGAACGAGCAGGGATGTCGACCTCGCAGTAGGCGGCAATGCTCTGGAAATCGCCAGAGATGCGGCCGATGATCTGAACGGCAGGTTCGTGCTGCTGGATGAAGAACACCAGGTGGCAAGGGTGGTTATTCAAGGGAGCGGGGGCCAATGGCACCTTGATTTCGCCAGCATGCTGCACTCGATTGAAGAGGACCTTGCCAGACGCGATTTCACCATCAATGCCCTGGCTATTGAACTGACTCCACTACAACAGGGAGAAAACCAGGTTAGCCTCATCGATACTCTGGACGGGGTACGCGATCTTAAAAGCAGATCAGTGAAAGCGGTAAGCGAAGAGGCATTCAGAGATGACCCCGCCCGGCTTTTGCGGGCCTTCAGCATCGCTGCTGAGCTGGATTTCACTATCGAAGAGGAAACTGAGGTTCTCATCCGAAGAGACCGGGAACTTATTAAGAACGTAAGCTCCGAGAGAGTACGGGATGAGCTATGCCAGATTCTGGAAACCGGGAACTCCGCCGCCTTTATCAGACGTCTGGATTACGCAGGCCTCCTGGACATCATCTTCCCAGAGCTTGCCAACTGTAAGGGCGTCGAACAGCCCAAAGAGCACTTCTGGAATGTCTTTGACCACTCCGTGGAGACGGTCGCTGCTGTAGAGCGTCTCTTCGCTGCCTTGACCGGGGAAGGGGACCTACTTAAGGAACTCAGCTCAGCAGCCTATATAGCGGAGCAGCTTGAAGAGGAGGTGGCAGGCAATCGAACCAGGAAGGTATCCCTCAAGATGGCCGCCTTACTCCACGACGTGGCTAAACCACAGGCCAAACAGATAGGCGAAAACGGACGGATGCGTTTTATCGGACATGACAAAGAAGGAGCGGGAATAGCGGAATCGACAATGGAGCGACTCCGTTTCAGCACCAGGGAGAAAAGGATGGTTACCACCATCATCGAGCACCACATGCGCCCGGGCAATCTGGCAAATGGCGAAGAACTGCCCACCCGTCGTGCCATTTACCGCTTCTTCAGGGACACCGATGACGTGGGCATCGATACCCTTTTTCTCGGCCTCGCCGATCACCTGGCAACCCGCGGGCCAGCGCTCGACATTGAAAACTGGCACGAACATGTACGGGGTACACAGTACATCCTGGACAAGTGGTTCGAAGAGGAAAGCACCGTCTCACCGCCAAAACTCGTGGACGGACATGACATTATGGGCGAGTTCGAGTTACCCCCGGGACCCAAAATAGGAGAGCTTCTGGAAGAAGTGCGCGAAGCACAGGCCTCAGGTGAAATTCAGAGCAAGGAGGAGGCCTTGAACTTTGTAAGGAAGGAGCTGGACAAGGAAAATGCGTCTAAGAGATAAAATAATCCTCGGCCTGATAATCGTTCTGGTCGCTTTTGCTGTTGTATCTTTAGCCTGGCCACCTCTGGGTAAAGCCCTCGACAGAGAGGAATTCAGCTTTGGCCTGGACCTCGAAGGAGGAGCCCATCTGGTCTATGAGGCTGATCTTGAGCAAGCGGAGAATAAAGAGGAAGCTATGAAGGGCGTTATTACCGTATTGCAAAAGCGAATCAACGCCTATGGGGTCAATGAGCCCGTTATTCAGCAAATGGGAAGTGCCCGCATTCTCGTTCAGCTTCCAGGGATCAAGGAAATCGAGGAAGCAAAAAGCCTCATCGGGCAAACGACTCTGATCACGTTCAAGGAAAGAAAAAACGACGAGGAAGGGGATCCGATCACGGATGAACAGGGAAACTACGTTTACGAATGGGTTCCCGCTACAGCCGAGATCAATGGAGAGGAGAAGGAACTAACCAGTAAATACTTCGAGGGCCGGGTGGAAGTTGTTCTGGACCCCAACACCAATGCGCCGCAGGTCGCCTTTCAATGGAATGATGAGGGAGCCGAGATATTCGATCAAATAACTGAGCGCCTTTATAAAAAACCCCTGGGCATATTTTTGGGTGAAGAGAAGATTTCATCGCCTATAATTCAAGAGCGCCAGTTTGCCGGAGGAAGAGGAGTTATCACGGGAATGAGCCTGGACGAAGCGCAACGTCTGACCAACCTGCTCAATGCGGGCCGCATTCCTGTCCCATTACACACCATAGAGGAGCACGATGTGAGTCCTACCCTTGGAGCTAACTTCATCGATTGGAGCGTGAAAGCCGGAATCATCGGCCTAGGGCTCATTATACTGTTCATGATCCTTTACTACCGACTGCCCGGGGTGATGGCTGGCATCGCACTGCTGATGTACGCAGCGTTCGTCCTGACCGCTTTCAAATTGATACCGGTCACACTGACTCTGGCTGGTATCGCCGGCTTTGTACTGTCCATAGGTATGGCGGTGGATGCCAACGTACTCATATTCGAAAGGATGAAGGAAGAGATACGTATGGGCCGGACGATGCGGAGGGCAATAGACGTAGGCTTTGATAGAGCCTGGCCTGCTATCCGAGACAGCAACATCTCCACGTTTATCACCTGTGGTATCCTTTACTGGATGGGGAGCACTCTGGCCGTCCCTGCGGTTATGGGATTCGCCCTGACTCTGTTTGTCGGCGTGGCAATCAGCATGTTCTCCGCCATCATGGTAACAAGGACGTTACTGAGGATACTCGGCAGCACACAAGTTATAAAGAAAGTCTCCCTCTTTGCGCAAGGGGGCAGACAGACCACGTTATCGGAGGGTCGATAAGATGTTTGATTTCACAGGTAAGAGGCTCTGGTTCTTTATACTATCCGCCGCGATAATAGTTGTCGGGGTAATCTTTCTGGTGGCCGCAGGATCTCCTTTGGGCATAGACTTCACCGGCGGCGTGATGATGACAGTAAAGTTCGAGGAGCCGGTTACCCACGAAACACTGGAATCCACATTCGCTGATCTGGGCCATGACGAGGCCATTGTTCAGGAGACAGGAGAGGAAAATACGTTCCTGATACGAACCAAGGAACTGGGAGATGAGGAGCGAAGTGAGGTAATAGACGAGCTGGAAAAACTGGGCATGACGTCCCAACCCAGTCTGGATTACGTTTCCGACCCTGTGGCCGAGGAAAAGGTCAGGGGAGCAGCCATCGCCGTAGCAATCGCTGCCATCGGGATTCTCCTGTACATCTCCTACGCCTTCAGGAAGCTACCCAATCCCTTTCGTTACGGCACCTGTGCCATCATCGCCCTCGTACATGATGTCTTAATCGCTGTAGCCGTGTTCGCCATTGTGGGGCAGTACTTCAACCTGGAGATCAACCTTATGTTCGTTACCGGGCTTTTGACCGTCATCGGATACAGCGTTAATGATACGATCGTGGTATTCGACCGCATCAGGGAAAACCTGGGCAAGGACACACGTCAGGGTTTTGTATCGGTGGTGAACACCAGTTTAATGGAAACCCTGAGCCGCTCCTTTAACACCAGTCTTACGACGCTGGTGGTGCTGATAGCGATCTATCTGTTCGTGGGGGCAGCCATCAACAGCTTCGTCTTCGTCCTGATAGTAGGATTGATTTCCGGCACGTACAGCTCTATCTTCATAGCGAGCCAGGCATTGGTAGTGTGGCAAACGAGGAAATTGGGAAAACTTAGCGGTCAGGAAAGCTGAGCGGCTTCTTTGCCGGAGCGATAGCTCTCAAGCACCTCGTCGGGGAAATCAGCATTGGTGAAAACATGCTGTACGCCCTCAGTATCCTCGAGTTTCTCAAGGAGCTTGAGGGTCTGTATACCATCCTTTTCATTAAGGGTGACGAGGTTTTGAGGCACCATTGTTAGTTCACCGGATGATACCTTAAGGCCATTTGCCTCCAGGGATTTTCTCACATATTCCAGATCGGCCGGATTGGTGTAAACCTCAACAGAGCCGCCGTCTACTTTGACATCTTCAGCACCTGCATCAATAGCCACGAGAGCCAGCTCCTCGGTATCAGAGCTAGCTTCTATGTGTATCAGCCCCTTGTGTTCGAAGATCCAGGTAACGCAACCGCTCTCGCCCACATTGGCATTATGTCTGCTAAAAAGATTGCGAACTTCAGAAAGGGTTCGATTACGGTTGTCGGTCAGTATCTGTACGAGAATCGCGGCCCCGCCGGGACTGTAGCCCTCTACCGCCGTCTCCACAAGAGCAGAGGCATCAGTGGCGCTTGTGGCCTTCTTAATCGCCCGCTCTATGTTGTCAGCGGGCATATTGTTGTCACGGGCCTTCTGAATTGCCAGGCGCAAAGCAGCATTGCTTTCCGGGTCCGTACCACCATTGCGGGCAGCTACCGTGATATCGCGCCCCAACCTGGTAAATATCTTACCCTTCTTGGCATCCGCTGCTTCCTTCTGACGCTTAATGTTGGACCATTTCGAATGACCTGACATTTACACCTCCGGAATAGCACGAAGGATAATCCTAGTTCGAATATATACCCGTGGGAAAGCAGTGTCAACCAGCCGCGTCAAGTCATCTAAAATGTAACCGAAGAGATATTGGTTGGGTCATATAAAAA
>JBKGZM010000098.1:0-6019 GCA_046545575.1 Dehalococcoidia bacterium
ATTATATTCAATATGTTGTGCCTGACTGCTCCTTTGGTCCCGAGTTCTGTACTTGATTCTGACGTCGTCAGCACATCCAGTTGGGATACTGATGAATGGGAATGGTAGTCAGCCGATTCGAGGTCTATTGGGTCAATCTCGACCCAACGGTAGGCACCGAAATTCAGAAAACCCGGCCCTGTGTCGTCATCTCTCCGGACGAGATGAACTGGCATATCGCTACGGTCATCGTTGCCCCCGTGACAAGCAAAGGGCGCCCTTATCCTTCCCGGGTTTCATGCAAAATTGAAGGAAAAGACGGGCAGGTTGTGCTCGACCAAATTCGCACCGTTGAGAAAACTCGTCTGGTGAAGAAGCTCGGAGAACTGAACAAACAAACTCAGAAAAGGGTCCTGGAAGTGCTCGCTGAGATGTTTGCTGAGTAAGGTCCCCTCGATGAATATTGAGTTATCCCGATCTATGTACCAGATGCCCCACCAACGCATGCGGGGCTGGCTTCCAGAAAGTGCTCCTGTTCCTCATTACGGAGTGCGTGGATAAGGGGTCTTGTATCAAGACGAGCCTGCGCTATGATTCAGGAAATCAATGGTTTCCCGCAAAGTGCATTGTTGGCAACGCGCTTTGTAAGTGGCTAACGCACGGTATTTGACGGCGGGAACCACCGTCGAGCAATGTTATGGGATGGCAATCTGAGCGGGTCAGGAAGTGGAAACGAATAGCAGCAGGGCTTCTGATTGCCCTGCTGGTGCTCCTGGTTGCCTTCATCGGCGTCTCGAATCTTCTATACTATTTACCTTCACCCGCGGATTTGCCATGCCGGAACTGTTTGGGTGAGGCGCGGACAGTTCACGTCAACGGGTTTGACGTTTACTTCCGGGAGCTGGGTGCTGATAGCGGCCGTGTCCCCGTCGTGGTTTTGCACGGCGGTCCGGGCCATTCCAGCCAGAGCCTTAAGCAGGGCCTTGATTTCCTCGCTGAGAAATACCGTGTGATCTACTACGATCAGCGAGGTTCCGGTAATTCGCAAATCAGGCCCGATGCGGCATATTACACGGTTGATAAGCTCATTGAGGAATTGGAGGCCATTCGGCGGGATGTCATCGGCACCGAGAAGATCACCGTGATCGGTCATTCCGCCGGCGGTGCGCTGGCTCAACGCTATGCCCTGGCTCATCGTGAGCATGTCGAGAGCATGGTCCTAGTTTCCTCTGTTCCAATCAACAATGGCATCGGCATGCCTTTCTTGTGGGACGTGTTTGGTCCGGCTTTGTTCGTCCTGGGAGCGGGGTTTCCTCCAACCGACCCTGAAGCGGCCAATGAATGGTTTGGAGAGTTATTGCTTTCGACGTCTCTGCCGCGTCTGTATGAATCCGAGAATCGGGCCCTGATCGAAGACTCAGGGTATATCTCCTTTGCGACCTGGCGCGAGGTTTCGCGCTCTCTGGAGGGGGATAACTTCAGAGATGAGCTGAGCCAGTTGCCGGTGAGAACCATGGTCATCTACGGCGAAGCTGATACCGGTCAAACCGGCAAAGAGAGCGCCGCTGCATTATGCACATTGCTGCCGGATTGTGAACTCGTTGGCTTTGAGCAAAGCGGGCATTGGCCTTTTCTGGAAGAACCGGAGAAATTTGAGGAAGAGGTGCTGACCTTCCTTGCAGGAAGATAATCCGATTTCCTGTTATCTGTTGTAGCGATCTGCCGCCCAACAAGTGAGTGGGATTGCCTCAATTAAGTTGTGAAGGGGGCGCCAATTTCACTCTCATCCTTTAGGGTCTCGTTTTTCCCCAGCACATTTTGTGCTGCAGTACTTAGAGTCTCAAGGTATGATCTCAGTCTCTGCCTGTCTTCTTTGGGAAGGCTGGAAACAATGGCGGCGAAAGCGGTTAAAGATACAGCCTGATTATAGAGGTTTTTGCCTTTCTCTGTTAGTATAATCCGTGTGTATTTCTTGCTCTCTGAATCAACCTGCCTCTTGATCAAGCCCTTGCGTTCCATGCGATTGATTATACCTACCATTGAGCTGTTACTCCGGCGCATTAATTCGCGAAGTTGTATGATTGTGCAGGGTGTGTCGAACATCTGAGCATGGTGAAGGACGCCGACTTGTGACGGTGTAACCCCAAGATGTGCCAATTCATTTTGTCTGGCTTTGGTCATTAATAGGGAAACATGTCTAAGCATACGTGCTATTTGATGCTCTTCATATTCCTGAAGTGGCAACGGAACCTCCTAAGAGATCTAGTTTTCATACACCGTTTGATGTGGTTCTCTCTACCATTAACACTCTATATATCTTACAATAATCAATGGCATATTAACAGCCGACAGGGCATTAGGGTTATTGGACCTTTAATAAATATAGGAATTTATCAAGGGTGATGTCAACTATTCTGCTGGAATGTGAGTGGCTTTACAACTTTAATCTGCTCTTAGAAGCCGCTACAGGTATTGACGTGCCAGTGCTGATATGGTATTGTACATTTAACAAGTCGCATACGACATATGCCATGTTGTTACTGTTTCAGCATCCTGGCGCTGAGTATAACAAATTTTTTGAAGAATGTGCGTTAGGAGAAAGGTAAAGAATGGAAAAGAATTGGGGAGAACTTTCGGCGGATGAAAAACAAGAAGCGATGTTTGAATCATGGCTCTCGCCTCAGGGCATAGAGTTTGATAACGCTGAAGCCGAGAAAGCATACAAGGAAAGGGTCACCAGGTTCAAAGATGCAATTCAGTTGAAGGAGCCTGACAGGGTACCGATAAACCCAGTACTCGGCTTTTTCCCCGCGATTTACGCTGGCATGACTCCTCAAGAGGTTATGTATGACTATGACAAACTGTATATGGCTTCGAAGAAATATGTCCTGGAGTTTGAGCCGGATGTACAAGGCGGCATTGGAGGGCCTACACCGGGAAAGGTGTACGACATCCTCGACTACAAGCTGTATGCCTGGCCTGGACATGGAGTATCGCCCAAACATGGCTATCAATGCATTGAGCGCGAATATATGGCCGCTGAGGAATATGACGATCTAATTCAGGACCCTTCGTATTACTTCACGAGCACATATTTCCCCCGCATATTCGGGGCCCTGGAGGCCTTCAGGAATTTGCCTAACTTTGCCAATGTTCAGGAGATCCCTTTCGTTGCCCCCAATATTATGCCCTTTGGGATGCCGGAGGTTCAGGATGCCTATAAAGCCCTTTTTGAGGCGGGCAATGAGGCTATGAGATGGAGAGGGTATGTTGGCAAATTTGGGCAGGAGATGGCTGCTGCTGGATTTCCCGGTTTCTCCGGGGGATTTAGCAAAGCGCCGTTCGACGTGATCGGCGATACCCTCAGGGGGACCAAGGGGATAATGATGGACCTGTACCGGCGTCCTAACAAACTTCTCGATGCCCTTGAGGCAATAACCCCACTGATGATCAAGATGGGGATATCCGTGGCAAAGAGGTCTGGAAGGCCGATAGTAACGTTACCTCTTCATAAAGGTGCCGATGGCTTTCTCTCTGATGAGCAGTTCAAGAAGTTCTACTGGCCCACGTTCAGGAAGGTCCTGATAGGCCTTATTGAAGAAGGCTGTGTTCCGTTTCTATTTGTTGAGGGAAGCTATAACTCGCGTTTGGAGGTTATCAGGGACCTTCCCAAGGGTAAGGTTATCTGGGGCTTTGACCAGACGGATATGGCCAGGGCGAAAGAGGTGTTAGGAGATGTAGCCTGCATCGCTGGTAATGTGCCTACTACCATTCTGAGCGTTGGCATGCCCCGGGATGTTGAACATAGGGTCAAGGAGCTTATCGACACCGCTGGCGAGGGCGGAGGATATATCATGATGAATGGTGCATCCCTTGATCATGCGAAGCCTGAGAATTTCAGAGCCATGATTGAAACCACCAAAGGATACGGCAGGTATCGGTAGATACAATGGTTTTACATTCGACTAGGATAGAAGGAGTTCAGATTGGTCAAAAGGATGAGTTCTAGTAAATCATCTGCTACGCAAGAGATTATGGAAGTAGTCCATGATCTTTGTGATATTGCGGGGTACGGGATTAACTCAGGGATACACGCTGGAGGAAGCGGGAATGAGGCTGCGAACTATATCCTGGGAAAGCTCCACGCGGCTGGCTTGACTGAGGCCAAACCTGAGCCAATTAAGGTGAATAGCCCATATCCTGAAAGCTACAACGTAACGGTGAAAATCGAAGGGAATGAAAGGCCATTAACTGAAGCATGTTTCCCTTTGCAGTGGACTGTTGGAACTCCCACAGGAGGCATTGAAGGGGAAATAGCATATGTGGGGGATGGTTCAACATCTAATTTTGAACTTGTTGATGTTGCCGGTAAGATTGCTCTGATAGACGAGAAATTCATGCGGGGCTACATAGCCACGGCCAAAGATGCAACCATTACTGCCAAAGACAGGGGTGCTGTTGCTGTATTTAGAGCCAATCTCCAGGTGGATAGCCCACAACAGCAAAAAGGTGAAGGATCGCCGGCTGAACTCCTCCCGATTCCAGTTTTCTGTTTCAGTAAAAGCGGCGGCGATTATTTGAGGGACCTGGCTACATCCGGTGTTCCTCACACTGTCAAGATGAAACTTGATGTGCCACATGAATTGTATGACGCCTTTAATGTGGTCTTTGAATTACCGGGAAATGGCATCTTAGATGAGACAATTCTGGTGGGTACACACTACGACACTGGCCATTTTACCGGGGCTGTGGATAACAATGCTAGCGTGGCCTTAATGATAAAGTGGGCGGAATATTTTGCCTCCAAGCCGGTGGAGTCGAGGAACCGCGACATGATTTTTGCCTGGTGTTTTGGGCATGACTTTGACCTCAATTCAGGCCATTACCAGTTTGCTGAGGCACATAAGGACCAACTGGCGAAGGCGATAGTATGGGATGTTGACCATGCTGTTGGCGGTGTGAGGTATGTCTATGATGAAATCGGGGGGGCAATTGTTCCAGTCGAAGGTGAAACATGTGAGTTCTACATAATATCCAATAATTATACCTTTGCGAGGCTTGCCGCATTTACTATGGACAGGTATGGGTTTATATGCACTCAGACCCCCTTCAGAGAGTTCGGTGGAGGACCTCAGTGGGGTATGGCACCAACAACAAGTCCGTGGGTTAATGTGGCAAGTATTCCGCTCTATTATCATTCCACCCTGGATACGCCGGATAAGGTTACCCTGGACCAGTTAAGGTGGGCTTATGAGGCACATATTGAGATCCTGGAAAACGTTGATCGCACACCGACAGGATTTCTTTTCTACGATAACATCAGTAGAACCAGCACTAATAAGCCACCACAGGTGAGCATAGCGATACTGTCGGATACTGTAAGAGTAGGTGATACCGTAAAGGTATGGAATGACGAAACCCGGTTTTACGCCGATAAGGTCAGCTATCACTACCCGGCGCTACCTGAATGGGCAGGCACTACGTGGGACTGGGGGGACGGTAGTGATCCCACAGTTGGAGAGCCTACGGCTACCCATGTTTACCAGGACCCTGGAACCTATACGATCACGATGACGTTTACGGATACAAAGGGGGCCACAGGGAAGGCCACTAAAGAGATTAAGGTCCTGAGTAAATCCCAAACTGGGCAGCGGGCAGGAAATCGCTTGGAAATCTAGTCCAATTTGGTATATTGACATACCCTGGCTGATATGATAATGTTTTTACAACAAGTCGTATATGACATGTGTGACATACATAAGTTGAGTGCTACCAGGAGAAATATAGTGGAAGACTCTTCCCTTAGTAAAAGGCCGTATAGAAGCGTAGCGCGAGGCTCAAGGTGCCCCTGAAGGGTCGCGCTACAGAAATTTGGGAGTGAAACATTTCTAAAATGCTCAAGATTAAACAGCCTAAGTAACAAAAGGAGGTGACATCGAAGAGAACAAGGATAGAAAATATCCGGTCTGAATGCATGAAACAAAAAAGAAAGATACTATGAAGGGGGCTCGGGTTAAGATATCCTATTGGTAAACAAGAA
>JBKGZM010000099.1:0-5917 GCA_046545575.1 Dehalococcoidia bacterium
CATGAAAGGATCCTCCTTCCTTATCTTATCCTACCTTCAGGATCCTCTCATTCCATCTGGTACATAAATCGGGGGTAAGTCACAAGGGTATGGCTATGAATCCTGTAAGAGGATACTTTACTCGGCAGGGCAAGCTCATTCCACCTTATTGGAGAACATCACGCGGATTTAGACGCGCACTTGGGAAAAGAGCGTGAAGAACGTGAAGTTAAGGAGATTATGCATCCCTTTCAAATGTCGGGGACTGTCTAGTCTTTGATAAGTACCGATTAACAGGGATAGAATGAAATACGAATCAAGAAGAACTCAACACTCGATACTGGAGGGTGAGATAATGAAGCGATGCCTCATACCAATTTTGGTAGTTTCCACATTAGTTGTAGGGTTTGCGCTGGGCTGCAATGGGGTACAGCCATCTGTGACTCCATCTTCTCAACAATCTAGCCTGCAAACGACGTCAACTCCTTCCGAATATCAGCAGCAAATCAATGAACTGGAGCAACACATTCACTTACTCAACGAAAGGGTGGCCGCCTTAGAGGAGAAAATGGAGCAAACCGTGACAGATAACTCAAGCGTAGAGGCTAGGATTGAACAGCAAAGCAAGCAGTTGGGTGAGCAGATCGATGAACTAAATGCTGAGGTCGTTGCAGTCAAGCAACAACTGGCTGAGCGAGGTAGTCAAGAGCAGACAATGAGCTCTCCTTCTCCACCAGAGGCACCGTCTGGAACCATTTTCACTTTTTCTGGACAAGGCAACTCGCGGAGTCTCCCCTTCTCGATTGGTTCATCGCCTTGGAAGTTAATGGTGTGGTTCAATGAGGAGAGTCCAGGTAAAAGTGTCAACATAGAGGTCGTCGACCCTACTCAATATGATCCAAGTCTTATAGCACCCATAGTTGGTGCTGCCAGTTTCGATGTTGAACAGGGTATTAGCATCCGGGAAACGATCTTATATGTACCAGCAGGGACATACTTTCTTGAAGTTGGTACCCGTTCCACCACGACATGGACAGTCTGGGTAATTGAGCTTTGAATGACTGAGTTAACAATTAGCCAAAGTGTTACTTGGCTAGGTAAGGGGAACCTAGCTTAGACAGCTATTGAAGGACTGTCTTGATTCCCGACTTTATCTGTTCTACGCTTTGAAAAGCGCCAACCTGGTACCCTTGAATTAGCCCGTCCTTATCGGTAAGGAAGGTGGTAGGGAAGGCTTGTACCCTGTACAACTGGGCCACAGACAGATTTGTGTCAAGGAGCACCGGGAGGGAAAGGTCATTGCTCTCCATGAATTCCTCTACTTTTGATGCACCCTCGCCCACATTTATTGCCAGCACTTCTAACCCCTTGTCTGCCCATTCTTCATATACCTGCTGCAAATATGGCATTTCATTGACACAGGGAGGACATCGAGTTTGCCAGAAGTTGAGCAACACTGCCTTTCCTTGAATGTCGCTAAGGAATAGAGTTTCCCCGTTGGGGTTTTGAAACTGAAAGTCAGGTGCTGGCTTACCTCCCTCCAGGCTTTGAGAATAGTCGATCTCGTAATCCGTTATCTTGCCCAAATCTGAACCATCTTGGTTAGTCGTTTTGGACGTGTCAGAAGAGCAGCCGCTCACTAGTGGTCCCAGGACCAAAAACCCAATTAATGCGAACTGTAGTATCCTATTCATAATCGACTCCATATATTTTGCTCCTAAGTTGCCACTAGATCCAGAACAGCTTGTTGGTCAAAATCAATATGCCTACACTGATAAGCATAATTCCGCTGAAGATATAGATCGCGGTGGAATAGCGATGGATGCGCCTTAACAATGGAGTAAGCGAACCAAAGGCGGCTCCTATCACCAGGAAAGGCAGTCCCAGGCCAAGAGAATAGGCAGCCAGCAGATAGGCACCCTCCCATGCTGTCCCGGAACCCAGGGCAAGAGCAAGAATACCTCCCAGTATGGGCCCCACACAGGGTGTCCAGGCCACAGTAAATACACCCCCGGTCAGGAAAGAGCGAAGGTAACTGATAGAGACGCCTTTGGAAGGAGAGAGACGTTTCTCGAAATTCAGCCAGGGCACTTTCAGCCCCGCCAGCAGAAACAGCCCGAAGATTACAAGCAGGCTGCCAGCTATCTTATCAAGTACTGCTAAGTAGGGGCTGAGGGCAGACCCTACAATTCCAGTGCCGGCCCCAAAGAGTGTGAAAACTATGGAGAAACCAAGAACAAAACTGAGGGCATGAAGAAATACAGGCAGATGAAATCTTTGGTCACTTGGGTCGAATATTACTGGCCCAACCAAGCTGGCCAGATACACTGGTACTAAAGGTAGCACACAGGGTGACAGAAAAGACAGAACTCCCCCGCCAAAGGCGGCTGCGATCGATATATTTCCCATACTCTATTTTACACTACCAAAATAGTGGTCCACGTAGCAAATCTACATTCCGTGCCTCTGCCATATGTGATAGTTGCTGATCGTCGCCTTTCTAAGCCTTTCCAATCTTGAACATCTTCGTACCGCATACAGGGCAGATGCCCTGTGTTGCCGGTCTCCCGTTTTTCATGGTTATCGACTTGGGGTCCTTCATTTCCCTCTTGGCCCGGCACTTCACACAATATGCTCCCATGAGATTCCCTCCTTCGTTTTTTACAATAGCATAGACGAAGGCATGGTCAGCTCTCAAGGAGCCTGCTATCTTTTGGGGGCCATACATTGTGTCCGCGGGCTGAACTTGCGGGTAAATGTTCTTTCGAATAAGTGACAAACCACCAAAACGTTTCATGATGAGATGTTTGAACTTCCCAAATTAGAGTTTATCGCTGGCCCAGCCGGAGCCAAAGCCCGAGTTCGAATCTGCCTAAAACTCAACCTCTTGCTGGATCCTCAAAGCATCCTTGGCGGTCAGCGTCGAGAGATACCGCATGGTCATGACCTGAGATCTGTGCCCCATGTGGAGCTGCAGGGGAGGTGGCCGTCAGGCCGCCTCCGCGCAACCGACCATACGCGCTCCCCCCAGAATACAAAAGGAAATATTATTCTCATGGCCTGCCAAAGGTGTCGTGCCTCTTAAGACACTTCCCCAAATAGTCCGTGATGAGGAATTCCCGCCAGTCAGCCGGGACCTCGTCCGGGTACGTCATAAAATGTAAGGCGATCTCCTTGTTGTCGTGGCACTTCCTCATATCATCCGCCGTGGCAAATGAGGATGTTCCACAATACAGCTCGGATTGCTCCCACTCCCTGTACATTTGCCGGGCGCAGGCCCGTATCATCGCCACATCCACTTTTTCCTGTTGACCTCGCTTCTCCCCCCAACGCTTCAGGAACTCGTATACATCGCCCGGGTCAAGGCCCAGCTCGAAGGCCACCTGATCCGCAGACCAGCCGACCGAAAAGAGCTCAAATGCCCGTAGCTCTGTATCGACGGTGGCGAGCCGGCGTTCGCGCTCCGCCGCTCCTGCTTGCTCAGCCTCTCGTTCCGCACGTTCGGCGGCTATTTTGGCCTTGCTCAAGCGCTGCTCAAGTCCGTCGTGCTCGGCGATCTTGCTTCGCCGCTCCTGGTCTGCTATGCCGGCGCCCATTAGCACCAGGTCCGCAAAACTCAGGCCTGTATCATGCTTAACCCGCTTCAACTTCTGGCAGTCCGTCTTGCCAATCCTGAAGCTGACTACTGTTGTCTCCTCTCTCGTAGCCATAAACACCTCCCCTGTTTACACAAATGTTTACCAACCTGTATACCAAGGTTGTATACCAAGTCGTAAGGCCCCTTTTCAGGCCTCCCCGGGGGAGACCCCTACCGGTATACGGCATGCGTGCCATCGGTCGTCGCCGCCAGCATCGCCGCAGTCAGTTGTATACTGTAAGCACCAGCTACCACCCTGTATTCAGCCTTGGTATTCAGCCAAGGACTACGCGGTGTCCGCCTCCGGCACCGTACTTCGGCGTATCGTCATAGCTGCAGTGACATAACAACCACCGGAGGCTCCTACGGGGAACCTCTTGTCTCTGCCTCCCTCAGATCCTCAAGCGAAGCCCAGTCGCTGGGGTCGATATCCTCTACACGTGCAGCGAGGTCATCCAGGAACTTAGCATAGTCTCGCAACTGATCGGCGTGCTGTAGAGCTCGCTTCGCGGCACCCGCTGGCCCAGCCTCCACGCAATAAGGACAAATGTCTTTGTCGTAGAGCGGATCGTCGTCCCTTACCTTAAAGCAGACAGCAGCGTGATGTTGCTCATGCCATTCCCCACACAAGACGCATGGGAAGTCGATACCGCCCGTATTGTGGGACCAAGCCTCAGGTTTTAGTGTTTCACTCGCCATTAGTTTGCCTCCTCTTTTTAGCATTGGGGGATGGGACAGCTATGTGACGCAGCCCTAGTGCATCTTCACGTTCCAAGTCAAGTGTTCACAAGTCTACTCCGAACACTTAACCGTCAAACCCAGACACCTGCGATATGGTCTATATTATCATGGCTCGCCAAGGCGCAGACTGCCTTCCTCTATACCATAGGGCGCATCCCCCCATGGAGTCAGAAAGAACCCACACTTCGGACAAACATAAACGAAGATATCGGGGTCTGTGGAGCCTTTCTTTGCCACAGCACCGTCGGTGAGCTGTGTGCCACAGCGAGGGCACCACCATGGCGCCTCTGGTTCCCGAGCGATCACCATAAGCTCGGAGACAAGCCCCTCAGGATCCCGCAGACGCTGCTCTACGGAGGGCTCTGCTTTTCGGGAAGCAAGCTCCTCAACTCTCTTTTCAACCATTGTTTCCTCCCTTCCTAGACTATCCTTGACGAAATCCGAAAAAGAACAACCAGTGCCAGATAGGTGCTCTTTAAGAGCTCGATGAGTCTCCTGATCCAACCTGAAGCTGACAGTTGGGTGTCCCTCTTCGTATCGCTTTCGACTCGGCTTCTTATCACGTGCTTTATGCTTCACCATTTGCTTACCCCCTCGTTTACCATGTCGTTTACCACGGTGTTTACCACCCGTGGATTACCACCCCCCAGTAGGGGGTCATTTAACCCCCTCATTAGGTACGCTACTGGGGGCCACCCTCTACGTTCCGCATCACATCTGATACGGTTTGCTCCCATCCTGAACAGTTTCTGCTCCAAGAGTGGTCTGTGGTCAAAGTATCCCCATACTTCGAATGGCAATGAGTACCCAGGCTCTTCGGAGAAAATGAAGACGTCGTCACAGCCGCCTGCTGGGATGGCGCCAGCACCCATGCTGTCATTCGTCGGCGGCACGGCTCGGCGTATCTTCAGGCGCGTGCCACCTCGCTGTTTGAAATATGCATTAAGTTCCTTAATCTCATCCCTGCTGAATGTTTCTTCAACAGCAGTGGCGGGGTACCAATTGGATAGGTCCTCTATAGTTCTCCCTGGCGCGAGCACAACTAGCGCTGCCAATTCTTCCCTGGACATCCGCCTATGGAACAGTTCGATCGGAACTTCCGGGTAACCTTTGAAGTCAAAAGCTATCACCGTCACCCAATATCGGGGTTCGGACTTAGCCCACAGGTCAGCAGTCTTCGCCTCATCTAGCGCAGTCTCCCGGCGCTCATCTAGGTCTCCTCTGATCCTGGCTGCCGGCCGAACGTCAATTCCTGGGACTGCTTCCGCTTGAAGATACTTGCCAGTGTCCATTCTCTTGCTACCTCCTTACCTTATTGATCTGGTTATACTAACCTGCCTAGGAATCTTGGCTTTCCTGTCCCTTTATCCTTGAATGCCACTCATCTTCAATCTCCTTGTACGATATTTCTCTGCGACGGTATCGCTTGCTTGCTTCTCTCGATCACTTCTGAGCCACCAATTCAAAGGGGACGGACTTTGTGGGTGCATTGTGCGTATTGCATGAGCGCTCAAAACGTGGCCGAGTACTTGATTGCCCATCCTGAAAAAGTGTCGTATG
>JBKGZM010000100.1:0-5151 GCA_046545575.1 Dehalococcoidia bacterium
TTGAAGGAAAGAACGGATGTTTGGCGGGATTAGCGGTTTGGCGGCTCAGCGGTTTAGGCGCTAAGTCTCTAAACCGCTAAACGTGCTTACTCTTCCACTCTCCTGCTCTCTCCAATAATTCACGCGCATTCTCCAGTGCGGTCTCCGTGTACTGAGGGCCGGCCAGCATGGCAGCGAGTTCCGCCAGCCGGGGCTGACCGTCAAGGCTTTTGAGTGTACTCGAAGCCTGCGTATCAGCCACCTCTTTCCGCACAGTATAGTGAGCGTCGGCGAAGGCAGCTATCTGAGAGAGGTGACTTATACAGATGACCTGGCGGTCCCGGGCCAACGTCCAGAGCTTCTTGCCGATCATCTCCCCACCCCTCCCCCCAACCCCGATATCCACCTCATCGAAGACCAGCACCGGCGTGTCATCAGCTCGCGAGAGCGCCCCTTTCAAGGCCAGCATAAAACGTGATATCTCGCCCGTGGACGCGATCTTCGCCAGAGGCTTCAACGGCTCCCCCGGATTGGTGGAAGCCATGAACTGCACGGAGTCCACACCGTCGCTGCTAAAAGCATAGGACTCCCCATCGGGAAAGAGGAGCCCCTGTTCATCAGGTTCCTGTGTTATCTCCACCTCGAACTCAACCTTGGAGAGGTTGAGGTCCTGTAGCTCCTTCCTAGTTTCCTCCGCCAGCGTGCTTGCCGCCCGGCGGCGCGACTCCGAAAGCCGAGAGGCTATCTCCGCCATATTCTGTTTTAGCCGGGAATTCTCTTGCTCTAGCTCAATGCGTCTCTCCGAACTATGGGATATCCCTTCCAACTCCTGCTTAGCCCGCTCCAGATACTCCAAAACCTCTCCGATATCCTTGCCATACTTCCTCTTCAAGTCTCTGATGAGCTCCAGCCTCGACTGTATCTCCTCCAGACGTTCCGGGCTGTACTCCAACCCTTCACTGTAGGAGCGAATATCCTGTGCTATGTCCTCTACTTCATATAATGAACTCTCAAGCCGGTCAAGTCTCTCCTTCGACCCCGGGTCCAGGTTCACGAGTTCCTTTACCATGCCAACTGCTTCATTCAGCCTGTCCAGGGCTGAGGATCCTGAGTTATCACCTCCGTAAAGTTGCTCGTAAGCTCCATGAGAAAGCGATTTCAATTTCTCGACGGACGATAGTATATCCCGTTCCCTCTCAAGCTCCTCCTCTTCTCCTTCATACAGGTTGGCACTCGTTATCTCGTCGATCTGGAAGCGCAGATAGTCCTCACGCCTGGCCATGTCCTTCTCCTGATTTCGCAACGACGCGAGCTCCTGCTCCATCCTGTACAGTTCCGAAGCCTTCGCCGCAAAATCCCGGCGGGTTTCCATTACCCCGGCATAAGCGTCCAGGAAGTCGAGGTGCGAGCGCCTGTCCAGGAGGGAAAGATGCTCACTTTGAGCATGGATATCGCTGAGGAAACGGCCGATCTGCGAGATGAGTCCCGCCGACAGTGCCTGCCCGTTCACCCGGGAAACGCTCCGCCCCTCCCTGCGCACTTCCCTGCTCAAGACCAGAGTCCCCTCCTCCACCTCCACCCCCTTGTCCGACAGGAACTCTCCAAGCCGGGACCCGGCATCCGTTTGCGGAATAAGAAACACCCCCTCGATCTGGGCCCTGTCCGCACCGGACCGGACAACCGTATCATCGACCTTCTTGCCCAGTAAAATATCCATCGCCTCCACGACCAACGACTTCCCGGCACCAGTCTCGCCCGTAACCACGTTGAGTCCGGAGCCCAGACTCCAGTTGACCTCGCCTATGACACCAAGGTTCTTAACCTTCAGCTCCAGCAGCAATGATTTTCCCCCGTTCTTTTTACCCCAAACCCGAAATGGGAAAGGGTCAATTCTGCCCGACCTCTTAGCCCCATCTCGGTCATCGACCTTATGGAAACATAGCATTCCCCACACGTGTTGTCTCTGCTGAAACTCTCGATCATGGACTCCCGTGAAGGATATTTCACCTCGTTGTGCATGGCACATGGCATGAAATAGCCATCAGGGGTTACAACCATCGACTTTACGCCTGCCTTACAATTTGGAATATAGCTCCCCTCGCGAAAGAACTCCAAGATGTTCTCAAGAATTACTGTGGGGGTCCGAATTGTCCCCTTTTCCTTTTTGAACCTTTTAAGCTGCTCGATTTGTTGCTCCAGCAAGTCGATATTCTCTGCTACGGAGAGTCCTTTATCATAAGTGCGCAAGGAGCTGTATGCACTGTATGAAATGGAAACGCCCCACTCCTTGGCCATCTGTGCAAGGTCAAGTAAGTCTCCGACGTTCTCACTGGTTATGGCTGTGTTCAGAACTACATCTCCATTCCCGAACGCTGCCAGCTTAGGCATGAGACTCTCCAGACGGGAGAACAGCCCCGGGATTCCCCTGAACTCATCATGCCTTGTGTCGGGGAAGTCAATGGAGATGGAGAACTGGTTCACACCGCATCCCTTCAAATTGACATAACATCCCTCGTTGAGGAGCGAAGCATTTGTTACAAATATGACAAAGGGAACATGGTTCGACCCCTTGACCTGCTTAACTATCTCACCAACATCTTCCCGGAGAAGGGGTTCCCCGCCGGATATCTGGAGAAAAGGGGGCTTCAGGTTCGCTGCGATATTCCCGTATTCTTTGGGCTGCAAACGGGCCTCTCCCTTCTTTATGCCGCCTTTATCACAGTGCTTACACCTCGCGTTGCAGGAATGCGTTACCTCGAAGGAAACACATACTGGTCTTTTGAGTATAGTTGCCAGAGTCAACCTCTGGGCAATCTGCACCGATTCCTTGAATGAAACACTCATAACGTGTAAAAAGCTTACCTCATTTAAACCCGTTAAGGCAAGCGTCTTCCAAGGGGTTCCCTACATAGATGGATACCCTCAATATCAGGGGAACCAAGAAGTATGCGATTATCATCTGCCAAAAGTGGGAATCAATAATGTTGCCAGTTGATCAAGCTCATAGACCCATCTCAGCAGCTAGCATCGAATTCTGAAAGCTAAGCTGTGGACTAATCAGTGTTTATGGGTAAGTAGCTGCACGCTCCCTACCAGAGGATTCCGACAGAGTTTCCTTGTTCCCCACAGTATCCACTTATGGCCAGGGTGAAACCAGGCCCAGGGTAAAAGGGGCAAAGGGGTAATGACGAAGACGTGTTCCGCTATACGGTGCAATTCAGCCACCGCAGCATCAGGGTCCCCCACGTGTTCCAGGACGTGACTGGCGTAAACGGCTCCAAATTCCTTGTCGGCGAACATTTTCAGATTCTGGATATCACCCCTGACAAACCGGGGAACATCTCTCGCTACTATATCAAGGTTGACGTCGCTTAACTCAGCGTAAACCGACTTACACCCCGCATTCAGCAATGGCTTGCCACGGGACTCAGCAGCCCTTTTCGCCTTACGGAAGACCAGTCCATTATAGCCGAAAACCGCTAGCAGCCTGGCCAATGCCTCATACGCTCCGCTAAATACAACAGACAAGAAACCACACCTTATGAATCAAACCGTCCGAAGAGTTTACGCCCCGGCAAAACAGCCTCGAAGCTCAGCAAGCTATTTCCGCTCTTCCATCAACTACCAAGCGTAGCAGTTGCTCTTGATAATGTCAATTTGCGGGCTTCCTTTTCACATCATACAACCACCATTATTTCGCATGCCCTGATTGAAATCTTCCCTAGGTTTAAAATTTAAGATAATTGACAATGCTGGGCATTCACGATATAATGTTGACTAAAATGGTAAACTTAGTGAGGAGTATCACTTTTGAGGCTTTCCACACGGGCAAGATATGGAGTCCGGGCTTTGCTGGATATAGCCCAAAATAGCGACCAGGGACCGGTGCCCTTAAGGGATATCGCTGATAGGCAGAGGCTTTCCGGACACTATCTGGAAAACCTGCTTGTGGCACTGAAACTGGCTTCTCTGGTAAGAAGCAGCAGGGGAACCGGAGGCGGGTTTATCCTGACCAGATCACCATCGCAGATAAGGCTCGACGAGGTCATGCGGGTCCTTGAAGGGCCAACCGCCCTGGTGGAATGTGTTGATCATCCTGAAATGTGCCCAGTATCGCGCTCCTGTGCTGCACACACGATATGGGAAGAGGCATCCAATGCGCTTATCAAAGTGCTCCAATCCAGAACACTGCAGGATCTCGTAGACATCCAGAAAAGCACCGGGAGCAATTCAACAGTTGATAGAGGACAGTGATGGAAGACGCTATACTGAGCGAGAACGATCTTACCAGGTATAGTCGACAGATTATGGTGCCGGACTTCGGCGAAGAAGGGCAGAGAAAATTAAAGCGAGCTCACGCCGTCGTGGCCGGCGTTGGCGGATTGGGATCTCCAGCTTCCATATATCTAGCCTGTGCTGGCGTAGGGCATGTTACCCTCATAGACTGCGACTTCGTGGAGCTTTCCAACCTGAACCGGCAGATTCTCCACTACGAGGATGACATCGGCGAAAAGAAAACCGTCTCAGCCGCACGCAAGCTCACCCGACTAAACCCGCAGGTGGAAGTCACACCTCTTTTTGAGCGAATTACCGAGGACAACGCGAAAGAACTTATCAAAGGGGTGGATGTAGTCGTCGATGGACTGGACAGCTTTGAAAGCAGATTAACTTTGAACTCAGCGTGTGTGAACATGCGGATACCGTTTATTCACGGCGGCATCTGGGGGCTTTTGGGTCAAGTCACCACCATCATCCCCGGGAAAACACCTTGCCTCTCTTGTATCACTCCCGAGCTGCCGGAAAAGAAGATGACCTTCCCTGCCTTTGGTGTAACCCCTGCGGTGATAGGGAGCCTGGAGGCTACAGAGGCTATAAAGTTGCTGTCCGATTTCGGCGATTTACTAGCTGGGAAAGCACTTTATTTCAACGGAGAGAACATGAGCGTCAGCCTCGTTGAAATAACGAGAAGAACCGACTGCGAGATCTGCGGGAAAGAGGTAATAACATGAGCATCAAGCTGAGAGTGCCACCTAACCTGTTCATGTTAACTGGTTACCAAAAGATAGTAGAAACCACTGGGCAAAATGTGGGAGAGTGTATTGACGATCTGGATTCTCAATTCCCTGGGGCCAAGCGTATGCTTTGCGATAAACAAGGGCAATTGTTGAATTA
>JBKGZM010000101.1:0-4958 GCA_046545575.1 Dehalococcoidia bacterium
GCATTAACGAAAATCTGAAGCTAATCGAGCGTAATTGCGTCTGGAAGATCCGCTGTAGGGCGGTGCCTCCTGTCAATCCTCTCATGTATTGAAATGACTAATCTACTATGTTTTGATATAAGAGGTTTTGATTGTGCTTTAAATCTCAAGGATCGATGATTATTTAAAAAGAGGAGGTTAATTTTGGAAGATGTAGTGATAGTAAGTGGGGCGCGAACTGCGGTGGGAACATTCGGTGGATCACTGAAGGACGTGAAACTGGTCGATCTCGGGGCTTTGGTTGTCAAGGAGGCGATAAAGCGTGCCGGGCTCAGGCCCACGATCACTGACTTCGTGAAAGAATGCCGGCCGGATATCTTCGGTGATTTCGACATGACCGAGCAGAACAGGAAGTACTATGACTATGACGACTCGCTTACACCTGCGTACTTTGACGAGTGCATTATGGGGAATGTCATACAGGCAGCACAGGGGCAAAATCCGGGTAGGCAGGCAGCCATCTACGCAGGTCTGCCTGAAGAGACTACAGGCATTACCGTGAATAAGGTGTGTGCGTCGGGGATGAAGGCTATTACGCTGGGAGTCCAGGCTATCATCTCGGGCGAAGCTGAAATCATAGTGGCTGGCGGCATGGAGAATATGAGCCGGGCACCTTATGCTCTCCCCGATGCACGCTGGGGATATCGAATGGATATGCCGTATGGCAAACTCATCGATACGATGGTATTCGATGGCCTTTATGAGATATTCCACGAATATCATATGGGAATCACTGCGGAGAACATCGCCGAGGCATACGGGATATCCAGAGAGGAACAGGACAAGCTGGGTCTTATGAGCCATCAAAGAGCGCGGGCTGCTATTGCAAACGGTACGGTTTCCGATGAGATAGTGCCGGTTACTATACCACAGAAAAAAGGAGAGCCCAAGATATTTGATGAGGATGAGCGTCCCATGGATACCTCGCTGGAAAAGATGGCTAAGCTCCCTCCGGCATTTAAGAAAGATGGTACGGTAACGGCGGGGAATGCTTCTGGAATCAATGATGCCGCTGCTGCCGTGGTCATCATGAAGGCTTCAAAGGCGAAGGAACTCGGCTTGAAGCCGCTGGCGAAGATAAAGGGATTTGCCTCTGGTGGTGTCAATACAGCTTACATGGGTCTTGGGCCTATTCCTGCAACCAGGAAACTGCTGAAGAGGCTCAACCTCTCTATGAAAGACATGGAATACATAGAGTTGAACGAGGCTTTCGCCAGCCAGTTTATCGCTTGTCAGAGGGAGCTGGATATAGACGTCGATAAGTGCAACCTGAATGGAAGCGGGATTTCGATCGGTCATCCTGTTGGGTGCACTGGTGCCAGGCTTGCTTACACCCTGGCGATGCAAATGAATAAGCAGGACCTCAACCTTGGACTTGCTACCCTCTGCATCGGCGGGGGGCAGGGCATGGCAATGGTTCTGGAGAGGGTCTAATACCGGATGGAACCTGCTTGACATAACGTTGATAAAAAGTAAAAGGAGGAGAAAATGGAGGTTAAAACACTTGGGGTTGTAGGAGCTGGCCAGATGGGTAGTGGCATTGTCCAGGTGGCAGCTAATGTCGGCGGCCTGAATGTCATCATGAATGATATCGCAGACGAGTTTGTCAACAACGGTTATGATGCCATTTCCAAGAATCTTGAGAAGCTTGCATCCAAACAGAAAATAACCGCCGATGAGAAGGACGGGGCACTGAACCGCGTAAAGAAGAGCACGGATATAAATGACATGCGCGACGCTGACTTCGTTGTGGAGGCAGCGACGGAGAAGGAAAACATCAAGCTGGACATATTCAGGAACCTGGACGGTATCTGCAAACCAGGCGTGGTTCTGGCCAGTAACACTTCCTCTATTTCGATTACGAAGATCGCTGCCGTAACAGGGCGTCCCGATAAAGTTATCGGGATGCACTTTATGAACCCTGTCCCTGTCATGAAGCTGGTTGAGGTTATTCCCGGGCTTGCGACGTCACAGGAGGTAACAGACCTTACAGAGAGCCTTGCCAAACAATTCGGCAAAACGCCAGCGATGTGCAAGGATTCCCCCGGGTTTACGCTGAACAGAATCCTCGTGCCGATGATTAATGAGGCTATCTATACCCTTCATGAGGGAGTAGCGACGGTGGAGGACATCGATAATGTAATGAAGCTGGGGGCAAACCATCCAATGGGTCCTTTAGCACTTGCCGATATGGTTGGACTTGACACCTGTTTGGCCATTATGGAGATTCTCTACCGTGAACTTGGGGACCCCAAATACAGGCCATGTCCTTTGCTCAGGAAGTATGTTGATGCGGGCTTTCTGGGAGTCAAAGCAGGCAAGGGATTCTATGACTACAGCAAGAACAAATAGGTAGGAGGGAAAGAAGGATGGAATACAATAATATCATGCTTGAAGTAGAGGAAGGAATCGCGACTATCACCTTCAACAGGCCCAGAGCGCTCAATTCGATTACCACCGAAACGTTCTCTGAACTCAACGATGCGCTTATAAGGTGCAGGGACGAGGATGAGATAAGGGTAGTTATCATAACCGGGGCAGGGAAGGCGTTCGTGGCTGGTGCAGACATACAGGAGATGAAGGACCTTGAGCCGTATCAGGCGATGGAGTTTACGGAGTTGGGACATAGGAACCTGCGGCTCATTGAGACGTTGCCCAAGCCTGTCATCGCGATGGTTAACGGGGTAGCGCTGGGTGGTGGCACTGAAATAGCGATGGCCTGTGACATTCGCTTTGCTGCTGAGAACGCCAGGTTCGGTCAGCCCGAGATAACGCTCGGAATCATCCCCGGGTGGGGTGGAACGCAGAGGCTGGCCAGACTGGTTGGTGTGGGGAGAGCCAAGGAATTTGTGTTGAGTGGAGAGCACATAGACGCGAACAGGGCGTATGAGATCGGACTTACAAACAGGGTCTTTCCTGCGGACCAGCTTGCTGACGAGACACGGAAGTTTGCACAGAAGCTTGCGGGGATGCCTGCCTTTGCCTTGAAGGTGGCCAAGCATTCAATGAATTATGGCTATGACATGTCGCTGGACAGTGCAAACGTGCTGGAGAATGAATGTTTCGCTCAGTGTTTCAGTACTCAGGATCAAAAGGAAGGGATGCAGGCATTTCTAGAGAAGAGGAAGGCGAACTTCGTTGGTCATTGACAAATCGGCGTAGTGCTCGCTGACTTGTATGGAGCTTAAAGCGCTCTGCGCCATCTTTGATGGCGCAGAGCGCTTTAATACTAAACCTCGAATTCGTACGTGATCTTCTCGTTCGGCAGGTTCGCAGGAACCAGTTTGACTTCCATCCCAGTCTTTAAGTCGTTGGTATCGATCTTCTTGCTCATCCTTGCCAGGACACTTACACCTTCAGGGAACTGAGCGATACCCAGGGTATAGGGAGCTTCGTCCTCGAAACCGGAAGGCCCGTAGTTCACCACGCTGTAGGTTAAGAGTTTTCCCTTCTCTTTTATCTCGAACCATTCCATGTCGCTTGTCAGACAGTTGGGGCAGTCCATTTGGGGCGGGAAGAACTTGCGTCCACACTGCTTACAGGTGGTTCCCATCACTTTTCCCTGGGCCAAATAATCGACGAATGGCGCTACCTTTGCCTGCGCGGTAAAACTTACTGTTCCGAAATTGCTGAAATCCATACCGACTACCTCCCGAAAATGATTACGTTGGCATATGTGCCGGTGCCGCCGACATTCTGTACCAGCCCTATGTTGGCGTTCTCAACCTGGGCTTCCTCGGCTTCTCCTCTAAGCTGCCTCACGATTGTTCTAACCTGAGACCCGCCGGTCGCTCCTATCGGATGGCCTTTGGAAAGCAAACCTCCGTCGACATTTACCGGGATCTTTCCATTCGCGTAGGTTTGCTGCTCGTCTATAAGCTTGGGGCCTTCGCCGGGTTTCGCAAATCCCAGGTCCTCGTAAGCCAGTATCTCCGAGATGGTGAAGCAATCGTGCACTTCAGCGACTTTTATGTCCTGAGGACCCACGCCAGCCATTTGGTAAGCTTGTTTGCTTGCTTCTCTCGTGCAGCCAAAACTGGTAGTTGATTCTCTGGCGCTCCAGTTTAGCTCGGAGGTTGCCTGGCCCAGTCCGAGAATCCAGATAGGCTTGTTCGTGAACTTCTTTGCTTTTTCTGCATTGGCGATTATGATACACGAGGAACCGTCGGCATTGGCGCAGCAATCGAACTTCTTTAGTGGACTGCAGATCATGGGGGAGGTCATGACATCCTCAAGGCTCACAACTTTCCTGTAGGTAGCTTTGGGATTCACTGCCCCGTAGGAAGCATTCTTGACCCTCACCTTTGCCAGCTGCTCCTCGGTGGTCCCGTATCTGGCTATATGTGCCTGGGCATAGAGCGCGTGCCCTGCTGGCATAGTTGTACCGAACGGGGAGCTGAACATCGTGTCATCTCCCCTCCCCATCACCTCCGCCGCATCGCGCGAGCTCAGTTCCGACATTTTCTGGAAACCTATTACCGCGACTACGTCCTGGAGCCCTGCCTTTATCAGGGAGTAAGCAACCCTGATAGCGGACGTGCTGGATGAACATACGCTTTCGACGTAGAAAGTGGGCTTGGGGGGTAATCCTAAATACTCGGATATAAGTGCTGCCGGCGTTCTTTGTTTATCATACTCCGGTGCAGACCCTATAATGGACCCGTCTATATCGTTCGCTGATATATTTAATCCATCTACTGCCTCACGGTATGCCTCAAAGCAAAGCTCTCTGACGGACATCCCACAGTCACGTGTAAACGTGCTTTGGCCCACTCCGACAATCGCAACCTCTTGTGCCATGAATCTACCTCCTGACGTAAATGCCGAAGTCATCATAGCAAAGTCCGTAACTTGAGGCAAGTGGCGCGTCAAGTCATCTAAAATGTAACCGAAGAGATATTGGTTGGGTCATATAAAAA
>JBKGZM010000102.1:0-4944 GCA_046545575.1 Dehalococcoidia bacterium
GATGGCAGGCAAGGGCATCCCCAGGGTCTTCCTTCGACGATTTCACAAAACGATGAATTGGGCAATTGGGCAGACAACGTTTCTCCCCCTGGAATGCGAAGATAATCAGGGTTCATAACTTCTTTATCTATTCCCATCTGACAGAGTGGATACTACTTTCCCATGGTCAATTACCGTTGCAGCGTGACCCTCAGGCAACTGGCCCCGGCTAAGATTGGTCTTCGGCAACAGTAACGACAGGATTGCCCGTGATACCTGCCTGGGCCGCGATAATAGCGGCATGGGTGCGGCTACGTGCCTGCAGCTTGTCGATGACGGTCCGCACGTGTTTTTTGGTAGTGTCCAGGGTGATATCTAGGGTTGCGGCGATTATCTTGTTCGAGTCTCCGTTACCCATGAGCCTGAGCACATCGACTTCCCTCTCGGTGAGGTGAGCCGCCTCAGCCGTGCGCTCGGCAAGCGTCTTCTTACCATTCTGAAGCAGATTCTCTACGGCAGTGTGCAGTAATTCCGTGCTCATCTGGGTGCCGCCCTCGAGCGCACGATGGATGCTCTGCAACAACTTTTCCGGTGACATGTCCTTAAGGAAGATGTATCCTCCAGCGCCCGCATGAATGGCGTCAATGACAAAAGAATCGTTAAGGTTCTCTGTCAGCACCAGGACAGCTACCTCCGGGAATTCATCCTTGATAATCCTGGTCGCTTGCACGCCATCCACTACGCCGTTCCGCGTCTCGGTCAACACGACGTTGACAGGCCGTCCCCTGTCACTTGCTCGTTTAATATACTGAAGAGCTTCATACCCATTCGGAACGTCTCCCATCACTTCAAGTCCATCGTCTTTAGTCAGGATCGCATGCAGGCCCTCCCGGACAACCGGGTTGAAATCAATCAGCAGGACTCCCAGAGTATCAGGACTACGTTCTTTTATTGCCATCTTAGAACACCTCCTTGATACATTTTAGTTTACTATTTCCTACCACCTTAGTGCGCCTTTGGTTTAATATTATACCCCCCCCCCCTCCTCCATTTGTCAAGCACTATCGGTTACCATCTTTTAGATTAGTAAATTGACGCTAATATACCTGTCAAATATCCGCCAACGGGGTTTGTGGCAACGAGATACATGGTACATACTAATATTAGATGGTGGGACTATATCTAACATTCAGTTCATGCAGTGGATAAGCTCAACCAGATTTGGGTTCAACAGAAGGAGGGAACAATGTATTAGCTATTTAATGGGTAGGCCGTAGGCCACACCACAGTTTCATGTGATGGGTGGCCATAAATTTAGGTTTAACGAAAAAGAAGGAAAAGGAGAGAAATATGTTTAAGCGAACTGGTTTTCGTTACACAATCGCTGCCCTTGTTCTGGTACTGGTGATGGTAGTACCTAACTTGGCGGCCTGTGGGGGGGATGATGACGAAATCACGCCTACGCCCACAGCATCAGTTACCAGCAGTCCGGAAGAGACGCCCACAGCAACCCCTACCGCTACTCCGGCAGCAAAAGAGCAATCATCAGTTACCATCAGTCCGGATGAGGCCTTTAACCCGATAATGACACAGCACACCCTTGTAGCCCAGGTGAAGGCTGAGGATGGATCTCCAGTGTCAGGGGCTTCCGTGGAGTGGATACTCAACCGCGCTCCCAGCGCTGTTGGGGATATCGTCTCCCTGGATGGGAGCGGGCCTGAAAAAGTAGACAACACCTATGGCATTGTCAAAACTGACAGCAAAGGTGAGGCCGAACTCACCATCACCTCCGCACACGAAGGTGATACGGATATCACAGCATATGTGCCGGGTATCGAAGACCCTGCCGTTCACAAGCAGTTTGCCGTGAAACACTGGCTGGACCTTACGGCCCGTTTCCCGGATAATGCTGTAAACGCAGTCGACACCCCGCATGTGTTGAACGTACAGACGGTCAGAGCAAGCGACGGTGAGCCGGTGGGTGATGTGCCTGTAAGGTTCACTATCGTTGGGAACGACCCCGAGGCCTCTTTTAAGGAGGCGACTCCTTCATCTACTAAGCATACAATCAAAACCGATCCGTACGGCTTCGCATCCGTAACACTTCAGCAAGTCACGCCGGAACAGGGTACCAACACAGTTAAAATTGATGTCATGACTCCATCTGATCCCAACCGTGTGCTGATGACCAAAGAAGTGACCAAGCAGTGGCAGTCAACCGATCTGGGCGTCACCAAGGATGGGCCTGAGCAGATTGCGATGCACGACCAGGCGACGTATGACATTGAGGTAAACAACACCGGGGACCTAACAGCTACTGGCGTTGTCCTGACCGACGAGATTCCGGAGGGTATGAGCTACGTGAGTTCTGACCCGGCTGGAACGGTGTCAGGAAACACTGTTGTCTGGGACGTTGGCTCCTTGAATGAATCAGATTCGCGCTCTTTCAAACTGGTGCTTGAAGGAACCCAGGCTGGCTTGTGGACAAACACAGTCGGTGCTGCCTCTGAAGAGGTTGGGACGGCCACCGCTCAGGCAACCACCCGTGTTATCCCGCCCCCCGAGGTATCGATAGCGAAGACAGGTCCATCCGGCCTCTTTACCGGATTCACGAGAAGCTACACCCTGGACGTGACTAATACCGGAGCGGTTGAGCTCACTGACGTGGTGGTCACGGACGACCTCCCTGAGCTTCTAAGCTATGAGAGTTCTAGTCCGGCAGGTACTGTTACCGGGGACCATATTGACTGGAACCTGGGTACCTTAAAGACAGGAGAAACCAAGGAAATAGATGTCATTCTGGGGGGTGTGGAGGCAGGTAAAGCGGTGAATACCGCTACGGTGACCACACACGAGGGTGCTACCGCGACCGATAGTCTTCCGATTACGGTGCTGAGTGCGCCCGGAGCCCATATGTCGCTTATCGATAGCAGCGACCCTGTAATGATAGGCGAAGAGTATACCTATACCATTAAAGTGCTCAATCAGAGTGAAACTAACGACCTTCATAACATGAAGATCGTTGGGTTGATACCAGACGAGACGAGCTACGTCAGCGCCGACGGAGACACCACGTTCACTGTTGAAGGCAAGGAGGTTCGATTTGATTCAGTGGCAGAGATGACGCCAGGGGAAACAGTTGAATTCACAATCACGGTGGAGGCGACTGCAGCAGCTTCCGCGGTGTTCAATGCTACCATGACCTGGGACGAATTCGGAGAGCCGATCGTCGGCCAGGAAGGTACCACGATCTTTAAGCCGCAAGAGTAAAGCATGCTTGAAGAAGGGTGTGCTGCTTCCGTGGGGTGGCACACCCTTCACTTTTTATCAGACACTAGGCAAGGGAGAAGATAGAATAAGGCAACTCAATAAGGATAAATATCATGGCAGCAAAGTTCGAAATATACAGGGGCAAGATAGGGGATTTCCACTGGAGATTAACCCATACGAATGGACGGGTCATCGCGAAGTCGGGTGAAGGCTACACCACCAAGGTAAACGCAATACACGGCCTTAAATCGGTCAAGGAGAATGCACCCGAGGCGGCTGTCGAAGATAGGACCGGCCCAGAAGTCCTGATTATCAGCGGCAAATAACAAGGTTGAAGGATGTTTGTATGAACACAAAGAGCATATCATTTAGTGGGGTGGTCATGGGGATTATTGCCATAGTCGCCGGGGTTCTGGTTTTAATATGGCCTGAGCTTGTGCGATGGATTATTGGTATCTTCCTCATTGTATGGGGTGTACTGGCTATTATAAACAGAAGGTAGAGTATTCTGTTGGAACTATTGATTATCAAGAAGAAGGAGGTAAGTTTCTAATGCCAGCTGTAACATTACCGGCTTTAGGTCTATGGATGGGAATAGCAAGCCTCATTTTCGGCGTTATTGTTATGATATTCCCCAAGATACTCAATTATTTGGTTGGTGTTTATCTCATTATCATTGGAGTAATGGCTCTAATCGCGTACTTCAGCGGGTAAAGATAACTCTGGTGGTTTAAAGAGAGGAGGAAAGACAAATGTCAGACCAAGCTCAGACCAAGCAAAGAACAATAAGCTTCTGAACAGGAGGTTTCAAATGAAAAGGTATTTAAGCAGAGAGGCGCCGGGGTTTAAGGCCCCGGCCTCTCTGCCGCCCATTGTATGTGGGCGCCGTGTTCGGAACGCGGCTGACGGGTATCAATAAATAAAGGAGGTCAACATGCTAAGTTTGCTCTTAATAATTGGTATTATCCTCTTGGTTTTGTGGGTGATGGGTTTTTCTATAGGCTTTTTAACAGGCCCGCTTCTCTGGATTCTACTTGTGATTGGAATCATCTTGTTGATTATTTGGCTGGTGCCGCGAGTAAGAAGCAGGTAACCAGACCCGACGTCTGGATGTAACAAGACTAAAGTAGACGTCTTAAGTTTGAAGGCAAGACCAATATAGAGGAAAGGAGGGTTGGAAACATGCCGCGAAAGGTAAGGGGTGACAAGACGGTTGGTAAAGTAGAAGAAGACCTGGGTCTATCCACCGGTGCCTATCGCGGAGTATACAGTGACCATACCGAATCCTTACAAGCCTTTAATCAAGGGAGCCATACATGAACTGCTTGAAAGATGACCCGCACAGAGAACCTGTGTTCAAAAAGAAAGCCGTTGCACGCCATCGTGAGTTTTCTTGAATATCCTTAAAAAGTGCTGATAGTAGATAATATAAAAATAACTTCGTATCCTGGTATCGATGTTCAGCCAACATTGCTTAAGGGGCCTTGACAGTGGGGAGGGGGGATGTGATACAAAAGTGGTAAACGTTTTTGTAAAACCAAACTGTTACTGTAGATTCACCACCCTCCGCCGGTGACAAGTGAACAAGAACTGGATCGAAGCCATTTGACGAATAGCGGAATCTCAAAGTCTATTTTTTTAAGGAGGTGCGATCTTGAGAAAATGCGCTGTAATCACGAGTGCAAGGGCCATCTG
>JBKGZM010000103.1:0-4839 GCA_046545575.1 Dehalococcoidia bacterium
CGTATTCTTTGTACTCCTCGTCGGTCACATTCTCCGCCAGATTGTAGAGGATAATTTCCTTTGCCATGTTTATCACTCCTTATTTGCATGATAAAAATAGGGGCCATTTATCTCAGACAAGCTTGTAGCAAATCTGTTATATCGTAATAAGATTTGCTCTATGTTACAACGGTCGATTGAGCATGCCCTTTTATCTTGTTCATGCCCAAAAGATACAGTACTTTGGGTCAAATTGCTCAATATCACTCTCTTCTCTTGGTACGATAGCTATGCTATAATACCTCTAATCAATATCATGGTAAACGAATTATCAGGTTCAAGCTCAAACCGTAACGAGATCAATATTATACTAGCTGATGACCATCCACTAATGCGGCAAGCACTTCGGGACGTTCTTCTGAAACATCCTGATTTCAATATCGTTGCCGAAGTTAATGATGGAGATGAGGCAGTTAGGCTTGCAACTGAGCTTACTCCAGACGTGGTGATTATGGATATAAGCATGCCTGTAATGGACGGGTTAGAAGCAACACGGCAAATTAAGGCAAAATGCCCCCAGGTCGGGGTTCTGACACTAACCATATATAGCGACACTGAGCATATACTTGGGATGCTCCAGGCTGGGTCAGCTGGCTACCTGACGAAAAGCGTATACGGGGAGGAAGTAGTCCACGCCATCCGTGCCCTGGCTGCCGGAGAAACCGTACTGGCCCCCGCAGTTTCACGGCAGGTCCTCAAATATGCCTGCAAAAATATCACCAGACCAGCGCCTTCTACTACAGGCGAGACTCTTACCACAAAGGAAATGGAGATCCTTAGGCTAGTAGCAAAGGGATTATCGAACAAACAGATTGCTTCCATGCTTAATCTAAGCCTGCGCACTGTCAAAGGGTACCTCGCTGACATCTTCCTGAAGCTAGGGGTAGCATCACGTACTGAAGCAACTATTGTCTGCATACGTGCAGGGATTATTACTATCGATGATATTGAGTAAAATGTTCTTTCCTCAATTGAACGCTAATTCTCCTTTTAACGTCAATATAGTGAAAAATCATCACGCTTGGGCTGTGGCTATTATCATGCTTTTTCTCATGGCTGTTTACACTGCGTGGCCGTGGAGAGAATGGTGTCTTATCTTTGGCACATGGCATTGTTTTCCCTGCTTTGCCGAGCTTTCAAATTTAGCAGCGCTAGAACTTAAACACCGGATTGTTGGGAGCCTTTTTTTGATTCCGATTATTTACGGGGCGCTTGTTTTCTGGTGGCGAGGGGCTTTGATCACCTGGTTACTATCTCTTGTGGTCACACTGCCGCTGGTACTAGAGTTATGGTCCGACCCCACGGCCGTGGTAACAAACATTGCTTTCTTATTGTTTCCTTTACTAGTCGTTTCAGTTCTTGCCATTGAGTTAAACTGGCGCAGGAGGCAGAGGGATATCCTGTCAGAACGGGAGGCAGAACGGCAGGCAAACGTGTCAAAGGTGTTCGAGGCCCAGGAAAAGGAAAGGGGGCGCATTGCCCAGGAACTCCACGATGGGACCATGCAAACATTGCTGGGTATAGCCAACTGTGCCGAAACTCTGGTGGCTGAAAGGTATGAAGGTAATGACGGGAATGAGGTGAAAAGGAGAGCAACATGGATCAGGGATACACTTACTCAAACGGTCGAGGATTTGCGCAGGATAACCCTCGATCTAAGACCAAGCATGCTGGACAGGCTAGGGCTAATATCAGCACTGAGGTGGTTGGTAGATTGCACAAATCAATCATCAAGTGTCCATACTGGACTTTTCGTCAATGGGACAGAGCGTAAGCTACCCACTCATGCTGAAGACACTATATTCCGCGTGGTGCAGGAAGCTTTGAATAACATCCAGCGTCATTCAAAAGCCACGGAGGCCACCGTCAACCTGGAGTTCGCTACGGAATTCATCAAGCTGACAATCAGCGACAACGGCAGCGGTTTCGCAAAGGATATTAAAGACCTTGCAAGTGAGGACAAGATAGGGCTGATCGGAGCCCAGCATAGAGTCAAATCCATTAATGGAACTTTTGAAATTCGCTCCACGCCCGGCAAAGGCACTACCCTCTTGATCGCGATACCGGGTTAATTTGTTAAAAGGGCTCTGGCGCACAAAACTTGTTGAAATACAGCCAAGTATGATAAAATGAGGCAACTAAAAAGCCTGAAGGCCTGAAATCAGGCAAAGAGGCGACAACAACTGCAGCACCTTTAAGCTGGTTCCGAGAGACAGCAAGGGGAAACAAATTCAAGAGAAGCCAGTATATCACTAGCATAGAGCTAATCGCTGGCTGCAATTAAGTATTCCTCTTGCTGGAGAGCGGCAGGAGGTTTTTTTGTTATGTCTGAAAGTGTCATTCTGTCAGAGAAGGATATCTCTCGAACGCTCACCCGCCTTGCTCACGAGGTAGTGGAGAGAAATCATAATTCGGATACCCTTCTTCTCATCGGAATACGTACACGAGGTATCCCGCTCGCACAGAGGATCGCATCGCTCATAGGCGAGATAAAGAATCAAAAGGTCCCCGTCGCTTCCATTGATTTTACCCTCTACCGGGATGACTTATATGTCACAGATGATATCACCGTCGAGCCAAGCGACATACCCACACAGGTCATGGATAAGAACGTGGTTCTGGTGGATGATGTGCTGTTTACGGGACGGAGCGTGCGTGCCGCTATCGACGCCCTCATAGACTGGGGCCGACCAAGGTCGGTTGAACTGGCAGTGCTCGTGGATCGCGGCCACCGTGAAATGCCCATTAAAGCAGACTTCGTAGGGAAAAACATACCCTCTTCCACGCAAGAGCGAGTACAGGTCAGGCTCAAGGAAGTGGACGGCAGAGATGAGGTCGTTCTTATAAAGGAACAAACACTGGCAGGGAAGGGTACTGATAAATGACGCTTGTCGGACGACACCTTATTTCCATTAACGATTTCTCCAACGAGGAGATAGAACTGGTCCTTGAACTAGCGGAGCAGATGGACACCGCTCTTGAGAAGAAAGAGCAACTTCACTCCTGTGACGGAAAGGAGCTATACACCATCTTCTACGAGGCAAGTACCCGGACTAGAAGTTCTTTCGAGACAGCCATGCACCGGCTCGGAGGCACCGTTGTTAGCCATGCCGAAGCGCAGACAACCTCTTCCGTAGCCAAGGGCGAGAATATCGCCGATACGGTGAGAGTCCTGGAGAAATACGCCGACATCATGGTGATGCGACATCCCCTTGATGGCTCTACAAGACTGGCAGCGGACCATTCACAAATTCCTATAATAAGCGGGGGCGATGGTGGTCATGAGCACCCGACCCAAACACTCCTTGATCTCTATACCATAAAGAAAGAGAAGGGAAGCATCAAGGGCATGAATGTTGCTCTCTGTGGTGACCTGCGCCATGGCAGGACTGTCCATTCGCTGGCAGTGGCACTGGCCAGATTCGGGGCGGAAATAACCTGCATAGCCCCTGAGGGGTTCGAACTCCCGGATCATATCCGCAATGCTCTCAAAGACTATAAGTGTAAACTGACGGAATACAAATCGCTTGAGGATGTAACCTCAGAAGGATCCCTGGCGATCCATCATTCCAGAGGCAAAGAACAGCATCAGGAAGGGTTCATGGACTTCCTGCTGGAGAGCCTGGATGTACTATACTTCACGCGACTCCAGCGGGAGCGATTCGCCGCCCGGGAAGCCACCGACGTCGATCAGGAGAGCTACCGCATCAATAAGCAATTGCTAGCGAGATCCAGGGAAGACGCAGTCATTATGCATCCTCTACCGCGTATAAATGAACTCGCCTACGAGGTCGACCAGGACAAGCGCGCAGCCTACTTCCGTCAGGCTGGATATGGAGTCCCGGTGAGAATGGCTTTGATCGCACTTATTTTGGGAGTGGTAAAAGCCAGACCAGTAAAGATGACAAGACCAGGTTCCGGTAAAATGCCCGAGGAGATACCCGGAGCCGTTTGCTCCAATGAACACTGTGTTACCAATGTAGAGGGCTACGCTGCCCCCAAGTTCTACAGGGACCCTCACAACCCGCGGATATTGAAATGCTACTACTGTGACTGGGTAAATAAGCAGGAGTAATCGTTCACTCGTAGGAGCGGTCTCCAGACCGCGATTATCGAGGGCTTTGAGGAGGGAATATGGAACGCAAGTCCCCACCCCGTGTCAGCGATTTGCCCGAAGAGGAAAAGCCACGCGAAAAGCTCAGAAAACACGGACCAACATCCCTGAAGAACTACGAACTCATTGCGGTGATCCTGGGAAGGGGTACCAGGAAGGAAGATGTTCTTTCCGTCTCGCAACGTATCATGTCTCAATATGGTAATCAGGCGATCTTCTCCGAAGGGGACGTGGAAAAGCTGGAAGCAACCCAGGGCCTATCGCCAGTACAGGCATGCCAGGTAGTGGCCGCGTTCGAGCTGGGAAGAAGGCTCTTTGAAAGACAACATGAGCTTTTTTTACGATCTCCAGAGGAAGTTTTCGAATATGCCAGAGGCATGGTCAGACTTAGAAAGGAACATCTCAGGGGACTCTATCTCGACACCAGAAACAAACTGTTGAAGGATGAAATCATCTCCATCGGGACACTCAATGAAAGCCTCGGGAGCCCACGAGAGGTGTTTGTCCCGGCACTACAAACTCCTGCTGCGGCCATAATCCTTGTTCACAATCACCCCTCGGGTGATCCTTCACCCAGCAAAGACGATATCGAACTTACAAAGAGAGTCGTTCAAGCGGGCAAAATCCTGGAGATAGAAGTCCTGGACCATGTCATCATCGGGGATGAAAGGTATACCAGTTTGAAG
>JBKGZM010000104.1:0-4778 GCA_046545575.1 Dehalococcoidia bacterium
TATCGGCTATGATCCTTCAGAAACTCAAGTCCGATGCCGAGGCCTACCTCGGAGACCAGGTTAACGAAGCAGTGATCACAGTACCCGCTTACTTCAACGACAGTCAGCGTCAGGCAACCAAGGATGCAGGCAGTATAGCGGGATTGAACGTGCTGCGTATCATAAACGAGCCCACTGCTGCTGCTATGGCATATGGCATGGAGAAGAGCAGCGAAGGCACCATCGCCGTCTATGACCTGGGTGGTGGCACGTTCGATATCTCCAATCTGGAAGTGGGAGAAGGCACTTACCAGGTAAAGTCAACAAGCGGAGATAGCCATCTGGGCGGAGACGACGTAGACCAAGCTATTGTTAGTTGGCTGGCTGAGGAATTCAAGCGGGATCAGGGCATCGACCTGAAACAGGACCGGATGGCAATGCAAAGGCTCAAAGAGGCTGCGGAAAGGGCCAAAATAGAGCTCTCCAGCACCGGTCAAACCGAGGTAAACCTCCCATTCATCACAGCCGATGCTTCAGGTCCGAAGCACATGAATATCACCTTCCAGCGTTCAAAACTGGAGCAGTTAGCTGCTGATGTGGTAGAGAGGACAATGGGACCATGCCGGCAGGCTCTTCAGGATGCGGGCCTGGAGGCAAACCAGCTCAGCACAGTTATCTTCGTTGGTGGGCAGACTCGTATGCCGCTGGTCCAGCAAAAGGTGAAAGAGCTCTTTGGCAAGGAACCACGCAAGGACCTCAACCCTGATGAGGTTGTAGCCCTGGGCGCAGCCATTCAGGCTGGTGTGCTTAAGGGCGACGTCGGCGATGTGCTCCTTCTGGATGTTACACCGCTGACACTGGGCATTGAGACGCTTGGCGGAGTGGCCACTCCCCTTATTCCGCGCAACACGACCATTCCTACGAGCAAAAGCCAGATATTCTCCACCGCTGCCGATAACCAGACCAGTGTGGAGATCCATGTGCTTCAGGGAGAAAGACAAATGGCCGCCGATAACCGAACACTGGGACGATTTATGCTCGATGGTATTCCACCTGCTCCTCGCGGAGTGCCTCAAATCGAGGTGACCTTCGACATCGACGCCAACGGCATTCTGAACGTCAAGGCAGTCGACAAGGGCACCGGCAAAGAGCAGAAGATCACCATCACTTCTTCAAGCGGCCTCTCCAAAGATGAAGTGGACAAGATGCAAAAGGAAGCCGAGCAATACGCTGAGGAGGACAGGAAACGCAAGGAGGAAGTGGAAACCCGCAACTGGGCCGATAACCTCGCCTATACAGCGGAGAAAACGCTCAACGAACAGGGAGATCAGGTACCTGAGGACGTGAAGAGTGAGGTTCAAGAGAAGGTATCCACTCTCCGCAATGCGCTTAACGGGAATGACGTCGAACAGATCAAGAAGGCCGCGGAAGACCTCTCCAACTCCGTCCAGAAGATGGGCAGTGCCTTTTACCAGCAGCAACAGGGCGGAGAGTCTGGAGGGGGTGAAGGCCCCTCTGGCGGAGGAGACGATGAAGGCACTGTGGAAGGCGACTTCCGCGAGGTCTAAATAGTCCATTCAGGAAACAATACTTTAAACCCGATACAGAATCGAAAGGGGGTGCTCCTCTGGAGCACCCCCGCCTTTTGCCATTGACGAAGTCGTCATAATGTTGTACATTGGTATGAGTGGTACATTAGATGAAATGGAGAATTCTTCCCCCCGCGCTACCCGAGGATCTCAGTCGGTACACCGATATCCCACCTCTCATGGCCCAGTGCCTGTATAACCGCGGCATCACCAATCCCGCAGATGCAGACCTGTTCCTCGCCGCTGACAAACGCCTGAACCATGATCCCTCCCTCCTGAACGAAGGGGATAAGGCAGTAGCACGCATAATGCGTGCTATTCATAACAAAGAGACTATTGCCGTTTTCGGCGACTTCGATGCTGATGGTGTTACAGCAACAGCCCTTTTAGTGCAGGGATTGAAAAAGATAGGCAGCAACGTAATTCCGTATATACCCCATAGAGTGGATGAAGGCCACGGACTCAATGTGCCCGGCCTGGAGAAATTGCGCGAACAGGGAGTAAGTCTGGTCATCACCGTTGATTGTGGCATCACCGGCAGTGCCGAGGTCGAAAAAGCACAAGAGATGGGCCTTGAGATAATCATTACCGACCACCACGAACCAATCGGAGAGATTCCCAAAGCCACAGCAATCATCGATCCCAAGCTGCCTGAATCAAGATACCCTTTCCGCGAGCTGGCTGGCGTGGGGGTGGCTTACAAGCTTCTGCAAGCGCTGTTTAACGCCACCGGGCGAGCGGGTCAGGAAGATGAGTTTCTCGACCTCGTAGCGATGGGCACCGTTGCCGATCTGGTACCACTGGTAGACGAGAACCGTTACCTGGTTAAGGAAGGCCTGCGCAAACTAAATTCCACCAGCCGCCTGGGGATCAATGCCATAATAAACTGTACCAGACTGGAACTCGGGTATATCAACACCGAGAGCATATCCTACACCCTCGCTCCTCGACTGAACGCCACTGGTAGACTGGACCATGCCTCGGTGAGTTATGAACTACTTACAACCGAATCGCCAGAGGAAG
Source organism: Dehalococcoidia bacterium (assembly GCA_046545575.1). GTDB lineage: Bacteria > Chloroflexota > Dehalococcoidia > SZUA-161 > SpSt-899 > JAGXOF01. Next base: position 2,592 of record JBKGZM010000104.1, read on the forward strand.
CTAAAAAACTTGCCGCGAACCTTGAAACCAGCAATTCCGAGCGCCAGAGATTAACCGAGCAGTTCACGGATTTCGCTGAGGAAATGCTTGCCCCGATCGGCCCGGATACGCCGCTTTTAATGGCCAGCTCACCGGAGTTTCGCGCAGGGGTCAATGGGGTGGTGGCAGGCAGACTCGTTGACAGGTACTACCGCCCAGCAGTGATTGTGGAGATAAGAGATAATGAGGGCACAGGAAGCACTCGTAGTATCCCGGAGTTCAACATCGTTTCTGCCCTTTCCGAATGCAGAGATTTGCTCTCACATTTCGGTGGACATGCACAGGCAGCCGGATTCGCTGCGCCCAACGAGAACATTGAGACCCTGCGACAAAGGCTTATGGAAATCGCCAGACGCGACCTTGCCGGAATCGAACTCCAGCCCACCATAAACATCGATTCCGAAGTCTCACTTGCCTCCCTCGGAGGAGGAATCCCCAGATTTATTGATAGGCTCGAACCTTTCGGGCGGGGAAACATACCTCCTACTTTCTTGAGCCGGAAAGTAAAGGTCATAGACTCCTACCAGGTGGGCATGGACGGCGACCACGTAAAATTCAAGCTGAACGATAAGGGAGTAGTCTGGGGTGCCATTGGATTCAGACTGAATCACCTCAATAAGAGCCATCCGCCCTTCATAGACGTGGTCTACAATCTGAGGTCTAATAGCTGGGGCGGACAGGAGCGCCTTGAACTGGAGATAATCGATTTCGCCCCTAGCGAGCAGGCCTAACATTTAAAACGTCATTTTGGGCCCCAATTCAGAATGACACATGGAGCGTTTATGTCATTCTGTAGCCGAAGGCTTTAGCCTGCGTTAATCGCCCGCCGAAGGCGGGCGGCTACACCCGGATTCCGAATCAAGTCCACTTGGTTAGCCTGGCCGACGTCGGCCAGGCTAACCGCTCTCTGCTCTCGGCAGATAACGTCAGCCCGCCATCAAGAAGCTACGGCAAGGGAACCCGAATACGAAACTCGGCCCCCTGACTCCTGTCAAGCTCAACCTTCCCATCGAGTTGCTTCTCCCCCAGGAGGGTAACTAGATGCATGCCCAGCGACTCCGTGTTCCTGATGTCGATATCCTCAGGCAAGCCCACTCCATTGTCACGTACCAGTAGCTCAACCTCACTATCGCCCATCTGGTGAAGGCCGATCTCGATCTCTCCCCCTTGCCCTTCGGGAAAGGCATATTTCAGCGAGTTGGAGACAAGCTCATTGACTATCAACCCGCAAGGTATTGCGGTATCAATGGGAAGCTGGATATCTTCTATATCCGTCTTGAGGGCCACATTTGCAATGCCATAGGACTTGAGAAGACCTTGCGAGAGGCTCCTGGCAAACTCATTGAAATTGATAGCAGCCATACTCTCAGAACGATAGAGCTTTTCATGAATAATGGACATCGAGAGCACACGATTCTCGCTTTCCTTGAGCATCTCTTTCAACGTCGCGTCCTGAATCTGCCGTCCCTGACGCCTGAGTAGACTGGAGACAATCTGCAGGTTATTTTTGACCCTGTGATGGATCTCTCTGAGAAGTGTTTCCTTTTCCGTAAGATCTTTCTGGATCTGCTCCTCCGCCCGCTTGCGCTCAACCATCTCGCCGATCAGCCTGGCCGATGTCTGCAGACGCTGTTTAGCGATTTCTATCAGGTAATGAGGGCGGGTCTCGTATGTGTCAGCGATTTCCCTGAGTTCGTCAACACTCACGCCATATCTCTGGGCAATCCGCTGAAGACTCTCGTCATCCTTTGGCGGATCATTATAGCCAAAGTTTGCCGCCCCGATGACTCTCCCTCCAGCCCAAATAGGAACGGCATACAGACGGATGCCGCCCCGGCATGGTACGTCAACCGGCTCACCTGATTCTATGGAGGCCTTAGCCGCTTGCCAGCAGGATTCGTGACAGTGCCACTTACCACTGGTTAGAGCCTCCCTGTTGTCATCAGTACCACAGCGCTCTCGGGATGCTGCATCAAGGAATTGACACAATCCAAAAGAAAAGATGCCCAGAGCGTAGTCCCCGTTTACCTCATACACAGCTGTCGAGGTATCCAATAAGTCGAGGTAGTCCCGCGCAATATCAGCCAGCATTTCTTTCCCTACTGAATAGAGTATCACGCCTGAAGTGTTGAGCTCAGCAAGGTCTCC
>JBKGZM010000105.1:0-4722 GCA_046545575.1 Dehalococcoidia bacterium
CTTTGAGTCGGCATTTACCTTCAGTCCGTTCTCCAATAAGTGGATTCTGGGGGGAGTATCGATCACCATTATTGTAGACCTGATGGTCGTCTACGTTCCCTTCTTGAATGATATATTCAGGACAACGCCTTTCCCCGCAGGATGGTGGCCGTACATAATCCTGGGGCTACCAATAGGTTTCCTGGTGCCGGAGGTAGACAAGCTAGTCAGAAAGAAAGTGCGCGAAAGGAAGAGAGGCCGCGCTTGATCTCAGTGGGAAGGTACTCACTCAGAATTTGTGCTTTCGTAGCGGTTGTCTAATCAGCGGGAAGTACAGCAGGGAGGTTAATATGATAAGAGTCATTGTTGAGCGAAGGGCTAAGGAGGGAAAGGAGGCTGAGGTCTTGGACCTGATGCGTGAAGTCCGAGGCAGTGCCATGAGTCAACCAGGCTATATATCGGGTGAGACCCTCTATCATTATGAGGACCCTTCCATTTTCATCTCGATAAGCATGTGGGGATGTGCTGAGTACTGGAGAGGCTGGAAGAATAGCGCACAACGAAAGGCTCTAGAAGACAAGCTAGGTCCCTTAATGCGTGACGAACCCAAGATAACATTACTGCAACATCCTCCGCAAGACTTCTTGACAGGGTATTATCGCTAAAATGGACACCACGGTCATACCTTACTCAGGCCCAACTTCAGGGTATACACCTGCCTATACATTGCATGCACCTTCTATGTCCTAACCCGGACGAGCCGGGGCCAAAGATTTCAAAGTTGGACGAAAAACTTCTAGCTTCGAGCTAGGCATGGGGCTTAAAATCCTTTTGCCATTTTGCGCAAGATTTCAAGCTTTACGGACTAACGATGGGAGTCCACCAGATCGTCACGCAACGATTTGACGGTTTGTTAACCGGCTTTCGCCTACAAAGCTTTGGCTGCTATTGCATCTACCAGACAACAGCTTTAGTAATGAGCCGCTCGGTGAGCATAATCAAGGACTCACATGTCTTGATAATGTATTTTCTAACCACTCGTTACCAAACGAAGTTACCCAGGGAAGGTGAACTAGCGAAACTGGGGATCGGCAGCGAAATGAAAGACCTGATCGCTGGCCAAATCGACGGGCTTTCCGCATCCAACTTACCCGACAACCTGGAGATGCACCAATACGGTAGCATCCCCTTGCCCAATCCTTACCACAGGAGGGAACCATGACGGATATAAAAGATAGATACGACGTGGTGATAGTGGGTGGGGGCATAGGAGGGCTTACCTCTGGGGCTCTCCTTGCCAGGCAAGGCATGGCATGGACCTGCGGGAAAAGGGTATGAACTGCTCTGACCTTAATTACTGCCCCACCAGCGATATTGATCAGCTCTTCGGTGGCCAACCCGCCAACGCAGGTCTGATGATACGGTTGCATTCGCTTCTCGACCCGTCACAGGCCCCGGAGGGAAAGGGGACTGTAGGCATTGTAGCTTGCCTCCCGTACGACTATGGTCAAGACTGGAACCCCGGTAAGGAGTGCGAGAAAGGTGAGGAATACGAAGCACTGAAAGAAAGGGTGGGTGAAAGGCTTGTCTCCTCGGCAGAACGGGTCATACCCGGTCTTTCCCAGAGTGTCGTTTACAAGCGGATAGCAACGCCTATTACGTTGGAGGAGGCGACAGGCAACTCCTTCGGTTCCGGAATGGGCTGGTATCCTGAGCCTGGTGGGAAGATGCGCAGCCAGAAGACGCCGATAAGGAACCTCTATCAAGCCGGCCACTGGACCTTTCCTGGCGGCAGCGTACCTGCTGTGATGGCCTCAGGAAGAAATGCCGCTCAGCTTGTGCTTAAAGCTGAGGGAATGGCGTGAAGCAGGAGTTGGCTTTCCGTGACCGAGACAATCGTCATGATACACGGGATGTGGGTCGGTGGATGGTGCTGGGAGAACTTCAAGAGTTTCTTCGAGGAGAGGGGATATCGCTGCAGAACCCCAACTCTGCGTTTGCACGATGTGAACCCGAAAGATTCCCCTGATCCTCGACTGGGAACTACCGGATTGCTGGACTATGTTGAGGATATCGAAAACGAATTCAGCAAACTGGATACGCAACCCATTGTCATGGGGCATTCTATGGGCGGCCTTCTTGCACAGATACTTGGAAGTCGAGTACAGCCCAAAGCGCTCGTACTGTTGGCTCCCGCACCTCCCAGCGGCATTATCGCTATGAAGCCGTCGATGATAAGGAGCTTTTGGAGCGGTATTACAACATGGGGCTTCTGGAGGAAACCAATTCGTCAAACCTTTGATGAGGCAGCCTATTCCACGCTCAATTTGGTACCAGTGGCAGAGCGAAAGGAGATTTTCAGTCGATTTGTCTATGAGTCTGGTCGAGCAGTATGGGAAATCGGATTCTGGTTTTTGGACAGAAAGAACGTGGCGCGCGGTGATGAAGCCAAGGTTAGTTGTCCTGCGCTCATTGTTGCCGGCGGTCAAGATCGGATCACCCCGGCTTCAGTTGCGCGGAAAGTCGCTGACAAATACAGGGGTGTTTCAACTTACAAGGAGTTCTCTAATCATGCCCACTGGCTTGTTGGAGAACCAGGCTGGCAAGAAATTGCAGAGTATGTCCACGGTTGGCTAGGCCAATTGCCGACGGGGGGTTCACGACAGTGACAGGAACGTGGCCGTCTCCATATTCTTTTCAAGGCTATGACAAAATGTCTTTTTGTTGGTGGGTTATCTATGGTCGTATCCAGTTCAGCAGTCCCGAAAGAAAACTCAGTGTCTTATTTCCCCTGCGTTCATATGCTGTCACTTTACAGAATTCGTCCAACAACCATCTCCTTTGCCACAGACTTACTCTTTGATCCCCCCTGCACTGCTTCCGCATGCCTCCTGATTTTCATCTTGTCATAGTTAGCTCTGGCTTCTTTGACAAGATTTATGTTTACGCAACGTAGCTTGACATACCCTACCCAATTGGATAGAATGGCGGCACTGGCGTGACGAAGTTCTTGATAAAGATAAAAAGGGGTGCGAAATGGCTGGATTTCCTAGGAGACCTGGACAAGGCCCTGCTCCGTCTTTGGAGCATGTCTTGAAATGGATACGCAGGAAAGGGGCAGGGAAAATAGCAGGTATTCTGGTGGGGGTCATTGCACTAATCTGGCTTTTGACTGGGATATATACCGTGGGGCCTGGTGAATTGGGCGTAGTGAGGCAATTTGGAAAGGAAGTGGGGCAGACAGGTCCGGGATTGCATTATCACCTGCCGGGGCCTATCTAAACGGTTGACAAAGTCGATATGAAAGCGGTGAGAGCAACCGAGATCGGCTTCAGAACTGTGGAGGCTGGCGCTGGATTTAACCCTCGACCCGAGGAATCGCTGATGTTGGCTGGGGACCTGAATATGGTTAATGTCCAGGCCATAGTGCAGTATAAGGTGAGGGATGCCTCCAAGTTCCTGTTCAATGTCAAACACGTTGAAGAGGCCTTATATCGGTAATAGTAGCTCTGATTATACTCTCTCAAGCCATATACACCGTAGATATGACCCAACAAGCGGTCATAGTCCATAGTCCAGATGGGGGAATATCAGTACACGGTTACGGAGCCCGGGCTGCATGCCAAGGTTCCTTTTATTCAATCGGCAGTCCACTTTGAAAACAGGGTATTGGTCAGCGATGCTACCCCCACGGGATACCTTACCGGGGGAGAGGAATTGGAGAAGAAGAAGGTGATAGTGGATCATGTATCTCGCTACCGGATTGCCGACGCTCTGCTATTCTACAAAACGGTACGCACTGAAGCCGCAGCTCGGACCAGGCTACAGCATATTGTCGTTTCGGAGTTGAGGGATGAATTGGCCAAGTACTCCCTCTCCCAGATAATCTCGGATAAACGGGAGCCGATAATGGAGGCAGTGGCTGATCGAACCAAAGAGAAAGTGCAGGAGTTTGGGATGGAGTTGGTGGATGTCAGAATAAAGCGCGGTGATCTGCCGAAGGAAGTTCAAGCCAGTGTCTTTGCCAGGATGAGAGCGGAGAGGGAGAGGAAGGCCAAGGCATATCGCTCTGAAGGTAAAGAGAAGGCATTTAACATCAGGGCCGAGGCAGATAAGGAGAAGAAGATCATTCTGGCCGAGGCTTATGAAGAGAGCCAAACGCTCAAGGGGGAAGGGGATGCCAACGCTACCAGCATTTATGCTAATGCCTTTAAGAAGGACCCTGAATTCTATGATTTCCTCAGGTCACTGGAAGCCTATGAAAAGTTCTTGAAGGGAAAGACAACGCTGGTGCTTGGCTCTGACTCGGAGATATTTAGGTACCTGGATAGCTCCCAACCTGAGGAAATTGCTGCGCCGGAGACCGAAGCCGCACCAACGCCCACTCCCTCTACGGAGGGCGAGCCCGAAAAATAAGGCCCAAAAATGGAGAACTTGCCTGATTATTATGCCATCCTGCAAGTCCATCCCCGTGCGGAGAAAGAGGTAATTGATGCCGCCTACCGCAAGCTGGCAGTAAGATATCATCCCGATGTTAGTCATAGCCCCAACACCGCCGACAGAATGAAACAGATCAATGCTGCCTATGAAGTTCTCTCCGACCCGGTCAAGAGAGCGGAATATGATTCTAAGAGAGGCATGGGACCTTCGTCAGAAACAGCTAATAACGGGAACTCCAGCCCACGCTCTCTTAACCAAGCATGGCGCAGATTTGTGATACCTGTCGGCGTAGTAGTGCTTGGG
>JBKGZM010000106.1:0-4606 GCA_046545575.1 Dehalococcoidia bacterium
CTGTACACGCGATCGCCCAGGCCCTTGGGGTGGACATACAGGAGATTGACTTTCCCCTGACCACACACATTGATAGGCTGCAGGCACAGAAAGTGTTGAGCGACAGAATGCTATGCAAACAAGCTGGTATATCAGTGGCGGCACTTGGTCACCTCCGCACACCTCGCCGGCGGCACGACGCTATTACGGCTATGAAAATAGCAGAGGCCCTCGACATATCCGCGGCGGAAATCCTTGGCCTGGATGAGGACAACATGAACGAGTTGAAGAGGCTGCGATTGGCCAAGCGATTGACCGTGTCGGAACTATCGAGGCGGACAGGAATCAGCAGGCAAACGATCCACAGCCTGGAGGATGGGCAGTACCATCCAAGTTGGGACACAATGCGCAAGGTCTCCGAGGTATTGGATGTGGGGGAGGAAAGCAAGCAAAATACGGATGAAAGCAACAATTCAGAATGTTAGGCGGGGGGATATATAATCCAATGGACAAAAGGGGCAAATAACAAAGCAGCCCTTTGTCCAGCCACGTAACAATTGTCCAGATTGTCACGCCCTGCACGAAGATCTGGTATTATTCAGCCACCCCGACACGAAGTATACAAGGTTTACAATTGTCTCAGGGCATGGTAGCCTAAGATAACGTGGTAAAGTGTCAATCACCCCCTAAGTAGCCCCCATGGTCAAAGAAAAAGCGAAAGTGAGACAGTCTTTCTGGTTCAATGTTGCAGCTTTGTAGTGTGATCGACTTGGTACCAGGCCATCGCAATACGGCCGTGTGTAATGGCAGGGAGAAGCGGTGAACGAAGCGTATTTTTTCTTCTACCAATCAGCGATGGGCCTGTCACTTGTGGTTTCGCTGTTTGTGATAGCACTGACCTGGCGACACCGGCGGACTAACGGGGCGAAACCAATGATAGCGCTGGCGGCCGCCACGTTCGTTTGGACACTGGGGTATCTTTTTGAGGCTAACAGCGATACCCTGGAGCGACAGATTCTTTTCACCAGTATTGCCTACCTGGGCTCCATGAGCGTGCCGGTAGCCTTGTTTGTTTTTGCCGTCAACTATACCAGTGGGGGCCAACTGCTAGTCGGCTGGAAGATAGTGCCCTTTTGCATCATTCCGCTGGTTGCCGTAACACTGGTGTGGACCAACGATTGGCATCACCTCATGTGGTTCAATGAGCACCTGACCAGATCCGGGCCTTTCGTGGTAACAGCCAAGAGCTACGGAACCTTCTTCTGGATAGCAGTTGGTTACGGTTATATTCTCGCTATTGCTGCGGCTATTATCCTGTTACGGCGGCTGTTTGTCGGTGTGCCTCTGTATAAAGGACAGGCTATTTCGCTAATAGTTGCAGTCAGTTTACCCTTAATATGGAATTTTATCTACATATTTGGTCTTGACCGTGGGCTGATGCCGCATAAGGATCTGACGCCTGTGATGTTCGCTATTTCTGGAGCAGCTATCGTCCTGGGCCTGATGCGATTTCAACTGTTTAGAACAGTACCATTTGCCCGCAAATTCCTTATCCACCAACTTGGAGATGGCATCCTTGTCTTCGACAAGGAAAACCGCCTGGTGGAAGCGAATCCGGCAGCGCTAAAAATACTTGGCATGGACAGGAATATTATAGGGAAAGGCATAGACCAGCTACGCCTTTCGTCACCGATGCTGGGCCTGTCCTCTACGGAATCGGGGAGTGTGGAACTGCAGTTGACTGTATCAGGAGAAGATCGTATCTACGAACTGGAGACAACGGCAATGCGTGATAACCGGGACCGGCTGGTGGGATGGGTAAATATCCTGCATGACATTACCAAGCGCAAGCAGGCGGAGGAGGCGCTCCAGCAATACAAGCGAGCCATCGAATGTTCTACCGATATGATTACAGCTGTGGATCGGGATTGCCGATACATCTTTGCAAATCGAGCATTCCTTGAGTATCACAGGATGAACCAGAACGACGTTGTTGGACACACTGTAGAAGAGGTGGTTGGTAAAGAGACCTTTGAATCCACCGTAAAGGAACATGTGGTCCGGTGTCTCAACGGCGAAAATGTGCATTACGAAATGAGATACGAATTCCCCGAGATGGGTACGCGTTACCTGGAAGTACTCTATTATCCCCTTGATATGAAGGGACCAAAAGCCACAGGTGCGGTAGCAATGATCAGGGATATCACCGAACGCAAGCAGGCAGAGCAGCAGATCAGACATGCTCTCGAGGAAAAGGAAACGTTGCTCAGGGAGATTCACCACAGGGTGAAGAATAACCTGCAGATCGTGTCCAGCCTCCTCAGGCGGCAAGGGCGGCAGGTTCAGGACGATACACTGAAGCAGACGCTCAAGGAGAGTGAGAACAGGGTGCTTTCCATGTCTCTCATCCATGAGAAGCTCTACCACAGCGAGGACCTGGCTAACATCAACTTCCAGGAGTTTATCAGGACTATCTCCCGTAGTCTTGTCAGGTCCTTTGGCACTGCTAATGTTACCCTCAAGCCGGATATCGAGGACATCCAGTTGCCAGTTGACACTGCCATACCCTGCGGTATGATTGTCAATGAGCTTGTCTCCAATGCACTGAAGTATGCCTTCCCGGAGGGGCAAGAGGGCGAGGTCGAGATTGCACTGCACAGAATAGGTGATAGTGAGGTTGAACTCATGGTACGTGACAACGGTGTAGGTATGCCTGAGGATATCGACATCAGGAACACTGATACTCTAGGCATGGACCTGGTCGTTATGTTAGCGGAGAAGCAGCTTGACGGGAAACTCGAGCTTGACAAGAGTGAGGGAACCGAGTTTCGCATTCGATTTCCAGTGCCGTAGCGGAAGTCCTTTTCAGATAGGAGACACAAAAACTGGCAAGAGGACGAAGCAAGAGTTCTGATCTCATCTATCATGGTGCGTACGCGGCTGCCTCGTGGACAACGGCGCTAACCCTCATGAGGAATTATGGCAGGGATTTGTCTTGACAATCATCCCTTAAGAGGAGTAGCCTTTTATTTACAGCGGTAACAATAACTCTGGGGCAAGGAGGACAAGATGCACGAAAGAATAATAGTTCCATTAGATGGGTCCAAAGTAGGTGAATCTGCTTTGCCCCATGTCGAGGATTTGGTAGCCAAGCTATCACCGGAGGTGGAGACAGAGGTTATTCTGCTACAAGTACTATCCCATGTGAGTCCTGCAGTAGCGGGTGGGGGTGAGGCTACGATTCCTGACACTGCTTACACTGATAGACAGATGGAGGAAAACAAGAAGAACGCTCTCGACTATCTCAATAAAGCCGGTGAAACCCTGAGAGGCAAAGGGGTTACGGTTACAGCTAGAGTTGCTTTCGGTGACCCTTCCGAGGAAATTGTCAAAGCAGCTGAAGAAATCGATGTCGATTTGATTGCCATGTCAACTCACGGACGGTCAGGCCTGAGCCGGTGGGCTTTTGGCAGTGTTACAGACAAGGTGTTACGGCGGGGAGGAAGGGTCCCGATAGCTATGGTTAAGGCGACACAAGAGAGCTAGGAAACGCGGATATTAAGACCGGACAAGAAAAGCCTCCTGCAAAGTTCAGTTCGGGTTGTGTCAGAAGCCTGTAATGCACGGATATCCCCTGCTGGATGTCTATTTTCTCAAACATGCTCAGTTATCCCTTTAGCCCCGAATGGGAGAGTGTGTTCGCCTCCCTACATGGAAACCACTTTGCTTGAGTTCCTCTTCAACCTTGCTGGTGTCGTCGGTGGCCAGGTGAACGATGAGATCCCTGCTTACTGCATCCGGAACATTCACGCTGTGCAAGGCTTTTATCTCCAGCTTGTGCTCCTTCAGTATCTCCATTACTTCGGCTACTTGAGCTGGGGTATCGGCAGCGTAAACGATGATGCGGGTCCCTGATTCATTTATACCCAGCAGTGGATTCAATATGCGGTAGAAGAAGTCGTTAGTGGTCATTATCCCCACGATTTTATCTCCCTCCATCGCGGGTAACGCGCCCACCCGGCGTTGCTGGGCCGTTGCAACAGCGGATTCCACTGCTGTATCAGGTGGTACCGTTGCTACCTCCCGGACCATTATGTCTTTCACCGTCATTTTGGATATAAGGTGGTTTATCTCCCATATGCTAAGGGATGTAGCGGCCGAAGGAGATGCCCTCAGTATCGCATTCTTCGTGACAATGCCAACCAGCTTGCCTTTATCAACTACCGGCAAACGCTGAAAATGGTGTGTATCCATGATTTTCAGCGCTTGCATTACCGGAGTATTGCTTGGGATGGTAACAAGGTTGGTGGTCATAGCATCCTTTACGAGCATTTCTTCCCCCTCAAGTATATTTTCGCATTCTATACTCCCTCAAGGAAGGGCTTCATCATACCTACTATATAGCACGGAACGCGCCAGGTATCCAGGCGTTCCTCTCGCATGCATAGATTACCAGATGCGGGACTCTGTACAACGTTCCCTTGAGGACGCTCAGAGGAAGGGCCCTTCTCGGTCAGTCGGGTACTTGCGCTTTCCTTCTTACTAACCTCTTGTCCTCTTGGGGAAGGGGAAGATGAACCAGCGGTTATATGGTTAAAAAATCGTCGCTCCAGGCACGGGGAGGGGG
>JBKGZM010000107.1:0-4604 GCA_046545575.1 Dehalococcoidia bacterium
TTTATATGACCCAACCAATATCTCTTCGGTTACATTTTAGATGACTTGACGCGATCCGGGGAAGTGCACTGTGGAGTATGCTATACTGTAGTGAGAAATTAGAAAGCCAGAAAGGAAAAGAAGCTTTTTGCCATATGCGATGGTAATCGTCAACCCGGTTTCCGGTGGAGGTATAACCGGCAAAACGTGGCCGCAGATTATGGAGCTATTGAAAACCATCGGCCTGAGTTTTGAGTACGAGTTCACCGAGGCCAGAGGGCATGCTACCGAGCTTGCGAAATCGGCAGTGAAGAAGGGTTACGAGCTGGTAGTATCTGTCGGCGGCGATGGCACGATGAATGAAATCGTGAATGGCTTGCATGATGCTGGTGGCCTTGCGAATACGATGCTGGGGATCATAAACACGGGAACAGGCTGCGACTACGTTCGCACTATCGGAATCCCCCGATCCTACAAAGAGGCATGCCAGCGCCTTATCAACCCAAGAAAGCTCGTTGCCGACCTCGGCATCATGGACTTCATGAGCAACAGGCAAATGGTGAGTCGACTCTTCGTGAACTTCGCCGGCCTGGGAGTTGACGCTGAGATAGTCAGAGCGACGACACAGAAGTTCAAATCCCTGGGCAGCACGCTGTCCTACCTCATGGGGTTGCTCGTCACCCTCCTTTCATATCGAAACAAGGACATATCCATTACCGTGGACGGGGAGAGCAAGCAGGCGCGGGTTTGCGAAGTATTGATGTGCAACGGCAGATACGGGGGAGGAGGCATGCTCACGGCACCCAATGCGGACCTCACCGACGGCCTTCTCGATGTATTGACAGTAGGTGACCTGAGCCGACCGGGGATCTTGCGGTCATTGCACCGGATTTACAAAGGTACCCATCTCACCCATCCCAGGGTTACCATGCAACGAGGGAAGGAGATCGAGATACAAAGTTCACAGCAGATGCTCCTTCAGGCCGATGGCGAACTCGTAGGGGAAGCCCCGGCCCGATTCCATGTCCTGCCTGCTGCGTTGACCGTTGCCACGTAGCCTGTAGATTGTTCTGCCCTGAGGCTGGTGGAGAAGGAATACAAGATTGAACCGGAGATCGCCCATGGCACGGAGATCATTTTTGATTCTCGCTTTCGCCCTCGCCTTCGCTGTTTTCATCGTCATGCCGCCCTTGCTTGGCTGGTCCTTCCCACCTTATCCACTATTGAACTGGGGAAATATCCTCGACCTCTTCACTCCACTTGTAGTTATTCCCCTGTACTGGCTGCTCTTCCGGGAAGCCACTGGAGCACAACAGGGTAAGATTCACATCATCGCCTTTATCCTGCTTGCGGCACTCTGGGTTGAAGGGCAGGGGATGCACCTCTCCGCGAATTCCATAGCAGGCTTGCTGGGCACACAATCCGGCACCGTCCGTGATCTCGCTCATTTCTATGACGAGGTGCTTTCGCACTATCTGTGGCATGTAGCTATCATGGGGCTCTCGGTTTTACTGATGTTATCTGCCAGGGTCTCCTCCACTGCGTCCGATGTCCGCTGGGCACTCGTTGCTCCATCGGCAATCCTGTACGGCCTGACATACTTCCTCGCCGTCAACGAAGGTGGCACAGTGCCGCTCGGCCTGCCTGCCGCAGTGCTTATCCCGCTCTGGGTTATCATCTCAAAAAGGCAGATAGTTCGCACACACGACCTTGTTGCCTTTTTCACGGCCGGCTATGGGGTGGCCATCATCCTCTTCCTGGGATGGTACGTATACTGGGGTGGGTTCCCCCAGTTCAGCGAGGTTGGCCTTCTCTGACCAGATGGTTATGGAAGTGCAATATTTCCTTCTATCGCTTATAATCCATATTGAGGTATTTGATGTGAGAAAAGACCGACTCATTATCGGTATCATCTGCCTGGCATTAGCGGTGCAGATTTTCCTGGTGGGAACAACTGGCGGGACTGTGGCCCCGGCGATAGCCCTTGCCATATTGGGTATATGGGGTATAGCAACGGCTAAAAAAGAGATAGGTAACTGCAGCTATCAGCTGTCGGCTGGACTGGGTTGTTAGGCACCATATTATGGATTCAGCAACTCAAACCCTGTAATTGGATCCAGCGCACGAACAGCGCTCGTATCGATCAATTCAAACAAAATAACCTCCAATATATGCCATGTCTTCACACCCTTACGGACGCATCCTGTTACTGTCGATGACTCCCTTCCACAGGCTATATGCATGTGTAGTGTAGGTTTACCTTTCTCATCAGGGAAAATTGTGCCTGTTCCAACCATTTCATGTACATTATTGAGAATTTGTTCCATTGGAACAATTGATTCGGTTCGTCCATGTTCAGGCCCCACAACGAGTTTGCTATCCTTATCAGCCCCTCCAATAATAATCAAAGCAGCGGCTTTAATGGATTTTTCGTTAGCGAATCTTTCAATTTCCTCGTGGATAATTTCGCCGTCTTCAAGACGAATGACGTATGTTCTTCCTTGTTTTGCCTCTGAGTATTTCATGATAAATTATTGTTTTACTCCTAACTTCAGAACTCAGGACAAAGGCACTTACTCAGGCACGAAATACTGAGAATAATTTAGTGTGCGTCGCCCCCAGCGGGGTCCAAAGATGCAATCTTGGTGCAGAAACTTTGTGAAGCTCATTGTGCCCATGTAGATGCACACCATACTTTTCAACAACAAGTCCGCAATGTCCTGAGTTCTGAACTTAACGATCACCGGCGCTTTCGGCGTCCGGTGCATTGCTTTGTTGGCCATTAGGCAGAATACCCGCTAGGATTTCGCGTACTTGTTGTCCCAATTCAACAAGGCTATCTCCTTCCTCGGCTAACAGAGAATCAGAGAGAAGGTCTACATATGTACTCTTATCTATCCCGAGCTTACGCACCAATAGCGGAAAATATACTTTGCCGGGAAGCACGCGTAGCAACTCGGACTCTGACGTTCCGATTGCCGAATCGACAACCGCCAGTTCCTCATCAAAAAGCTGCCCAGGAGGAATGGACCAAACCGCGGGCTCTAATGCTCCTGCATGCGTTGCACGTACTTCATCTTCCGTTCCCGAAACCGTGAGTCCATTAAGTGCCCGGTAAAATTGATCAGTGCACCTCAGACGAAATCGCTCTGAGGCCTGCTTCAAGCGCAGTTCCCCACTAAAGCGTGCGCGCGCCTCGCTCAAAAACTCCTCATATAGTGTTGCTGCTTCCGCACACGGCTTTCCCAAATGGCACGCGATAGCCACAAACAATGACCGAAAGCATAGGAGACTTTCGATTTCGTGTACCGGGAGGACGTGGACTGTCTGTGGAAGGGACTCAAGATATGAATCTGGAAAGTAATCCCGATCGATGATCCCGATGGCCTGCATTCCCTCCACGAAGACTGCGTCGGAAAATGCAGTCGTACACTTAACTACCTCTTGACACGCACCGACCGGGACAACTGCATCACCTCGCCCTGAGAAGAAGGCGCGATATATTTTTTGATCGTGGCTCGACTCGGCCCCCTCACAGAAAATTACTCGCTTGGCGTATATCGAGAACGATGCGGCTGCCAGAATGTCCTCCGCAATATCGGGAGGTATTGTGTCTTCCACTGAAACCACTTGTGGATCGACGCCCGGCTTGACGATTAAGTATCCGGACGCCCGTCGCGAACGCGCAAACTGGAGGTCATGGGTGATGTAAACGAAGCGACAATCGGGTCTAAGCGTTTCAAGTTCATCCCAGAAGTGCATGGCGAGCCTTGAGTGAAAGTGAACTTCCGGCTCATCTATGACAATAACCCCCGGCTTCGCTTGAGGACTCGCCCGGCCAAATAAAGTGCCACTCTTTCCCCGTCACTCATCGACTGGGCCGGATACTCCTTTTCGCCAGCCACATACTCTGAGGTTACCTTGGGTGTATATCCTTTGAACGAAATCCGGCGCCCAGGGAATAGCCTTTCCCACGAGCGCTGTAGACGCATCAGCCGTGTAGTGTCGGGCTCCGTTTTCTCTCGATAGTTATCGCGGAAGTCCATAGCTGAGGCGGAGTCCTCCGCCATCAGCTTCGCAAACAAATTGTTTATCTCCGATGCGATGCTCCATGGCTTCTTGCGCCTTTGTTGCTTTTGGTTCTTAAGTTCCTGCTCAGCCTGCGCTAGCGACTGCATCGGAATGTTCTCTTGCAACGCAATGTTGCGCAGTGCTGCAATCGCTTCTGCATCGTTCCACTGTGCTACCTGAAGCCCGTAGCGAGTCTTTCCTGCTCCGTTGGGTCCGATGATCACGAGTGGCGCAACTCCCATGTGCGCATCACCCGCGTTGTTGTATTTGACGGGTATATTCACGATTCCACTCTTCGGGTTGGCCAACGTTCGGGTTCAGCAGCGTTGCGGAGCGCAGCGGAGCAACGTCGGCTGCAACCCGTTGTTATGTGTTTTACTTCAGTAAGAGCCAATTCAATGCCTCGGCGATCTCGATGACCTTTCGGCAATCAACAATGTCAATATTGTCTTTAGGGGTATGGGTGATCTCTTGGCTATCCATATGATCTATAAACCACTTTGATGATACGGCGATGGCAGGGCATCCTTGCTGAACAAATATACTGTGGTCTC
>JBKGZM010000108.1:0-4589 GCA_046545575.1 Dehalococcoidia bacterium
GCATTAACGAAAATCTGAAGCTAATCGAGCGTAATTGCGTCTGGAAGATCCGTTACAATATAAATAAACAGGTTGAGGGGTTTTTCACATCCCGGAGCATCGAAAAGAGTAAAGACTTAATGGCCACAGAGGAAAGAACGGCTTCCAACGGTCTGGGGTTCAGGGTGGCTACCGGTGTAGCCGCCCTGGTGGGGTTGGTCGGTGGGCTCTTATTCGGCGTTTGGGATAGCGTTATTGTAACTATTGAGCATTCATCCCCTCCCGTTGCTTTTGGTGAAATATTCTCCCTTGCCCTGTACTCAGTAGCCCTTTATGGCATAATAGGCTGCTTGGTCATGGCAATCATCGGCCTGCTCGGTGGCACTGTTATCAGGGTGAGGAGGTACAAGGTAAATAAATCACAGCTTGTGGGAGGGTTCATCGGGGTATTTGTTCTATTATCGGTATATGCCCTTTTAGCATATAACATAATACATGGCAGCGTTATTGACATCATCGAGGGCACTGTGATCGCCATACTCAGTGGGCTGGGATTCGGTGCCCTCATCGCATATGTGCTGGGAAAGGGCATGATAAGAAAAGAAAAGCTGATCGCTGGTTGTGGGTCTATGCTTATTTCGCTTCTGGTACTCTTGTATGGCGGTCTGTGGGTCAATCTGGGTTTACTACCCGGAAGAGGTCCCTCCAGCCCTGCGAGTTTACTGGCCGATACCGCTCTACTGATTATTGTGATCTTCCTGGGGGCAGGTCTATATGTCCTTTTCCGCTTAATATTACATAGATGTGCTCCTTGGAAGAGACAGGCAAGCTATGCCTTAATGGGAGCTATAGTATGTGCTTTCATTGCTGTCTCCTTTACCGGGCCTTTTAGTTCTGAGGATACCCTGGAAGCCGGAGCCCCAGTCCCTGACGAGATGAATGCCGCAGCAGGTGGTCCGGGAGAAAGGCCAAACATCCTGTGGATTGTTATGGACACTGTTCGAGTGGATCACCTATCCTGTTATGGGTATCACCGCGACACTACACCAAATATCGACAGGATAGCAAGTGAGGGAATGATCTTTGAGAACGCCATTTCAGCTGCCCCCTGGACTCTTCCATCTCACGCTTCGATGTTCACGAGCATGCTCCCGAGTAAACATGGCACAGATTCAGAGCATAGGTGGCTGGAAGATGACTTTCAAACCATCGCCGAGGTACTGCGGACGCATGGCTATAACACATTTGGATATAGCAATAATGAATTTGTCAGCCCGCAAACTAACCTGAACCAGGGTTTTAACGACTTTGAAATGACCTGCCTGGGCAGGCTAGCAGCAGGATCAGAATTAGCGGACTCGCTGAGGGCACATCTTGTCTGGAGGGAGCTTCAGAATATTTTCCTCATGGACGACGGAGCGCGCAGAACCAACGAGACAGTCAAGAAGTGGATAGGAGACGCCCGTCAATCAGGGACCCCCTTTTTTGGTTTCATAAATTATATGGAAGCTCACCTTCCCTATCACCCCCCCCCCGAAGACCATGCTGCACCTTACCTGGATACTGATGTAAGCTTTGCCAGGGCAATGGGCGTTAACCAGGAACCTCATGATTACATCGCAGGACAGGTCGATATGGATGCTATGGATTTTGAAATGCTCCGTGCACTGTATGACGGAGAAATCTCATACCTGGATTTCAGAATGGGGCAGTTGTTTGATTATTTAAAAGAGCTTGGGATAATGGATGACACGGTCTTAATAATCAGTTCTGACCACGGTGAAAACTTTGGCGAGCATAACCTTATGGAACACCAGCTATACCTCTACGACACATTACTGCATGTCCCCCTGGTTATCAGATACCCGGAGGTATTTGAGGCTGGATCACAGGTCAGTAAGCAGGTACAGCTGACGGATATATTCCCGACCATTTTGGATACTGTGGACATCGACCATGATAGCGAGGAAATTCAGGGCTATAGCCTTCTTGAGGACAGACAAGAAGGTAATTCATTGGCAATCGCAGGGTATGCGATTCCGTTAGTGTGGCTCAATAAACTGGAAGGTGCCAGCCGGGAGTTTGATATTTCAAAATACGCTCGATGGCTTAAGAGCATCCACGCCGGTGATTTTAAGTATATCTGGGCCTCCGACGGTCGTGATGAACTCTACAACATTAGACAGGACCCAGAGGAATTGAATAATCTCATTGAAGATAACCGTGAGAAAGCCAGTGAATTGCTCATGTTGCTAAAGGAGTGGTTGATCTCATTTGAACCGTATAGACCGGGAACTGTACAGCAGGTGCGGTAACTACATACATGAACAAGGAGATTGATAATATGCAAAAACACAAGCTACTATGGACAATGGCCCTGATTACAGTATCCTTACCTTTGTTTCCCAGTCCCGCGTATGCCTACATTGATCCCGGGACTACAGGTTCTATCTTTGCTGTACTTGCCCCCTTTATTGCCATACTTCTCGGCTTCCTCGGATTTCTCGTACGGCCTTTCCGAAGGTTTTTTGCTTGCCTAGTCGCCAAACTGCGAGGAAACCGTGAACCCAGATCCCCAACGGCCAATGAGCAACCGATACATAGCGAACCAGCTAATGAAGAGCAGCGGAAGGGTCGAGATGAAGGACTCAAGGATTGACAGGGTCATTGTGCTCGGAATAGATGGCCTGGACCCGAATATCCTGGAGACCCTGATGGACTCCGAAGACTTACCCGCTTTCTCCACCATCAGGGAAACAGGAACATACTCGCGCCTGGCCACGATTAATCCTCCACAAAGTCCTGTGGTTTGGTCCACGATCGCTACTGGTAGTAACCCCGGTTACCACGGTATTTTCGATTTTATCGACAGAAATCCCGCGAACTACCTGCCTGTTCATTCAATCGTGAAGCCAAATCCCAAAAATATCCTCGCTCGCCGTAGTTCGATGTTCCTCCCCGTGCGCAAGGGTACTCCCTTCTGGGCCATTACCTCTCAGGCAAATATTCCCACAACTGTTATCAGATGGCCAATCACTTTCCCCCCTGAAAAAATACACGGACACATGCTCTCCGGCCTGGGCGTACTGGATTTGAGAGGCAGTGCTGGCAGGTACACTTTTTACATGGAGGACAGCGCTCCAGGAAATTCAGACATGAAAGGTGATCTCATTCCAGTTTCATCTGACGGCGAGGAGTTTAAGACGATCATTCCCGGCCCCCATAATTCCCGAATTCCCTTGGAAATCTGCGTGGCCGATCAAGATTCCTCAGCTACGGTAACCATCGATGGGAAGAGTTATACCATAAGGCAAGGTGAGTGGAGTGATTTAATTCAGTTGAGATTCCGGCTCGCCCCCCTCAGACATGTGTCAGGCATCTGTCGATTTTACCTGGATTCAATAAAGCCTCAATTAAAACTTTATCTCTCTTCCCTTCAAGCGGACCCTGAAAAACCGGCTTTCTTGATCTCGCATCCGGACGGGTATGCAACTGAACTGGCGCGTGATATAGGCAGTTACAGTACCTTGGGGATACCCGAGGACACAAATGCCCTGAGCGATGGTTGCCTGAATGACGAAGCCTTCTTAAGCCTTTGTGATAAAGTAATGGAGGAAAGGGAAAAGATGCTCTGGCATGAGCTCGAGCACTTTAAAGAAGGGCTGTTGGCTTTTGTCTTTGATACTACTGACAGAATACAACATGTTTACTGGGGAACAACAGACCCCGGACATCCTGCCTATAACGAAGATAGAGCTAATAAATATGGGAATGTTATCGAGGACTACTACAGGCGTATGGACCGGATTTTGCAAAGAGTTCTTGAGTCCGTCGACCAAAACACAGTTATTTGCATTGTGTCAGACCATGGTTTTGGCCCCTTCAAAAGGGTGGTCCATATAAATTCCTGGCTGGTTCAGAATGGGTTGATGGTCTTGAGAAAGCCCGCACAGGTTAACCAGGGAGATCCATTATTCAAAAACGTGGTCTGGGAAAAGACGAAGGCATATGCACTGGGTTTCTCCAGCGTTTTCCTCAATCTTCGAGGTAGGGAAGGGAAGGGAGTTGTCAATCCAGGTCACGAAGCAGAGCAGTTGAAAGAAAAGATTGCCAACATCCTCACCAGCTTGAGAGACCCAAAGACGGGTAGGTCGGTCATCAGGAATGTCTATACTAGGGAAGATTTATATAGTGGCCCTTATGCCAGCCAGGCGCCTGATTTGACCATAGGATTTGAACCTGATTATCGAGCCTCCTGGCAAACTGCTATCGGGGGAGCACCGCCAACGATTATGGAAGATAATTTGAAAAAATGGGCTGGAGACCATATGAGTGATGCACCATGTATTCCCGGGGTTTTTCTTATCAATCGGAAGATTACCACGCGATCCCCCAGGGTTACTGACATAGCGCCCACCATACTCTCCTGCTTCCAGATACCTAAGCCTGAGAGTATGGAAGGAGATTCCCTGTTAAGTCAGCCCTAGATGATTGAGGCGACTCCTAAGTTTTGAACAATTTTTCACGAGCTACACGGTCCTGAGGTGGTCATCAAGTTTTGGACAGTTTGTTAAGGGCGGGTGTAGCCAGGACTACGTCACAAAACACCA
>JBKGZM010000109.1:0-4575 GCA_046545575.1 Dehalococcoidia bacterium
AGGGTGCAGGGGTGCAGTGGTGCTGGTGCTCAACTGCATGCTCCTCTGCTCCCCCGCTCCTCCGCTCTCCATCTCCTCATTTCCTAGTCCTCGCGTCTACTCCGTTCCTCTGAATGAGCCATGGCTGAGGATGAATGATCATCTCAACCAGCTTGCCTATAACCTGATCATATACCTGGTGCAACTCCTGCCCTAAATCTTCTGAGAGATAATTGCATTGAATACCAAAGTGAATCCACGTTTGCGTCTCTGCGGCCTCAGCTTCGGCATCATTTAGCTTACTTGCAAAAGCCGCCTCATACCGGCGCTTCCTCCATGCCTCCGCAATATTGGCACACACAGACCTCGAAGACCGGCGCATCTGATCAGTCAGTGAATATTTTTCTTCTCCTGGAAAACCCTTTGTAACCTCGAAGATTTTCATCGCTGCCTGAAAGGCAAGCTTATAAACCTCCAATTCATAATGAGCTTGAATCATCCCTATTACCCCCCATCTCCTCTGCTCCCTAGCTCCCTAGCTCCCTAGCCCCTCTGCTGCTGTTTCCCCGTACACCATTGCACAGGCGACCAGTTCCCGGTCTCCAACCGCCGCCCCTGGCCCTGATCCCTGATTCCCTGTTAGTCATCGAATTGTTCGCTTCTTTGTCAGTTAGCGGAAGTTGGTGAAGCCAACCTTCCAGCCGTTAGGAGTGATGTTTGATCAAACCCCCGTCAACTTAAGTTCTTTGACAGGGACATTGACTGTCTTTTTGACTTCTCCTGATTTTACTGCTCGGTCAATTGCCTCAGATACCTCAGCAGTGAAGTACTTCTCTCCACACTGCTGGCAAATACCCGCAGGTACCCCCTCCAAAATATATAGTTGCTCCTTCCACCGGAACTCTAACTCAATGACCTTCTCCACAACCTCTCCGCCGCAAAAGTAGCAGTCACCGTAGTCATGTTTCATGTTATCACCTCACTTCGCTCTTGTTCTTGCATCCATCCATTTGGGCAATTTGGGCAGGTAAACAGTGATTACCAAGAGCCACTGATTCCTTGCACGTCCGCAAACAATATGTATTGCCCTTTCCCCTGAATATCCTAACGCTAAACAGCTTGTTCCTCTTGGGTCATCCGGATAATGTTCCAAGACCTCACAGTTCTCTAGAGCTTCTCGAATTTCTCTTAGTTCGATGGATTCTTCCTGACGCTCTTCATGAGCATGCCCGGTAAGCTGGAATTCGTTCTTGGCAGTTTTGTCCTGGATCCAGTTGACGTTCACAGGAGATATCCCAATTTGTTAGTCATCGGATTATCCGCGTTCAAGCCTCTTTCTGCCCCTCCTCCCCCCATCTCCCCTGCTCCCTAGCTCCCCTGCTCCCCTGCCCCTCTGCTCCCTAGCCCCCACAGCCTCCTGCATCATCTCCCGGAGCTGTCTTTTGGTCTGTGCCCCCACCCTGCGAGTGACCGGCTGCTCAGCGTTGAACGCGATGAAGGTCGGACAACCCATTATCTGAAACTGGGAAGCCGCTTTCGGGTTTTGGTCAACGTTCAGGTAGCCGATTTTGAATTCCCCGTCATGCTCGGCGGCCATCTTCTCCAGCATGGGCCTCATCTGCTGGGAAGGGACACACCACGATCCGGAGAATTCCACGAGAACCGGCACCCCGGATTGAAAGACTTCTTCCTTGAAATTACCGTCAGTAAGTTGTAGAACTCGGCTCATATTTTATCTCCTCGAGAATCTCCAGCGTATCCACCTGCTTCTTGATGCCTGACCACCACGTCCTGGGCAGTATCAGGTGCTGTTTCTCCTCTATCCTTTGCTTGATACCGGGTTGTGTTAGCAACTCCAGCATGCGGTAGATCTCGTCCTCCAGCGCTGTCTTTGGCTCGAAACCGAACTTATCGGGCAGTTTGTTATAGATGGGTTCAAAGGGGTGGATATCGGATTCAACCCGCGGGTTCTCCACGCGCTGAATGAGTACGGGCAGGTTGAACTCCTCGCTGGCTATCCGGGCCACTGTATGGGCCAGCTGATTTATGCTGTAGTACCCGGACATCTGGTTTACGACATCGTACTGGCCCGGCTCGGGAGGATGGGCAAGGAGACGGGTGATGCACTGCATGGCGTCTTCCAGTCCGATAAACCCGCGGATTTGCTCCCCTGCGCCATACATGGTCAGGGGATAGCCGACCACTGCCTGTGCGGCAAACCGGTTGATCACCGTCCCGAAGGCTTCATCGATATCGAAACGCGTGCGGAGCCGTGGGTCCGCCGCAACCTGTGGCGTGTGCACCCCGTATATCACCCCCTGCATTACGTCATATGAACGGATTTCCCCCTTTGGGAAAGGGGGAAATCTTCAGCTACCGAATCCGCCTTCTGAGAGCCTGATAGAATCCTTCTCTTGGCCCGATCATGATTACAAGGGCAACCTGTTCTTCTCTGTAAATCTCATAAACGATCCTGTATTGAGAGCCCTTGTACTTAAAGTGATAAGACCACAACCCCTTAAATTCGTGCGAAAGAGGCGCTGCCTTGAAAGGATCATCCTCAATATCAGCAAAATAGTTCTCCTTGATACCCTCTGCAGCTGCTTATCCAGTCTGTGAATGTCCCTCTTAACAGCGCTTATGCTTTGAATCCTATACATCAGGGTTACTCAGAGAATAGATCATCTTTAGAGAGAGTCTTTCCCTGCTCAAACTCCCTCCTGCCCTCCTCACGCCTCTCCTTGAGTGCATCTCTTAACTCGGGGGTCAACAAGATTTCAAGGGTTTCCAGTTCACCCGGGCTTAGGGATTCCAGTATTTTAGCTATTTGTTCTATTTCCAGTTCCATTTCTACCTTTGGCATAGCTCATCACCTCCTCCGCGACATTTCAGGCTTTCCGGAAACTGTCATTGCGAGCCCGCCTTCGGTCCGCCTGTGGCGGAAAGCAATCTCAACGGTTGCGACGGACTTATCGACAACATTTTGTTCCGCCTCTGGCGGACATAGGCGCTTAGCGCCTATCTCCTTTTCTATTCAATGGCCAATCTGTCCATCACTCCAACTACATCAGATACGGATGGCTCTTGTGGAATTATATCCTCTGAGGCGCTATTTATCAACAGGAAAGCGTCCTCCTGGGAGTGCTTGCCTGTGAAAATGCCCCTTTGCGAAAACTGTTTGGCCTTGAGACTCGACTTGAGGTCAAAGCCGGAATTCGAAAGGAGGACCAGGTCAGGGGCGTGATCGAGGTGTGGTCCGTCATAGATTTCCTCTTTCCTGCATACACGTTTCACCAGCTTCCGGCCATTTACTTCCAGAGACTCAAAAGCGGTTTTAAGTTCCTCGATGAGAGATTCCCTTTCTTCGGGCTTAACGCTCCCCCCGGGATACTTTCCTTCCAGGTTGATGTATATCCTGGCCGGGTCGAGGGCAAAGGCCTTCGTTCCGTAGTCGATGTCCGCCAGGCTCCGTGGGGGATCGTTCCGGAATTTGAGGAAGCCCTCCTGGCTGAGGAAAAAGTTCATCTGGACCTCGGCCTCGGATGATTCAAAGCCGTGGTCGGAAAGCATTATGAGCGAATCGTCATCCCTCATCTTCCCTGTGATTTCGCCAACGACTTTGTCTATCTTGTGGAGATGGTCCAGGAAAGCGGAATGGTGTTTGTGTGACCTGTCCTCGTAGGCGTCCCAGAGGAAATGCCCGAGGCGGTCGGTTCCTGTAAACACGAGCATGAACGTTTGCCAGTCCTCCTTATCCCAGAGATAGCGATAGGCTTCTATGCGAGCATCCAGGGTCTTATCGAGGTCTTTAAGAAACAGGTCCATCGACTTGTGGGCCGCGCTGGAATCCACGTCTATCTGATATCCCATCTCGTTGAGTGTTGGGATGAGGGACTGGGGATATGTTGCCCTTTTCAGGTCCAGGGCGACAAATCCGGCAATGAGCACCCCGTTCAATTCGGGAGCAGGGTAGGTGAAGGGAAGATTCACGATAACCGACCTGCCGCTTCCTTCATGGTCCCAGAAAGGAGAGGCTTTGAGGTCGGCGAAGTTGGGGAAGGACAGCCTGTAGGTGCCGTCCGGGACATCGGTGAAGCCAAAGATGCCGTGGTATCCGGGGTTCAGGCCTGTCATAACCGAACTCCATGCCACGGAGGAGATTTCGGGGATTGAGGACCGCATCTTCCTGAAGGTGCCCTGTTCGATGATCCGCTTCGTGTTGGGCATTACGCCGCTTTCGGCAAGGTCATTGATCAGCCGGTACGGCATGCCGTCGAGGCCAATTATTATCGTCCGGTGGGAATTCCAGCTACTCAACTCGCTCCTTCAGCTCCTTTATCTTATCAGCCTCGCTTTCAAGGGCATCAAGTTCAGTGAAATCTTCAAAGGTATCCGTCTCTCCCAACTCTCCTCTATTTATCCTCTCATCGAGTTCCCTCAATGATGATACCTTGTACTTACCGTATACGGGAGCGATTCTAGCACGGATTTCCCTCAGGCGTTTTTCCAGCAAGGTCTTCATCGCCTCTTACGGCTTGCAACAGAGTTCACAAATGGCGGTGACGATCTGGTGAGGTTCGACATTTGCGAACTTGC
>JBKGZM010000110.1:0-4502 GCA_046545575.1 Dehalococcoidia bacterium
GTGGGCGATAGAGGACTTGAACCTCTGACCCCTTGCGTGTAAAGCAAGTGCTCTGACCGACTGAGCTAATCGCCCGAAATCGTATTCATTTTAACCCCAAAAATCAGTTTTGTAAAGAAGGAGCTCTTGCTTCGTCAAATTCTTGCACCGATATAGGTAGGTTGCTTCAGGGTTATCAGCTGTGTGCCAGCACCGAGGGGAAGAGTCCCAATGCCATCGATATTGTCACCAACAGTGTAGTCTACTTTGGAGCCTTCCTCACCTCGCAAGGCTTAAGCACTGATGCGACCCAGCTCAGCCACCACGAAATCAGGCAATTCGTTCTTTATTTGCAGCAGAAGCAGTGCTTCTCCGGTCACCGTTTCAACCACCCACAGGATAGAGGCCTATCCGGGCATACTATCAACTGCTACTTGCGCAGTCTGAGGATATTCTTCTCATGGCTCGTCTCTGAGGACGTCATAGAGAGTAACCCTTTTGACCGCGTGAAGATTCCGCACCCGCCGAGAAAAAGGTCATCCCTACTTTCTCCGACCTCCACATACAGCAGCTATTGGCTGCTATAGATACCAGAACACCCGAGGGATACCGCGACTACGCTATTATCTTAACCCTTCTTGATACAGGTATGCGAGTATCCGAACTCCGTTATCTAAAGCCGGATGATGTCTGGCTAGAAGACGGTATGATCAAGGTCCTGGGTAAGGGGAACAAGGAATGCCTTATTCCAATAGGCAAGCAGGTTCAACGCTGCCTCTGGCGTTATACTGAGCGCTGTCGCCCAGAGCCAATGGGAATTCGACGCGATTTCCTGTTCCTCACAAGAGAGGGAAGACCCCTCACCAAAGGGCGGGTGGAAAAGATTATCTCTTATTACGGTGAGAAAGCGGGGATAGTTGGGGTCAGGTGTTCACCACATACGTTCCGCCATACGGCGGCGGTCAAGTTCCTGCGCAATGGCGGAGATGTGTTCAGCTTGCAGAGAATGCTGGGGCACTCAAGCCTCGAGATGACTAGAAAATACTGCGAGCTGGCTGACATTGATGTCAAAAGGGCTCATGCTACGGCAAGTCCCCTGGACAACCTCAACGTTTCAATGGGACATCGGCGAAGCCGGGCCAGTAGGTAATTGGCGGCGGGTGAAGTGATTTGGCGGAGTCACTTCTCAGGGCATTGGGGACATCTGCCTGGAAATGAAGTTTCACAGTGGGCAAACTCCAATGTGGATCGAACTTCCTGACTAAGTGTGTCAAGTCGCTCTCGAGTCCGTGCGAGAGAGCCTACCATCTGCCAGGAAGCGCAATCTGCTACAATGCCTTCATGCGCTTCCTGAACGCTTGTCAATTGCTCTGGCAAAGAAGCTACCGCGATGACCCTGGGCCCGAAGCACAGGAGAAGCGCAACCTTGCCCGTGCTATACAGATCGGCATCACCATAGGCTATTCTCTCCCCTTGATGCCGAGGCAGAATGAAAGGACCTCCATTCAGGGGCCAGAAGGTCTGCTGAATGACCGGATCTAATCCTAGATGCCTCAGCAGACGTAGACCTTCATTAGGCCAGGTGACTATTAGTCCACCATTCTCGGGCCATAGTGCTGCCCAAACCGAGTGTGTCCATCTGCTGAAATCAATGATATCCAAGGTATCCTCATACAGCATCTGGATGAAGTCCCGAGTAATCCCAGTAACAGGTTCGTTCTGCCAACTCCCAGCAATAATGCCAAAGCCACTTCTCTCCTCTGCAACCTTGGACAATTCTCTATGAATGTCAACAGCACCACTTAGAAATCCCAGCCCCAGCCCGACCAATTCATCGACCTTTCCCCAGAAGTCTTCCTTGACCAAAGGGGGCACCAGGTGATACCGGAAAGAATCATAAAGGGGATGCTGCCCCATGACAGGTGCTGCGGAACCACTCCCATCTGAAAGCACCTGAGCAGTAATTCCCCAACCGGTAAGATTCCCTTTCCAGGCGTCAGCTAGTTCCTCAACTGAAGGTGGATGCTGCTTTTCAAGCCATATTTTGATTACGTTCCTGATAGCCTCGAAGTGCACCATCAGCGCTCGGTGTTTGTCTTCAGTAACCACGACCTGACTTACTTGACCATCTTCCCTGTCTCCCCTTTCCTTCTTGGCCTGCTGTATATACCTTTCAATCTGCCTTTCACTCTTATGGTACTTTCTGCTTAGCCTCTCCAGTATATCCTCCCGATCCCTTCCCTTGCTCATTGCCTCCTCATAAGCCCGCAGGATCGTAGCCTTATCACGCTGTCTGACCCTCTTGCTCATGCGCGCATTTTTGTATTCCCACTTTGATTCGCGCTTCATTTTTGTCACCTACGTGCCATCAGTCGAACGTGAAGATGTCGGTGCATAAACTCT
The DNA here is from genome assembly GCA_046545575.1 of Dehalococcoidia bacterium. Lineage (GTDB taxonomy): Bacteria > Chloroflexota > Dehalococcoidia > SZUA-161 > SpSt-899 > JAGXOF01. The sequence continues at coordinate 2,383 of JBKGZM010000110.1, forward strand.
TGCCCTTCATCAAAATGATACCAGAAGATATTGATTTGAACCAACCGAGGTGTAGCGATGGATGACGAAAAATTGGACAGGGTCCTGAACGAGATTCTGGGGAAAAGGTCCAGCAATGAGCTGGAGTCGCTCCTTGCTGGTTATCGCCTTTCATGCCTGAGTGAAGGCAAAAGCAAAAACACAGTAGGCATTGTTGAAGCCTCCGTGCGCTACTTGGAAAAATTTCTCGCAGATCAAAACCTTCCCAGCGATGTAACCGAGATCGGGGTTAATGAGCTGCGTCAGTTTAGTGTCGCCCTCAAGCAGCGTCCCCGATTCGGGGCGCATCCTTTCACCAGGCCTCAGGAGGGACACCTCTCTGGCCATACTATCAACGGATATATGCGTGCCTTGCAGTCTTTCTGGTCCTGGCTGGAGAGGGAAGAATTTATACAACAGAATCCGTTTAGTAAGCTGAAGATACCCAAAGCCCCCAAAAAAAATAATGCCTACCTTTAGCGAAGAACAGCTGCGACAGATGTTTGATACTGTTGATATATCCTCTCCCACAAGTTACCGGGACTATTGCATTCTGCTGACTTTGCTCGACACTGGAATCCGCTGCACTGAGCTTACGAGTCTCAGGTTAGCTGATCTGAATCTTGAAAGTCGGCTGCTTAAGGTGAGCGGCAAGGGAAGCAAGGAGAGGCATGTGCCTATCGGAGCCAAAGTGCAGAAGGCGGTCTGGAAGTATCTCCACCGCTATCGGCCGGAGCCAGCTATCCCCAAGCACGACCAGGTATTCCTGACCCGGGATAGCCATCCATTGACCAAGGACAGGGTCGAGGCCATCGTTGAGCGCTATGGCAGCAAGGCTGGCATCACCGGAGTCCGGGTGAGCCCACACACCTTTCGGCACACCATGGCAGTGACTTTCCTACGGAATGGCGGTGACGTATTCAGCTTGCAAAGGATACTGGGGCACTCGAGCCTTGAGGTTTTAAGAGGATATGCGAACCTTGTGTACTCAGATATCAGCCGAGTTCATCAAAGAAACTCGCCTGCCGATAACCTCGATTTTAAACCACCTAGGCTGAGCACGCCAAGGAGCAAGAGACGGGACGGAGAGACCGAACACAGGGGGCATCCAAGATAGACCCTGATAGCGGAGCGGTCTATGCCGAGGAACAGCGGCTCTGCAGTTCGAGTAGGATATGAAGAGGATCTGTATAAGCTGGTGAAATGCCGCTACCCCAGCTTCTTCCGGTGCTTCCACATGCCTCGCAGGGGTGCAACCCAGAGCGGGCCCTCTGCCCTGAGTTTAGCCTGGAGCACCACAGGGAGAAGAGATGGGAACTGCTCCCCAAAGACCGTCCCTGTAAGGCGAAGATAGCACAAGAAAGCACTGATGGAAACGTCGGATGTCTACACGCGTGAAGAAGTCAACCAAGGGGGCCACAATGCTTAGTTGTGGTCCCCTTGGTTGACTCTCAGTGTCGGTACACCCTGGGACCTTTCAGCCCCATCGCCATAAGGTCCTCCAGGGCTTGTTTCCTGTCATGGGCAGCGATATACCCCACGTGGATCCACCTGTTTTTATTACCCTGGAAGTACCGGTCAATCCCGGTTTCGTTACCCTTCCTCCCGCCCATGCGGAAGTTGACCCCGTTTTGCAGCCTCTGCATGTACAGGTTATAGGTTTTCATCTTACACTCCCAGCTCCAGTTGTGTGGGCAGCTGTCTCCTAGCCATCTCACGCTCCCTCTTCATCCGCCCCCTTCGCTCCTGGGCCTTTCTCTCGGCAGTCAGGTCAGGGATACCTTCAGTATCGGACGTAACAAAACCGTCCCTGACGCTACCGATAAGCGTCGTGTACCAGTTGCACCACCAGAAGTTCTCCCGCCTGTCCGGTATGGCGACTACACGGGTGGGATTGTTCCAGTGGGACGCCCAATCAGTTCTGCCTGTTGGGCCGTAATAGATATCTGCGGGCAGGTCAATGTCCTCTGGTGCCGGTGGCTGATAGCTCCTGGACGTGGTAAGGACGTAGCACCCGCCGTCGAAGTCCTTCCCCACTCCCCACAGACCCCTGTGCCTCACCATCTCAGCCAGCAACAAGAGGGCCTCCGCGCTTTCCCATA
>JBKGZM010000111.1:0-4465 GCA_046545575.1 Dehalococcoidia bacterium
TACGCATTAACGAAAATCTGAAGCTAATCGAGCGTAATTGCGTCTGGAAGATCCGATTAAACCTCCTTCTCATTTGAGATACTCCCCCGAAATAAAAAAATGGGCTAGAGGCCCTTACCTCTAGCCCATGACGCTGTGCATGGATCAAACCACATCACCTACGGTGAAAGCGCACCTCCCCAGGCAAACATGTCATCCACAGCAGTTCCCTGTGGGCCTATTGCACACCACTTCCCCGTGCGGCTAGCAGGCAAGCCACCAAAGTGCCTTTTCGTTGCGGCGATACACGCCTGACAACGAACGTTTATTCAGGTTCTTCTTCTGATTATCATGATGTCTCTCATCCTTAAACTTGCTAATCGAGAAATAAAAGCTCCAGATCTGCGTCCTCAACATGCGGGAGTGGGGGGAGTCGAACCTCCATAGACATCCAGTGATGCCCACCAACGGATTTGAAGTCCGCGAAGCCCACCGGGGCTCATCCACTCCCTTAGAGTTTGGGCTTCCCTAATTCCGAGTTCATAATATATCACTCTCTCCAGGCTGTCAATTTCCTGTGTGGCCCCTTGATCCATTTATCGAAAAGGGCAGCGTCATAGTTGCTGTGAAGTGAGCCGATGGTGTAGGGAATTGAGACAGATGATTGAGCATTGCCGAGCAAGGGCTCAATCGAGCTGTGCAGTCGGACCGTAGGCAACTCTTGAGCTGCTTTTAGAGGAATGCCCTCAGTCTAATATCACAGAGGCCTCAAGCTTCCCGCCAGTTCCAGTCCATATCCCCCTTAAACACATTCGCGTTCATCCCGTTGCTTAGTCGGACAAGATTGGCACCGGGGAAGCGTTCAGCCATAGCATAATAGAAACCGGCAACAGTGTCCGTTCTTTCGAGTTCTTCTTCGGTAGCGACAATATATTCTCTGGTGAAGTCGAGCGAGCTCTTATCGAACTGCATTCCAGGCCTTTGATGGCCAGGAATGATTACCTCGGCGCCCATTTTCTCGATCTTGTCGATGTCCTTTATCCACTGCTGGCGTTCTTCTTTGGTGAGTTCACAGGTGAAGGGATGTGCCTGATTGAATAGGACATCGCTACCAACAAGGGTCTTTATAGAAGGGATCCACACCATCGTGTTGTACTTCATATCACCCATGATTTCCGTCATGATCTCCAGGCGCTCCCCTTCCAGTTCAATGTAATTTTCTTGCAGAGGCTCGATTTCTGTGGTTTCCCTGCAGACGTTGTGAGCCCCTATGATGCTCTCCCAGTGTTCGATTTTGCCAAAAAACTGCTTGTTGATTACTTCGGCCTCCGAAGGTACTGCCACAACGCGCGCCGTGGGGAAAGCCTTGGCAACTACACCTGCCCCGAAGTAATGATCCGGATGGGCATGTGAAAGGTAAATTGCTGTGAGGTTCTTGCCTGTTTCCAGAATCTCCGCAATAAGCCGATGGGCATTCGACAATGTCCACTGTGCATCTATGACAACCGCATCTTTCTTTCCCATGACAATTGTGGAAGCGACTTCAAATCCGTCTTCGTCACTGAAAAAAACCTTAGTTGACAACGACTTCGTACCACTGGCATTTAGCCTGATCTCCATGAATTAATCCTCCTAAAGAATATTTATTTTATCCAGAACTTCCTGACCGCTTAGTTCCAGAAACACTCACTATACCTGCCTCACACCCTACACTGTCAAGATAGCGACCCTAATAGTTATTGTCAAGTTTTAGCAATACCCACCTTATATGGGAGAGAGGAGCTAGATGAAGCGATGCCTGCAGGCTATTATGATTTCGAGAGGAACTTGACAACCCCCTAGTGCTGCTCAACAAACTGTTCGCGGAATATCTCAGCTATACGTTAATCGATCTTTATGATCTTAACTTTGTGCCCCACCCAGTCCGGCGGCAGATAGATCCTTCCGCTATTGCCACTGAGCTTCACGGTTTTCTCCATCATTTCCTCGCCGTAGACCTCAAACTTCACCTTGGTTTCATAGCTTTTGCTATCCGAGTTGCTCCTGACAGCCATGTTGTTGTTCTCAACTCCCAATAGACCAGACTCCCAACCCTCAACTACTTGTAGGGCCAAAGTTTGACTGCATTATAATCACAGAATGGCTACATGTCAAGCCCCCGATTTCGTTACATCTTCGATGCCGGGGCAGGTGAGATATACCACTCCAGCGAGCTACCTCACTGAGAGTAAATGAAACCATTCCGAGGATCCGCCCAGACGCATAGCACCTGTCTTGAGGAAACGGGGATCATGTACTCCCAGATGAAGACAGATACAAACGCTCACCATTGCCAGGCTTCCTGCAACGGAACCAGGCTATTGAAACTGGCCACATATAGAACAGTCTCCTAACCGACTCAAGTAAGGGCTATCAGGACGTAGCCTTTTTCTCATACTCAGATCCGAGGAAAAGCTCCAGATGGAAAACCGGTTTATCAACCCTCTTGAATTCAAGCGGGCAATGAACCAAGCCCTTCGGGAGGTGAACAAGGGTGGGACTGGTGATGATATGTTTCTCCCCTTCCTCGCCCATAGAGAGCTCAATTTCAGCTCCGAAATTCCTCATATCATAAGGATCGCTTCCGATAAAGCAAAGGATCTGGTCGAAATCATGATAATGAGGCTTGTCCACCATGACCATAGGGGTTACAACAGGCACTAATATACATCTGATATCAGCGCCGAACTCAGCGCCATCAATTTTGAACAACGGCGCATGTCCACCCTCTTCCATTTTTATGGGTGCTTCCATGAGGTATTTGCCATACTTTGTTTCAGCCACTTTGTTCTATCCTCCTTCTTTAAATTGCCATGCCTTGTAATTAAAGCCTGTACAAAGACATTGGTACCGATATCATATATCCCAATATGTGGCAACCATGCCCCTAAAGCCCCACTCCACCAACACAGCCAAGCGCCACATATATAGTACAGCCACGACCAGGGACACGCATCGCAAGCTACCAGCCTACCACTCACATACGCAGGGCTATTGAGTCCCCACACCGCCATGCAGCATCGTTTTAAATAGCTCCAACTCTCGTTTAAGCTTTTCGTGATTGTAAACACGAGGATCAAAGCCCTCATATTCTATGTAGAGAACAGGTAAGCCTAACTCCTCTGCCAAAGCACGTTTAACCATTAGAGAATCTCCGACGACAGTCCGACACCCCACATGAGTCAGGCACAGTGTACCATCGACCTTGAGTCTTTTGCCAGCCTCTACCAATATGTTCGCACGTGCACGAAGGCTTTGGAGCAATGACATATGCAGAGACATAGACATTCCCTCATACGGATCCTTCGGCTCAAAAACAGGAGGAGTATGCCCTCCATCGGGTGGAAAGAGAGCACCACCTTCGTTCGCTACCAGGGCAATACCCATTTCTGTTATCAGGTGGTCCAGTCTTGGGTCTGAGGCAAGTGCAGGGTGCGATGATAATATCCTGGGAGCCCCCCGGTCCACTGCCCCCACTCCCTTATCAATCCTCTGTTGTACTTCATCAAGCAAGATACTGGTTGCCTCAACAGCTCCCCGTAGAAACTCTGAATTGGAAGCCGCTAACCTTGGCAAGTTCTCCAGATAGATATAATGGGTAGGGCTTATTGCCAATGGATCACCATGTTCAATTAGATCCCGTATTTGAGATATATTACCCATCAGGGCCTTCCTCGCCTCCAGTTGCTCCCACAACATCTCATCCGTTATCTCAAACCCCACTACCTCCTCCATTCTTTTCGCAAACCTTCTTGCGCTCTTCACCATCAAATCCGTCGTCCGCTTCGCATCAGGATACTCGCTGATCTCCCTGTCCTGGCAGGTATCCTGAACAAACGCCGGTATGCCATAGATTTCAGAAAGCAGGTCAGTTGTCTTCGGAGCCGTGTCGCAAAGAAAACCGGAGGTAAATACCAGGTCAGGCCTTGGAATAAGATCCGAAACTAAAAGTCCTAACAGTGTCTTCAGATTAGCACAATGAGCAACCGTTCCAGCCCTTAACCATGCCTTTTCCGCCGCCTCCAACACAGGCACTAGCTTGCCAAACATGGAGCCAAGCACTATCTCAAAAATCTCAGAGGGAAAGCTCATATAAACGTCATCAGACTTCGATACACAGGCAGAGCAAACCTCATCAAATGCCCCCATGATGCCGTAAATGACCTTAGTCTTACCATCCTCGCGTGCCAAAACTAAATTGACCAGCCCCTCTAAATATAATCCGAGTAATTTGCGCACACCCAGTAGTTCTACATTGTAATATGTCCTGAGCCTTTGTTTAATCTGCTCAACGTCCTCGCTGGTTATCCCTAACCTGTTGAAGGCTTCCTCGAACCGAGGCAATTCCGCTTCTAAATCAGGCTCCTCAAACCCGCATAAACGAAGTAATTCAATCAATATTCTATGCCCCCTTTCACCATCTCAATAAAGGCCTCAAGGCGAGTTT
>JBKGZM010000112.1:0-4293 GCA_046545575.1 Dehalococcoidia bacterium
GTCCTATGATGACAAAGAGCACCTTCCTGGCGTTGAGCTTGGAGTAAATTTCCTTCGCTGTAGCTGTTTCCGCTTCTGTTGTCATTAATAATTATCCTGTTCCTTGTGGAGGCGAAGCATGCTTCGCCTCCACAAGCTGTGCGATCCTCATTCATTTCTCCATAGACAGGGGTATACGAAAATTCCCTTCAAGTTCTCGAAGTCTAGCCCGAGGTATTTCTCAACCATTTCCTTCAGTTGGGCTTCCGGATCGATGTCTTCAAATAATTCGGGGTACAGGATCTTGGCAACATATAACACACCGATGTTCTCGAAAGCGCCTGCGGCGATATCGCGGGAGAGAATGTAGATATTGTCTTCCTTTACTGCCTCTACTTCGGTGAGGCCGGTTCTCCCGCGTATCTCACTTCTCATATCGGAAAATGGCTCAACCTCGGTGTGGCCAAAGCCGCCCTGATACTCGGCGCCCATGGGGTATTTGAATATTACCTCAGGGTTCTGCTCTATTACCCATTCAGGGTCAACTTCAGGGCTTCTCGTCTCGAGGTCCGCAGCAATATTCATCCCGCCGGCCAACTCCATAACCTCATGCAGTGAAGCGCCACTGGACACAGTCTTATAAGGCTGCTGAGTACCTTCACCGTAGCAACGGACTTTCTCATCAGGGCTGAGTTCACTAACCCTTTCTTCTACCACCTCTAACTGGCTGAGCCAGAAGTTGGCGTACTCCGTAGCCCTTTCTTCTTTGTTGAAGATTTCCCCTAACGTCTGTACTGTCTCCTGGAAGCATTCGAGATCGAAGTCAAGGGCCACAACTTTGATATCAGTTGACTTGAGCTTTTCTTCGAGCTCAAGCCTCTTTACGCTGAACGGGGTGGTCATTATAATTTGAGGTTCCAGGTCTATCAGCTTCTCATAGTCAACCTCGAAGTGATTGGGGCCGACCTTGGGTTTCTTCGTGAGCTCAGGGAACAACATGTTGTAGTGATCGGCGGCATACTCGGAGAGGCCAACTATACGGTCATTTATATCCACGCCTATGGCCTTCATTGCTATGGGGATCTGACTGTAAAGGACAACCACTCTCTTCGGGGATTTCGGAACCTCAACCTCTTTCCCCGATGAGTTGGTAATGGTAACGGTCTGTTGCATTTCAGGAGTATCTGTTTCCTCTGCCTGCTGCCTGGTACAACCAGCTACCAGCGTGAGGAGCATGAACGCTACCAAGGCGATCGAGACTATCTTTCCTTTTTTGTTATCCATCTGTGATCCTCCTTTCTTTTCAATGTGTTTTCGGTATTCGCCTTTCTTTATTCCAGGCTATTTCATTTCACTCCCATCAAAGCCTCCTTTACAGCCTTCACTGTGGTGCTGGCTATGATGCCGCTCAGCTGTGAGTGTCCTCTCAATCTTTCTATCGATGGCTCTGTTCCGGAAACCACGACGATGTTGTCGGTACCGGTGCCTGTCGCTTGCAGGGCAGGATCGTAGGAGCTTTGAATATGCAGGTCCTGGAGTGCTGCTGTTTTGGCCTCTGTGACAGTGATTAATGAGCGCGCCATTGCCGCTTCCGAGAGGGTGCTGGTAGTGAGCAGAAATATGTTTATTGTTCCCGGTTTCCTTTGTCTCCTCGTTCCTGAAGGCGCATCTATTCCCGTCCTCATGGCATTGGTTTTGACATCGGCAGTTGCAAAGACCAGGACCTCCTCCTGTTCTGATTTCTTCAATGAGCCTTTCTCCAGACTGGCCCCGGTATAGAGCAGAGAGATGTTCTCTTCTTCAATATGGATAGCCTGTTGTACCATCTCAAAGTAGTCCTGTGGGTGACGGTGTACAAAATCCCAGAGCTCGGGAGGACAGGAGTTTTCAGCTACTGCTTCAACTTCCCTGAACCCTTCCCGTGTGCTCAGGATTCTTCTCCTTTCCGGGAAAGTGAAGGCAAGGGTCTTTATCGGTACTCCGTTGACCTCGCCGACGAATGGGTCCAGCTTTATTTCAGAGAAATCCGTTTTCATTTGTCTAGCTCTTTACTCCCTTGTAGTATCCACGTCACAGGTTGTGGCAGGGTATTCTATCAGCGCACCAGTTCATCTGGCAGCATGAGCAAGATTCAGCAATGCGTTAATTGTTGCGACAGTGGCCGAGCTCCCGCCCCTGGTTCCCTCGATGGTGATGTAGGGTATGTCGCGTTGCATCAGTGCTGCCTTGGATTCCCTGGCCTGCACAAAGCCTACGGGCATTCCCACTACCAGCCGGGGTTTTGCGATTCCCTTATCAATCAGGTCGATCAAAGCGATAAGTGCGGTAGGGGCATTGCCGATAGCTACGATTGCGTTATCGAGCTTCTCTCCCAAAGCGCTGATAGCAGCGGCGCTGCGAGTAGTGCTTTTGTCTTGATTGGTCGTGGTCCCCTCATCCAGAGCACAGTGAATAGAACAGCCAAATTGCCTGGCCAGCCGCTGACTGATGCCTGAAGCTACCATCCTGACATCGGTGAATATTGGCTTCCCTTCCCTCATCGAGGCCATGCCTTCCGGGACTGCGTCGGGATGCAGGTACACGAGTGTCGCAATCTGCGGGTCGCCAACGGCGTGGACAATGCGCCTTACCACCTGATATTCCTCGTCGGACCAACCGCCCTTCGGCAAGAGGTCATCGAGTATCCCCATACTTTCTTCCTCGATGTTTTCGCCGGGAGTCATAGTAGGCCCCTGTTTTGTTCCATTGATGGAAAGCTCAGGGACAGCCTCCTGGATACGGTCTGCCACGAGGGTTACAGTGTGCTGGTCGGTCCCGAGAATGCCTGTCAGGACAAACTCCTTTTCCGGATGTTGTCGTTTGAATTTTTCAATAATTTCAGGAATGTCCTCGGTAATATGGCGTCCTGCAAAGAGAAAATAGGGCGTTATCACAATACGCTCGGCGCCCCGCCCTATCAGCGCTTCCACTGTCTCTTCGAGGGAAGGAGGTTCGAATTGCAGGGCAGCGCCCATAACCTCCAATTCCGGACGAAGTATTGGCTTTACGCCTTCAGTAACCCTTTCCAGTACCTGTAATGTTCTGGCTTGCTCGCCCCGGCTGCCATGGGCGAGGATAACTACCCCTGTTTTCATCACTTGTTTCTCCTTTAAGCAAAAAACCCTTGCCTCTGCAGGGAGACAAGGGTTTTTATCAGAAATATATCGATACTTCTGCCTGTATCCTCCCCTCGGAGGCGATTAGCTTATCACAAGGCAGGCATTCTGGCTTATTAGCTCATCTTGAGCTAAATCACAGCTGCGGGGCAGCGTCGGGCTTTCACCGGACTTCCCCTTTTAAGCCCTGATCATGGGCACCTTACTGGGACCTCGTATTGTTAATGTAAACAAAATTGTTTTTAAACAAGCACGCTTAATTCTATCACCCTCAGATGGGCGTGTCAATATTGTTATCGCGGCTGAAACGGGGCATTGTGTCTGAGGGGCATGGTGATTTCTGCTCACCCCTTTTCCATTTATCTGACCCTGATAAGCCAGCATGAGGCGACGTTTCGAGGGGCTATCTCAAGAAAATCTTGCAAGGTCTCATCTGGATTGAGCAAGGATTCATAGGCTAAGGAATGCTTGTATTACTGGGGCTGAAACTGAACTGTAACGGGCCGAGGCAGGGCGAGTCCGGCTTCTACCTCAGCTGCCTTAAGGATTGCCATGGGTATGGGGCAAGAAGTATGGACCTGGCATTCGGAGGCACACTGGTAAACCCTGGAGTTTACCTGGTGATTTAGAATATCGTCCGGCCTTATTTCCGTTAATGATTCACCCATTCTTGTTATCATTTCACAATCTGTAGTCACCTTGATTCCAAATCGTCGTCTGTTTATCTTCGTGACCTCGATGGCGGCATTCATGCTGCAAACACCGGGATCAACTACTACTCGTGTCATATATGAAAAGCCTCCTTTGGCAGAGAACCCCTGATTGACGCAACGCATTCTGGGAGAACCAAGAAAATCCACTGGGATTATACCCTAACTGTGAGCGCGCTTGCTACCGCACTCAGGCCGCCGTTAGTCGCGGGCATAATTTGTCCATGGCTAATTCCCTGAAGGGAGCGCGCCGTTCTCACTTGAAAGTGGCGGATCGCTGCTTCCCTTTTTACCCTTCATTGAACTGGGTCCCCATTTGCTTGAGAAAACCCTCCAGCTCCGGGGAGAGGTAGCTTACTTTCTTCTGTGCTTTGTCATCATAGTGTTTTTCCAACTGCGGCATAAGGCGGTTTATCCTTCGATTCCCTTGCGTGGCCTCGTGTATTTCA
>JBKGZM010000113.1:0-4228 GCA_046545575.1 Dehalococcoidia bacterium
ACTGATTGTCTTCTCGCGAAATTGGTCATTTTGCCCAACATTATAGCTTTGCGGTCTATTTACCATTCCTTCCCCTCGTTGTATAATGACCCTGAAAGACAGGAAACATAGGTCCACTGGCTCAAACGGAACGAGACCAGGCAAAGGTGGCCGCTTGCTGAATCCTTCAGCCGGGTCTGTCCCGATATTTCCCATCCTCTTGTTGAGGAGCAGCTAAAAGTAAGGAGGCCGATATGGGAGACACTTTTGTCACTGATATGACCCATTTCGAGGGTATTCCAGCGGGTTCGTCGCATGAGCCAGCGAGGAGAATGGCCGAGTTTTTCGGTGCGATTGTATCGACTGCCTCAGTGTGTCCTGCAGGCGAGGTGATCGAAGCCGCCCTCCCTTGCCGTAGGCGTCCAGGCAGGGTACGCTGTCCCGGACACCTCTTGATCCGCCGGGATGCAGGTTCAGGTGTTATACTGTGGCATTGTAGCCGGTGCGACGATCAGGGGCAGATAAGCAACTGGGAAGGTACGTCCTGGGACCTGAGCAAGTGGGTGATGGAACGCCACCCCCAACAGGAACTGTATGAGCTAATAGTTAGCGAGGATGAACTCCAGGAGCTCAAGCGCAGCGTAGTCCTCAACCCCGAGTGCCAGTGCTTACTTTACAGCGCTGTTGTGGCGCATGGCGGTATCGTTATTCAGGCAACTCTAGAGGAATTTGAGGAACTGCAGGAGAATATCGCTGCTGAGGCGAATCATGAGGGAAAAAGGCGCCACCAGAGGATATTGGACCGTGTCTATGAGCGTATCGAGAGCGTTTTTGAGGAGCACTTGTATGGATTCGAAGGTGAAGAGTGGATGGACGGTGACGAAGAGGAACTACCGCAGGACATTGAGAGCTTTGTCAACGAACTGGATGACCAAATCAAACAGGGCCAGGACTCCACATCAACGGTGAACAATTCAATATCAGCAGAGCTGGTGGAGAGAACCTGGAAGAGGATTGCTGATCAGTCGGCAAAGGAGGCTCGAAAGCGGATTGAGCGTATGTCACGAGAACAGCCGGTTGTTCTGACATATCTAATGAGGGTGGATAACGATATTTTCAACCAGCACGAGCGGGAAATCTTACTTTATCTGGGCGTGGTTGTGTGGCAGATAATGCTACAGGGGAATCGATCTCTGCCGAAGGTCACCGAAAAAGCCCTTAACAAGGCGGAGGCTAGTAACCTGAAGATGGCGGAATACCTCAAAGGTGAGAGCGAGACTGGCTTTGAGGAAACAACCAGAAAGATTATAGAAAGCTACAGACAACCTGAGGTTCTGCGGTACGTCGTTGAAGCGATTATGGAGGACACAGACGAAGAACCCCCGGTTCGACAAGAGAGCAAAGGCATTATGCTGCTGGACTTGAAGACTGTTATCGATTCCTTTGATGCGGCCTCTTCATCTGTATGAGGGTATGCCAAATCCAATAACAGGATAGATGCAGCGTCACTGTGTTGACCCCGTCTAAGCCAAAAAGAACGTTGCGAGGGTGTATCGGCCATGAAGATATCAGAAGTCAGAAGCACTATTGACAAGTACTCTGAAGACCAGCTAAGGCTAATTATCTCCGAGTTATACAAGAACATACCCAAGGCCGTTAAGGAACAGAAGGATATCGACAACCTCATAAAGAATCCTGATAACTTCACACGGCCAGGGTCTAAGACCAGACAGAAAGAAGCGCCGGATATCGAATGGCTCAATTACGAAACGGAACAGTTTGTGGAGGACGCCTATAATCAATACTATTTTGCTCCCAACATGTTTGTGCCCAAGAAAGACCGTCCGAAATGGCGCTTCCTTGTGAAACGCTTGTACAAAGACCTGTTGGCTGCTGCCTCGGCTGACAAGGACGATGTGCCTGAAGCGGCCAGGTTATTGGAGAAACTATACCGGCTCCTGTGCTATTCGTGTAGTTATATACTCTTCAGCGCTTATGATCCCTTTCAATCTGTAGGTGTTCAGCAGGAAGAATTCTTCCGCAGGGTTCTTGCCTTGAAATATGATTGTGAAGACAAGAACACTTTCATCAAGAATGCTTTACTCTTGATGGTCAATAATTCTCACAGCAGAGATACAGTGAGCGAAGATCTTATGGACGTGATGCTGGAATTTACCAAGACCCCCGACCTGCGAGAAATGGCTATAGCGACTTGCAGTGAGCTTATTGAATCCATCAAGAGACAACCTCTTCGCAAAAAGGAACGCTGGTATGAGTACGAGAGAGAACACAAACTCAACGATCTCACGAAGATGGGATTCCTGTGCTATACCCGATTGTATGACTATCCGAAGGCTATTTCATATTTCAAGGCCAATTACAGTGAGTCGGATCGGGAAGTAGCCCTATATGCTTTGCTCAGGATGTTATGGGCCCTGAATCAGAAAGACTACTTTCTGCAGGAGTACGAAAAGGCCATCGAAAATGGGGTTGCCCCACGGGAAATCCTGAAGAAAGCGTACCGTTTCACCAAGGAAAACGGTGAACTGCCGAGAACTTTGTGGTAAGCATTGGCAGGGGCGAACTGTAAGAGGCTGCAGCTTTCTGCTTAGGGTGCGCTATAGACCAGAAAGAGTATCTTCAAACTGCCGCCTGAGGTGCGCTGGAATACAATAAGAGCAATGAAGATCAAGCCTGAGGATCTGGCGTTTTCTTTCGCCGGGTGGGACGAGGGCGATGATATGAGCGGCAGGGGATGGGCGATGGTAGATGGCAAAATCCTGAATGGGTGGTTTAGTTTCCATCTGGGCGACGAATCGACGTTCAAGGCGGAGAAGTGGGTGGGGCGATAGGTTGCAACAAGTGCCTCCTGCCGACATGCTACGACTGCCTACACCTTTGTTTCGATGGCTGAAGTCCCGGCGTACATAGGCCTATAATACGATCCTTCGTATAATCAGTGGCAAGGAAATTCATAGCATTGGCGCGAAGCTTGCTACGCCTGCTGTAGTTGTTATAATGGAGTTGTAGGGAGGAAAGAAGTTCGGTCCAAAACAGGAGAGGGGGAAGACCTAATGAAACAATATAGACTGCCGGTCACATTGTATCAGCCAAGTGAAGAGACAGAGTTTAAATACATGGCTGAAGTCCCGATATTGCCAGGTTGTCGAGCTTGGGGTAATACCCCTGCGGAAGCCCTTGATAACGTCGAGAGTGTTGCCAGCGAGTTTATTCTCTCTTACCAAACGCATGGCCATCCATTGCCAAAGGCCGTAGAAGCATCTGCCTTTGAATTGGTTGGAGCGAAAGCAACGGCCGAGGTAACAGTATACCTGTGAACTATCGTGAGCTAACCCGTAAACTCCGAAAGTTGGACTGCGTATTTGATCGCTACGCCAAGGGCAGTCACGAGATCTGGATGCATTCGAAAACTGGATTAAGGACAACAGTTCCTAACTGGGGCAGTAAGGATTTGAGCAAAGGAACCATTTCGAGAATGTTGAGAGACCTGGGCCTACGAAAAGACGATTTCGATAAAGCCTAGTTTGCTACCTGTCTTTTCCCCGCTTCCATAGTTGTGGCAGGCGCTTTGGCCTACTTCGGTGACACCAGGACCAGCGACAACGACACGTCCCTCACAGGACTATCGATCTAAAGATTGGCGATAGCGATGGTAAGAGCATTGTGCGGACAATTTCACCTATATCCCCAAAGGATGATACGGCAAGCTGCACCTAACAATCTGACGTTTTGTTAGCCACGGATCCCTCACAAAGTTCTCAGGCAAATCCTCAAGGAGAACGACCTCTTGACATTTGCTGGCCTGATCGAGTATGTTGTAACCACCTGTCATGACCACCCAAGAAAACACTGTTTGGAGAGCTGTCAAAAATGTTTGATTTTGAAGTCCTGTTGATGATTGATGAGGAAGAACTCTTCGAAGATCGGCGTCTTTATGAATCTGATAAGAATGCCTTTACTCTCGAGTGCGAGAGAATCAAAGCTGAAGCTATCGCAAAGGGCATGACCGACGAGGAAATCAAAGACGTTGAATTCGGTATTCGTATGGAAATTCAAGACAGGTTAGAGATCATCGAGCTAACATATCAACTTGTTGATGAATTTCTCTTGGTGTTATTGAGCAGAGACCTGGGTATTCAATCAGATATTGCAGACTATTTGGGGTCTGCGTTTGATAATGGGGTAATTCCGTTCATGAGTGATTATAACAGCAATTAACGATTTGTCT
>JBKGZM010000114.1:0-4164 GCA_046545575.1 Dehalococcoidia bacterium
GGCCTGCCTCACGCAGGTACATACGGACGAGGTCCTCCGGCACTTCATCCAGATCCACGTTAGGGGGATCCACCCCTACCCCACCAAGTTCTGCTTCTTCACTCTCAATCTCAACGGCCTCCAGAGGCACCGTATCCGGCTCGCCACCTTCGATCCCCAGTTCTTCCCCCAAGTTCTCTTCATTGACAAAGGTGGGGATTTCCATATGAGGGCCGGCAAGATCGTTTGTGTCTGTGTTCTCTAGCCCCTTTTCTTGCTGTAGGGGTTGTTCCTCGTCGTTATACATCATGTTGCTCTATTTTTAACCGGGAAGAGCTCCCAGCATATCGATACCAGCGTAGACTATATTCTCTTGCCCTTATGCAGGACTTGTGTAGGGATAGTGAAATGGAAGGTAGTGCCCCCTCCGGGCTCGGACTCCACCCAGATTTGTCCGCCATGGCGCTCTACGATCTTTTTGCAGACAGCTAGACCAATTCCTGTGCCCTCGTACTCCTGTCTATGGAGTCGCTCGAAGATGAGAAAAACACGTTCCTTGAATTGAGGATCGATGCCTATCCCGTTATCCTGTACCGAGAAAAGCCATTCGCTGTTCCGCTGCTCAACCGACACATGGATACGCGGGGTTTCGTCTTGGCGGTACTTGATGGCATTCGCAATAAGATTCTGGAAAAGCTGCACAATCTGGCTCTCATCCGCAACAACCTGGGGCATATCATCCCATGTTACCTCGGCATCGGCATCCCGGATGGCCATATCCAGCATTACCGTGACTGAACGGAGGACGGCATTGCAGTCTACAGGCTGTAGAGGTTTCCCCCGCGTGCTGACCCGGCAGTAGGTCAGGAGGTCGTTGAGCAACTCTTGCATCCTTCTTGAGCCGTCTGCGGCATAGTGGATGAATTCCTTGCCATCATCGTCCAGCATATCGTTGTATCGTTTCTCAATGAGCTTCATGTAACCTGATACCATCCGCAAGGGTTCCTGGAGGTCATGGGACACTATGTAGGCGAAATGCTCCAGCTCCTTGTTGGATCGCTCGAGGTCAGCTTTTGTTTCCTCCAGCTTCTCCTCGGCTCTCTTGCGTGCGCTGATATCGCGGACAAAAGCGAGATTCGCAGCTCTTGCCTGATACATGATCACTCCAGCATTTATCTCGACTTCCCGTGTGCTCCCGTCCTTGCACTGAAGGACTGTCTCATAGATGGAAGGGACGTCCTCTCCAGCCATGCGCCGGCGGTAGTACTCATTTACCTGCGGCACACTTTCCGGATGCAGATACTGAGTAAATGGGGTCCCGATCATTCCCTCAGGACTACCGCCCCAGATGTGGGCCAGCTGCCCGTTCACGAATTGAAATAGTCCGTCTTGAATAATGCAGATCCCGTCATTCGCTCTCTCTACCAGGTTCCGGTATTTGTCCTCTGATTCCCGCAGTGCTTCCTCAGCTTGTTTTCGCTCGGTAATATCTATGACGTTGCCTATGATGGCGGTCCGGTCGTTGTACGTGCCCAAAGCGGCCATTATTCGTGCCCACCGGATTTCTCCACCGTTTCGGAAGAACCGAACCTCGAGTTCCGGGGCAAGATTTGAAGTATCGCCTGTCAGCGCCTGCCCTGTTAAATCCCTCACAATATCCCGGTAGTCTGGGTGTATCAGGTCCAGGTATCCTAGGCTCATCAACTCATCTCTCGTATAACCTGCCATATCTGCAAGGGCCTGGTTGACCCACTTGAACCCACCGTCCTGGAATATATAAATGCCGGAATAGGATTTCTCTGCGACAAGTTCGTACCACTCACTGAGCCTAGACGATGCGGCCCGTTTACGACCATCGCCTGACTCCCCGATCTCAGGAGTATGGCTACGGATCTCTGAGAGCTCGCTTATGAGTTCCTCTCTTGTCTTTCGTTCATCTTGCATTGCCTAACCCCCTGGTTGTGATGGTCGCCCAAGGTTTGCGACCGGATCAAGTCCACTAATGTGAAAAGATTCCTCGAATGACATCTCACTTGCCTGCACATGTCCCCAAACTTTTCTTGGCTGGGCATACTTGCTACAAACCATAAGCAGGAAGGATTGAGGGGACAGATTTAACCCGTGCAACTCGAAAAAGGGTACACGGTTTTCACTGTTTCAGCTACCTTGTCTCCATTTTACAACCGTCGGCCCCGGATGTAAATCGCTGCTCTTCGGCCTCAGGATAGCCTTTGCCTCAAGGTTGCGGGGACTTAGGCCGCACGCCAGTTGACCGAATGACAAAACGCGAAGATTGTTATTAATATTAGTTGGGCATATCTCCGTGTTTACACTTACCTTACTTTTTCTGACATAACTTCCTTTGTCCTGCTTACTTTTCCTTGTTGTATATAGCCAAGACGCGATATTTCATCTTTCCTTTGGGAGCTTCTACTTCTACCTCATCGCCAATATGCTTGCCCAGCAGGGCCTTTCCCACAGGAGATTCGTGTGATATTTTTCCGTCCTTGGGATCTGTCTCAGCTTTCCCGACGATGGTATATTCCTTCTCTTCACCTTTTTCGTTCAGCACTGTGGCCGTCGTGCCAAACTCCACACGTGAAGGACGACGCGCCTTCTCACTGGAGACCACCTGGGCATTCCTGATCATTCGCTCCACGGACTTAATTCGCCCTTCGAGAAAGGCTTGTTCGTTCTTTGCGTCCTCGTATTCGCCGTTATCTGCGGTGTCGGTCAATTCCTTTGACCGCTGCAGTTTCTCGATTACCTGCGGACGCCGGGTGTTGAGCAGATCCTCCAGTTCGGATTTCAGTTTCTCCAGTCCCTCCGCCGTTAGCAATACCTTTTCTTCTGGCATTTCCCTTCCCTCCCCATTTTTGAGGCCATTCAACCCGGTCTCTTTGAATGTGTCCACAGCATTGATTACCAACCAAAAAACTGAGAGCTATTGGCCCTCAGCCAGTTTCCCTTTAGTTTATACCGATTATACAGGGAACGGGTCTTTTTGTGAATATATCTGAATTGCTCTGTTAATGCTTCCTGCTGCAGTGGGGAAGCGAGAGAACGAAGCATCACAATATAAGACTAGGCGCGCTGCCGCAGAAACTTGAACGCTGCCAACACGCCGATTAGGCCAACGGCTCCGCCTACGTAGAAAGCAGCCTGGATGCTGAAAAGGTCGACGATACACCCAAACAGGATCGGCCCGAGCATTTGCCCGACTCCCAGGGATGAAGTGTGTGCACCTGTCACTGTGCCCATGCCAAGGTCACGGCCGCGCTCCGTTCTGATAGCGAGCATAGAAGAGCGAGCAATGGCACTAAAGATTCCCATGCCAAATACCGGGATGAGCAGCAGATAAGTGGTCTCAGCGAGGGGAACGGCTACCATGCAAAGGGCACTGATACTACCTCCTGCGAGGACAAAAGCAGTCCTGTGGTCGGAAAGGGTATCAGAAAGTCTGCCCATAGGATACTGGAAGAGCATATCAATTATCATGTACCCAGAGACTACCATCCCGATATGCGTCTTCGACATCATGCCGATAGCAAGAACCGGGAAAAAGGAATTGAATCCCCATCGGTAGAACCCCCTCGAAGCCATAAATGACATTATCGCTCGCATTGGAGGGTCTTTCAGGACTGCCTTAAAGGTGTGCTCGGTAGGGGGACGATTGGCAGCCTCGGTTGGTGCTTTGTCGGGCACGAGCACCAGAACGAGCAATAAGGAAATCCCGGCAGCTATAGCCATCGCATAAAACGGCGCATCGAATGAGAATGCCTCCGAAAGATACCCGCCGAGGAGTGGGCCAACAGCCATCCCTGTGAATAGAGACATGACGAACAGGTTGATGTATTCGCCTTCCTTGCCCCGTGGTGTGATGTCACCGATATATGCCTGGGCTATCGGTGTTATCATTATGGAAGCAAATCCATGAGCGAACCTTACTGCCACGAGCCAGGCAGGATCCGGAGCGATAACGTAGCTGAGCGACAACACTACATACAGGAAGAGACCTCCCACAAGGATTCTCTTGCGCCCCCTCCTGTCTGAGATTCGGCCTATGATCGGAGCAAACACAGTTCGGGATAGGGCAAATGCTCCCACCACAAGCCCGACCAACAATCCTGACGCCCCCATACTCTCTGCGTAGAGGGGCAGGATAGGGATAATAATGCCGAGCCC
>JBKGZM010000115.1:0-3938 GCA_046545575.1 Dehalococcoidia bacterium
GATATAAGGCTCCCTCGAATCGTCATGGGGATAATTGCCGGCGCGGGACTGGCTGTCTCTGGGACAGCAATGCAGGGAATCATGCGGAACCCACTGGTAAGTCCCTTTACCCTTGGTATATCCTCCGCCGCTGCCTTTGGGGCATCGATAGCCATTGTCCTCGGAGTAGGCATGGTCGGCAGTGAGAAATACATTATCACTACCAATGCCTTTGTCTTCGCCGTGCTGGCCATGTTCCTCGTCTACGGCCTCGCCCGCATACGGGGAATGAGACCGGAGACCCTGATCCTCTCGGGAATCGCCCTGATGTACTTCTTTTCCGCTGCTACCTCAGTATTGCAATACATCGCCACTGAAGAAGAGGTTCACGCCGTGGTTCACTGGCTTTTCGGCACCCTTACCGGCGCAAGCTGGGAGAACATCCTGGTCGTTTTTATTATCTTCGCTTGCTGTCTTCCCTTCTTAATAAAGTATTCCTGGGATTTAAATGCCATGATCGCGGGTGACGAGGTGGCTACAACGCTGGGGGTTAATACCCGCAGGGTAAGGATAGTTTGTATGGTGCTGGCTACTCTGGTCACTGCCGGAATTATCTGCTTCACCGGCATCATCGGTTTCGTTGGCCTTGTAGCGCCACACATAACCCGGATGATGATCGGAGCGGACCACAGGTTCCTTCTCCCCTGCTCCTGCATCCTGGGAGCGCTCTTACTTCTGGGAGCCGACACCCTGGGCAGAACTGCCTTTCAACCGGTGATAATCCCGGTAGGTATAGTGATCTCGGTCATCGGCGTTCCCTTTTTCCTCTATCTGATCCTGAGAACAAGGAGGGAGTACTTTCAATGAAACTGGAAATACAGGGAGTTGAATTCAAATACGGAAGCGTACCTGTCCTGGAGGATGTTAGCCTGGGCGTAAAAGGAGGGGAAATATTGAGCCTGGTGGGACCCAATGGCTCGGGCAAGACCACCCTGTTGAAATGCATAAACGGGATTCTCAAGCCAAAGGGGGGAACTATTCTAATCGAGGGGAGAAATGTGTCCACAATGGGACTAAAGGAGATGGCCCGCTCTCTAGGCTATGTCCCTCAAAGCTCTCCCTCCTCCTTCCCCCTTACGGTCTTCGACACAGTGCTTCTGGGGAGGAAGCCCCATGTAAACTGGAAGCTCGGCGAAAGGGACAAGGAGATAGCCTTCGGGACGCTGCGCATGATGGAACTTGAGGATATGGCCCTCAGGTTGTTTAACGAGTTGAGCGGGGGAGAACAACAAAAAGTGCTTATGGCAAGGGCGCTCTGCCAGGAGCCGCAAGTGCTGCTCCTGGATGAGCCAACCAGCAACCTTGACTTAAAGCACCAGCTTGAAGCCCTCCAGCTTGTCACCAATATGGTGAAGCACAAAAGTCTATCAGTCGTGATGGCAATGCATGACCTGAATCTAGCGTCACGATTCTCAAGCAAAATAGTGATGCTTAAACACGGAGCGATATACGCTGCCGGGGAACCCGGGCATGTCCTTGATTCAGATACCATAAGAGCCGTCTATGAAGTTGAAACCACCGTAAGCAGTGACTCAGGGAGGCCCTATATCATACCCCTGTCTCCGGTACCATAAGCTTCTTAATAAGCTTAAAATAAGCATAGTGTGAAAGGCTACCCACTGTAGAGTGTAACAAAAAAGGAGGAAAAACCATGTCATCGAATAACGGAAATAAACTAGAGAAAGGATACGTTCAGGTATATACCGGCAATGGGAAAGGCAAGACCACCGCCGCTATGGGCCTGGCCTTCCGCTCTTTGGGTGCCGGGCTCAAGACCTACTTCGGGCAGTTTATGAAGGGGCAAAAGTACAGCGAACTGGAAGCGGCAAGAATGTCTGCTCCCTACATTACCATGGAACAGTATGGCGAGCCCACTTTCATCCATATTCAGGGTGCCTCAGAAACCACCCGTGAAAAGGCAAAGGCAGGAGTGCAAAGGGCGAAGGAGGTTATAGCTTCAGGCCAATATGATACCGTCGTCCTCGATGAGATTTGCACCGCTCATCACTTCGGCCTGGTATCGACCGAGGAGATACTTGATATCATGAGGGAAAGGCCTGAGAACCTGGAGTTGATATTGACCGGCAGATATGCCTCTCCCGAGGTCAGCGAGGCCGCTGACCTGGTCACGGAGATGGTTGAGGTAAAGCATTACTTCCAGCAAGGGGTCCTGGAACGGACGGGGATTGAACGTTGAGAACGGTGAGGTCTGAGCTCGTTGATTAAGACCGAGAAACTCACCAAAGTCTATAATAATGTCAGGGTGGTGGACAGCCTGGACCTTGAGGTACATCAGGGGGAAATATTCGGCTTCCTGGGACCGAACGGGGCCGGTAAGACCACTGCGGTTCGCATCCTCACCACCCTGACCAAACCAACCTCGGGGAATGCCTGGATAAATGGCTTTGAGATATCCGGTTTCCCGCTGGAAGCCAAGGGTGAATTTGGGATAGTCCAGCAGCACTTGAGCCTGGACCCTGAGTTGACCGTATGGGAGAACATGGAACTCCACTCCCGGCTGCGCCGCATCAAGCCCCAGCAGTATCGGTCTCACATCGCTGAGTTGCTTGATTACGTGGGACTCACGCAACAATCAAACCAGACGGTACGGGAGCTCTCGGGAGGGATGAAACGGCGATTAATGATCGCCCGGGCCCTTATACACCGTCCCAAATTGCTTTTCCTCGATGAGCCAACGGTAGGACTGGACGCCCAGTCACGGCGCCGTTTGTGGGAATTCATCCGCCGTATCAACCTGGATGGCACCACGGTCTTTCTCACCACCCATTACATCGAGGAGGCGGAGTCCCTCTGCCATCGCGTGGGGGTTATTCATCAGGGCAAGCTGATCGCGCTCGGCAGTCCACAGGAGTTGTGCCAGCAGGTTGGGTCAGTCACGGTGGAGACGCTCTCCGATAGCAGTGGCGTTGAGTATCACTACTTCCCTGACAAAGCAGTAGCCACTGAGTACGTCCAGGCATTGCCCGAAAACGTCGAAACCGTCACGATACGGAATTCCAACCTGGAAGATGTCTTTGTCGAACTAACCGGACGAAAGGTAGGTGATGAAGGCTTATGATAAACACGCTGAGAGATAGCTATTCCGTCTGGTGGGCAGACCTCAGGATTATGAGGCACCTCTGGCAGAGGTTCTTGATTACCAGCGTTATGAGTCCACTGCTTTACCTCCTCGCCTTTGGCTACGGACTGGGAAGAAATATGAACGTGGAAGGGGTTAGTTACCTTTCCTTTGTTATCCCGGGGATCATCGCCCTTACCGCCATGACTACCAGCTTCAACGGCGCAGGTATGAAGCTAAACGTGGACAGGCTCTTCTACAAATGCTTTGACGAGATTCTGATGAGCCCCGTGAGCTCCATCTCTTTGATAATCGGCAAGTCGCTGATCGGCGTGTTGCGGGGACTCATCGTTTCCCTGGTTTTCCTGGCAATAGGCATGGCGCTTTCCCCCATGAACGTCGGAGTTCTTTTCTTCCTGACATTGCTCGTCACCTGTTTTACCTTCGCCTTTATGGGCGTCATGGCCGCCCTGCTGGCTAAGTCACATCAGGATTTTGCAACATTCAGCACCCTGGTACTCCTGCCGATGACATTCCTCGGCGGCACGTTCTTCTCGGTAAGCCATTTGCCGGGTCCGCTGAGCGTCTTCATGAATATCATCCCGTTAACCCATTCCAGCCAGTGCCTGCGTGCGGTGGCTCTGGGGCACCCTTTTCCCTGGCTCTCTCTGCTTGTGATTGCGGCTTTCGGCGCCGCATTCTTTCTGGCATGCCTGGTTAAAGTGAGGAAGTTAAGCATTTGAAACAGGTCAAAAATCTCCGGTATGGTTACACGACAGGCGCTTGTGCCGCGGCAGCGGCCAGGGGAGCAGCCATGGCC
>JBKGZM010000116.1:0-3672 GCA_046545575.1 Dehalococcoidia bacterium
CAATCGCCTGTTGACTTGACAGCATGGGAAAATAAGCTATAATTAACATTGTTAGACTACGCTAACAATTACGAGATTACAAAATAGATGGAATTACCATGACCAAGACTAAGGAATATACGGCCAGCGTAGAAGACTATCTGGAGGCTATAGCCTTCCTCAGCCAAGATAAACACGCTGCCCGAGTCAGTGAGATCAGCCGGGCTTTGCAGGTAACCATGCCTAGCGTGAGCGCTGCTCTGAAGAAACTCTCCGAGGAAGGCTTGGTTGAGCACGAAAGATATGGGTATGTGAGACTTACCGACGAAGGAAAGCGCATAGCGGATGATGTATGGTGGCGGCACGAGACATTGCGACGCTTCCTGGTCGAAGTGCTGGACGTTGTTGCGGAAACGGCAGACGAGGATGCGTGCAGGATGGAGCATTCCCTCAGCCCAGATAGCCTTGAGAGATTGGCCAAGTTCCTGGATTTCACGCTTAGCTGTCCTCGTGGTGAACCTGAGTGGCTCAAGGGGTGGCAGTACTTTCTTGAGCATGGAGAGCGTAATGAGGAACGGGTTACCAGATGCTTGAGGGATAGCACTTGACTGCTGCTGATGGTAAATCCGGTAGAGTAAATCAGAACTAAGCTAATGGTTTTAAGTCAATTAAGAGTCGGTGAAACGGCGCGTATTGTTACGGTCATGGGGGGGCGAGGCATGAGGCATAAGCTTTCCCTCAGGGGGCTGAAGGAGGGCAAAATATTACGGGTCGTTTCTAATTATGGGCCGGTAACTGTAGAGATTGATAGAAATGTTATCGCTATGGGGCGGGGAATGGCCCAAAAGGTAGTGGTTCAAAAATAAAAGTGATTTTTCAATAAAAGGGCAGGTGCGAGTTGAAAATCCGCCGCATGAGTCGCACTGCGGCTGAAAATTGAGAGGGATAATACGTGGAAAAGAAACTGTCTGAAATGGACTACAAAGACAGAGGTGTGGTCAAAAGGATAGATGATGATATCAAATCCAGGGTTGCCAGTTTGGGTATCAGGGAAAATAAAGAGATAAGGATGATGACCAAGCAGCCCATAAAGGGGCCGGTCACTGTAGATATAGGGGGGGTAACAACGTCGTTAGGGCTGGGGCTTGCTGATAAGATCTCTGTAGTGGAAATAAACAGCTGGAAGAAGGTCTTTCTATTGGGGCAGCCGAATGTGGGCAAGTCAGTGGTATTTAATCATTTGGCGGGGGCGGGAACGACTGTTTCCAACTACCCGGGGACTACGGTTGATTTCGACAAAGGCCACATGATGCTGGATGGCGAACGGGTTGAGGTCATCGATGTCCCGGGGACCTTTTCACTGGAGCCGAGGGACCGAGCGGAGGAAGTTGCTGTGAAGATGTTGGAGGACGCAAAAGAGGCCATAGTCGTGTGTGTCATTGATTGTTGTAAAGTGGAGCGGGGACTTCACCTTGCCCTGCAAGCTATTGAGAAGGGCTATTCCGTTGTGGTTGATTTAAATATGGCGGATGTGGCAAGGCAAGCTAATATAAATGTAGATGCTGAGAGATTGGAAGAGATACTGGGGGTTCCTGTGGTAGTCACCGCCGCGAAGAAAGGTGAAGGGCTGAAAGAATTGGTC
Organism: Dehalococcoidia bacterium; assembly: GCA_046545575.1. GTDB lineage: Bacteria > Chloroflexota > Dehalococcoidia > SZUA-161 > SpSt-899 > JAGXOF01. Next base: position 1,622 of record JBKGZM010000116.1, read on the forward strand.
TCCAGAATGCGAGAAGCGAAGCCAGTAAGCATACAGGACGTGAGAAAACGTTTGGGGAACAATCAGTGGAATTGACAACCGACGAACGTTGGGACCTGATTGATCGGATAGTTCAGGAGACTGTAGAAGTAGGGGCTCATGAACCCAGCCTGAGGTATGCCCTGGCTGATGTTACAACGAGGCCCTGGCCCGGGATAGCTTTTGCGATTGCGGTTCTCTATGGATTCTGGGCTTTCTTTACTGAGTTTGCAGGATTATTTACTGACGGCTTCCTGGTAAGGGTTTTTGGAACCCACTGGATACCATGGCTCGGCGATGTTCTCTGGGACATCCCGGATTGGGCGTTCATTATACTAATTGGGGATCGTGCGGTATTCGCCCCCGGTTTTGCCGGTGATCCGTGTTTTGCCGCGGGTGGAATACTTACCACCGGACTTTTCCTACCCTTCGGGGTTGTTTTGCCCGCTGTCATCCCGCTATTCCTTGTTTTGGCTGTTTTAGAGGATACCGGATATCTGCCCAGGCTGGCTGTCCTCGTTGATACGGTATTGCATAAGATAGGGCTGCACGGCTTTGCCATCGTGCCAACGTTGCTTTCTCTGGGATGTAATGTTCCCGGTGTGGTGGCCACCAGAACGTTGGAGACGAACAAACAGCGGTTTATGATGATTGTCATGCTGGCTATGTTCGTTCCTTGTGGTGCCCAAATTGGGATGATGCAGCAATTGATCCCCTCTCTCATAGGATGGGTCTTTCTGACGTTGCTAATAGGGTACCTGGGGTTTGGCTGGATTTTGAACAAGATTTGGCCAGGTGAGTCCCCTGAGATACTGCTGGATATGCCGACCTACCAGGCTCCCGCCTGGTCCAATATCCTGAGAAAGCTGTGGGAGCGAACGAGGCATTTCCTTTTTGGTGCTATTCCTTTCCTCTTGCTCGGATGTTTGATTGTAATGGTGCTTTATGCGACGGGCGCTATGGATGCTATAGCTGGTGCCCTTGAAGGGTTCCTGTCAACTCTTTTCGGAATACCCTCTGATGCCACCGCCTCTCTATTAGTTGGAATACTGCGAAAGGACCTTGCTGTAGGACTGCTTCCAGTAGGTGAGATGACCACTTTCCAGATCTTTACATCCGTGGTTTTGCTGACAGTCTACTTCCCCTGTTTGGCTACATTCGCCATAATGCTCAAGGAACTAAACTGGAAGGAGACCCTTATGGCGATAGGCTGTCTGATAACTGTAGTCATTATACTGGGCGGAATACTACACTTGATTGGGATTGTCGGAGGTCTCTATTAATGAACAATAAGTCGTCACTGGGCAGTGTATATGTTGCTATTATGGGGGCTGCTGCTCTGGTCTTGGGTTTGTTGGAATTTGTAGGCGGAGAATGGGGACCGCTTACCGTGGAAGGTGGCCTCCTTACATCCTGGAGGGCAGTTATACTCATTTGTGCTGGTATTGTCTATCTTACCTGCGTGAACAATTTCATGGATATTTACCAGATAGCAAAGGCAGTGGTGGCGAGCGTTATGATATGGATTGTGGCGGCAATGGATATATGGAGGATGATTGCAGCGGCAATCCCGTCCGGGGCAACCGAGTCAGGTGAGCTCTGGTTTGCTTCATGGTCTCAGGTTCTGGCTGCCTTTAGTCCACCATATATGCCTGCTATATATCTCCTTGTTCCTTCACTTCTCATCATTTACTTCACTATCGCAAAAAGGGCGATGACCTAGCCTGGACGATCTGGCTCAATTCACCTTCGTGGGCTAAATTCTAAACGTGAAATCCTTGTAGCACGGGTAGCGGAGATGAAGCAGGCAGGAGCAGCGAATGACAAAGAAATACGTCCATCAATCGAGTAAGGAACCTCACGAGATTGCTGGATGGCATGCTGTGCACAGAGAAGAGCACGTACCTGTGTTTTTGTCTCTCTTTATCCTCCGGCGAGGAAAATCACGATCTTGACTTCATCGCCGTCTTTTACAGGCTTTGTCAGTTTATCTGAATGAACCTTCTCCGAATTCACATAGACCTCATAATAAT
>JBKGZM010000117.1:0-3558 GCA_046545575.1 Dehalococcoidia bacterium
GCGCATCTGTGGACCGTGTGATGCGTACTTGAGCAGGTCCTTGCCCTCGAAAATGACCTCGCCACCGGCGATTTCCCCGGGAGCGCTTATCAGCTGCATCACCGAGAGCTGGCTCACCGACTTGCCACAGCCGCTCTCCCCTACCAGTCCGACTATTTCGTTTTCGTCTATGTGGTAGGAAACGCCATCCACTGCCTTAACTACTCCACTCTCGGTGTGGAATTGTGTGACCAGGTTGTTTACTCTCAGTAGTTCTGTCATTCTTCGTTCCTCTGGTTACAATAGGCCCCTGAGTCTGGGGTCAAGGGCATCTCTTAACCCGTCTCCGACCATGTTAAAGGCAAAGACCACCAGCATGATGGCGACGCCAGGGGCAATGGAAAGTACGGGATTCGATAGCAAGTGTTTGTAGCCGTCTCAGACCATAGCCCCCCAGGCCGCGCCCGGTGGCTCAATGCCGATGCCTAAAAAGCTCAGGCCAGCCTCAGCGAGAATGGCAGCCCCCAACTGGAGCGTTACCAGTACTATGAGCGGCGGAAAGGCGTTTGTTAGGAGATGTCTGAACATTATGCGCAAATCACCGGCCCCCATGGCCCTTTCCGCCATAATATAATCGTTTTCCCTGATACTGAGAACCAGCCCGTGGGTTACTCTTGCGTATGGGGCTATCAGGGCGATGCCCAGGGCTATGATGACATTACCTATGCCACTGCCAAGGACGGCCGCCACCACAAGCGCCAGTAAAAGCATGGGAAAGCACATAAGCGCATCAACACCCCTCATTATGATCATATTGAGGATACCACCAAAGTGTCCGGCAATAACTCCCAAAGTAATGCCCGTAATGGCACCGAAACCTACCGCTATGAAGCCCACCATAAGTGCTGTCCTTGACCCGTAGATGATCCGGCTTAATATATCTCTGCCAAGACTGTCAGTACCCAGAAGGTGGTCATTACAAGGTCCAATCAAAGGAGCCCCCACACCTGGCTTGTAAGGGTCATAAGGGGCCAGCCAGTTAGCGAAAATGGCGGTGATCACCAATAGCACTAACACAACTAGCCCAAAGACCACCATCCCACGCGAAAGGAACACCCTCCGGAGCCGCTTCAACTCGCTGACACGGGGCGGAGTTGCCTGGAACCCTGTACCGGAAGCCTTTCCCATTTCCACAGTCTACATTCTCCTAACTATATCGTATCCTGGGGTCAAGCCACGCATAGGATATATCGACAAGCAAGTTAAAGAACAAAACGATCACGGCAATTACCGAGGTAACGGCCTGCACTACTACGTAGTCTTGGGCAAAAATACTGTTGACCAGTAACCTGCCAACACCGGGAATAGCAAACACGGTCTCAATCAGCACCGAGCCTCCGAAGATGATACGAACACTGGCACCTATCAGGGTAATAACCGGGATGAGGCTGTTTTTCATGGCATGTTTAACTATTACACTCCGTTCACTCAAGCCCTTGGCCCAGGCAGTGCGAATATAATCCTGCCCGATGACCTCAAGAGTACTTGACCGCATCTGCCGCGCGTTGGCTGCCAAACCGAATACGGCGTAACAAATGACGGGCATAATTAGCTTTTGTGTGCTCAACCAGAAATCCTCGAACGGGGAAACATACCCGGCAATTGGAAGCCATCCAAGCTTGAGGCCAAAGGCCAATATTAGCAATATCCCAAGCCAGAAAACAGGTATGGTTATGCCAACATATGTCAGAGGAGTGACTATTCTATCCAACCATTTGCCACGTCTCACAGCCGCAAGTAATCCTGCGATAATCCCGAATATGGCACTCACTACCAACCCGAGTCCCCCAAGGTGAACAGTTGCGGGGAAATGACTTAGCATAAGTTCGCCCACATCTTCATGGTAGAATATCGAGGTGCCCAAGTCCCCCTGAAAGATGCCCCCCACCCAGTCGAAGTATTGAATCACTAGCGGCTGATCCAGACCGAACTCGTGCCGGAGCTTCTCAATCCTCTCCTCGGGCATACCCCCTATCCCCGCTGTTTGGCCCATGTAAATCTTCAGTGGATCCCCGGGCAACAAGCGCATGACAAAGAAAACTACCAATGTCACGATGATGAGAACAACCAACGCCTGTATCAGCCGCCGGATAATATATGTAGTCATGTCAGACCTCTGGCGGTTTTAGTCATTTAAACCCTTCTGAGATATTGACGGCTTCTTCAAAAACCCCGCTCTGTCTGGGCACCTATGAAAATTACAACTTCCTTTTCACCCACGCTTGGCAGGGGGTTCACCCTTGATAGGGTGAACCCCCGCTCTCTTATCCTTTTACGCACTTTACTTAATGCTCTTCCATCCAAGTCTTGTGCGCGGGCCAAATCACAGAGTGCAGTTTGAAATAGTCACTGTGGACATAGGGTTGCAACACACTCGCGTGCGTTTCCCTGTAAAGAGGGATGATCATCGCATCTTCACCAGCCTGCTTCACCGCTTGTTTGATTAAGTCTATCCTTTCCGCCTGGTTAAACGTATGTAAGGCCTGTTCACATAGATTCAAGAATCGATCTGATTTCTTGATGTCACCGGTATTATAAGTCAGTGGGTTGGAACCATAATGGACAAATAAGTCAGTAGGGGTGGGATTTATTCCGGACAAAGTGAACACCAAGCCCTCCCACCCGTCTGAGAAAACGGAGGCGTAGTATCTGCCCATATCGGCAACATCCAGCTGTACCTCTATACCTACCTCACTCAGATAATCCTTTATCATCGCGGCAGGGTCTTTCGAATCCGTCCGGGCGAGTAATTTGATTTTGAATCCATCGGCGTACCCTGCCTCATCCAGCAACTGCTTGGCTTTCTCCAGATTATATGGTCGGGGGTCATATCCCTCAACATAACCCGGCCATTCTGAGGACGCGAGCTGATGAAGGGGCTCAAACTCGCCAAGTCCAATGGTCTCGACCAAGGCTGGCCGATCAATTGCATACTCTATTGCCGCCCGCACCCTCTCGTCGGACAGCGGCGAGTCAGGATCGCTGGAATTTGGCAGGAGTGCCCACAAATAACCAAGACCCTTATTCGTCTTATATCTCTTTTTCTCCAAGTCAAGTACATGTTTTACCTCATTCATCTCCATCCAGACATCCGACTCCCCTGCCTCCAACATGGACCGGGCCGTCATGACGTCGGGGATAAACTGGATCTCCATCCCATCGAGGTACGGCATGCCTTCTCGCCAGTAATTGTCATTCTTTTCGTATGTAATGGAGACGTCGCGTTTAAAGTCGACAAGCTTGAAAGGCCCCGTTCCTACTGCGTGTGTTCGAGCCCATTCTACGCCATTGTTTTGGATTGCGGTTGGTGAAAACATCAGGTCCCATCCATAGTTCTCAACCATCGTGCTATAATACTCCGTTACGTGCATTCGGAGTGTGTACTCATCCACAATTTCCATGGACTCTAAATATTCACCATCCGTTAGCGCACCTTGATCAAGTTCTTGCTGCCAGTTAAATTTAGGCTCTGTTTTCATTTAGTGTTGGCCAAATTGAATCGTTGCTGCCCCCAAGCAT
>JBKGZM010000118.1:0-3461 GCA_046545575.1 Dehalococcoidia bacterium
GAAGCTCCTTCCCTTACCCACTGGCTGGGGACGAATCATGTAGGCCAGGATATCTGGAGTCAGCTTACCTACGGTGCCCGGAATTCCCTGCTTGTCGGATTCTCCGTCGGTGCTTTATCCGTTTTGCTGAGCGTTGTTTTGGGTACATCAGCGGCGCTGATAGGCGGACTCTATGATCGGATACTGATGCGGGTCGTTGACGCCCTGATTGTCATCCCTGCAATTATTCTTCTGGTGCTCGTAGCTGCCTATATCAAACCAGGTATCTGGAGTCTGATCCTTTTGCTTTCCTTACTGGGCTGGCAGTGGGGAGCTAGGATTATCAGGGCACAGACGCTTTCTTTGAAGGAGCAAATGCATGTATCCGCTGCGAAATCATTCGGAGCAGGGAAACCATATCTTATATTCCGCCACATCGTGCCGGATTTGGGGCCCATCGTTTTGGTAGAATTTGTATACGGTGTGCGTAGGGCTATTTTTATGGAGGCTGGACTTGCCTTTATCGGCATAACCGACCCAACGATAATTAGCTGGGGGACAATGATGCGGGAGGCCATAGATTTCTGTTACCTGGATGTGTGGCAGTGGTGGCTTATACCGCCGGGGATTGCACTTGCCTTGACCATTGTCGCTATCACCTTCATCGGGCATGCTTTTGAACCGGTGCTGGACCCCAGACTCAGAGGTGAGACAGGTGCTTAGAATAGAGAATCTGAAAGTGACGTTTGGCCATGACATGGTCCTGCGTGGCATTGACCTCGAAGTCAAGAGAGGGGACTCTCTGGCTATAATCGGGGAATCTGGCGCGGGTAAGACGACGCTCGGGCTCAGCATCATGGGGCTTTTGAATGGAAATCCCCGCGGGAAGATAAATTTTGATGGCATGGACTTGCTATCTCTCTCTGAAGATGAGCTGCGCGGACTGCGCTGGACTCGGATAGCGATGGTTTTTCAGAATGCCAATAATGCGTTGAATCCCGTCCACTCCGTACTGGATCAGGTCGTAGAACCGATAGTTCAGCATCGCATCGATGGGAAGAAAGAAGCTAAGGCGCGTGCAACACAGCTTCTTGCAGATGTTGGACTCGCCAGGGAGAAGATTTCTACCTATCCTCACCAGCTAAGCGGCGGGGAACAGCAACGGGTGCTGATAGCAATGGCACTGGCCGGAGACCCTGATCTGATTATACTCGATGAGCCCGTTTCCGCTGTTGATGCGGCTTCCAGGGCTGAGATCATGCGGCTCCTGCGTGAGGTGGGAGAACAACATACCATGCTTGTTATAACCCATGACATCTCCACAGCAGCAAAGCTTTCCACAAATCTTGCCACGATGTACGCGGGAAGAATTGTGGAGTTGGGGACAACCAGTGAGGTTCTGGATCGCCCCAGACACCCTTATACAAGGGCTTTGCTTCGTTCATACCCCAACATGACCACTTCCAAGGACCTTCAGGGCATCAAGGGCAGGATGAGCCGGCAGGTAGGTGGATGCCTGTTTCATCCCCGCTGCACGCAGTCGATTCAGTTATGTGAGCAAGAGCTGCCATCCCTTATCGATCACCAGGGACGTCTGGTTGCCTGTCATCGTGGTGGCATTATTCCGGCGATGTCTGTCATCGGATTAAGCAAGTCTTTTGGTTCCCTTAAGGCGGTTGATGACGTGAGCTTGACGCTCGACGGGGGAGAGACACTGGCTCTGGTTGGTCAGAGCGGCTCGGGAAAGACCACCCTGGCGAAGTCGATATCGGGCATCATCGAGCCTGACAGCGGTGAGATTTACCTTGATGGGGAGAAGGTCAAACAAAGAGACAAAGAATTCCACAGGCGTGTGCAGATGATTTTCCAGAATCCAGGGGAGGCGTTGAGTCATCGTCTTACGGTGCTTGAATCTGTAAGGGAGCCTCTGGATATTCAAGGTATCGGAACCAAAGAGGAGCGACTGGGCAAAGTAAAGCGAACCCTGGAGGAGGTGGAACTGCCTTCCACTGATGAGTTCCTGAACGAATACCCACATCATCTAAGCGGTGGGGAACTGCAGAGGGTGACGATAGCCAGGGCGCTGGTGCTCGAGCCGAAGGTACTCATCGCCGATGAGCCAACATCTTTCATGGATTCCAGCGTACAGGCCAAGATACTGAAGCTTCTGCTCGGTTTGCAGGAAAACCGCGGACTGAGCATGCTTTTTATAACCCATGATATTGCGGTCGCGCGCAAGATAAGCGACAGGATAGCGGTACTTTACGGGGGGAGGCTTGTGGAAGTTGGGAGCACCTCCCAGTTGCTTGCAAGTCCATCTCACCCGCATACAGCAAGCTTGCTGGAAGCTGCCTCCGACCTTCACGCGGAGATATGATCTCCTTAGCTTCGTTAACATCTATTTTCCTCCAATACATTAAGCATATGTGTTAGAAGATCTGGCTTGACTGTGAGCTGGAGAGGCTGGAGAATATAATTGGCTACTGTCAGGAGGAGGAAATGGTGAAGGACTATGTGCATCTCCCTAACATCGCTGAGTTTTGAAGGGAATTGCTTAACAAACTGGGCATGGGAGATTCGTAAGTGTTAGCAGGAAGAGATGACTCTGGGGAATGGGCCGCACAGGACTCGAACCTGTAACCTACTGATTAAGAGTCAGTTGCTCTTCCAGTTGAGCTAGCGGCCCATTGTCTGGCGTGATGACCTGCCGTCGGAAGCACCTTTTGAGAGCTAGTCAGAAGGCCGGATTATTTAGCCCTGCCCCACTTGCTTGCCTCATTTTAGCATACTTGACTGGGAGGCAACAAGTGGGGCAGGGCCACTTAGACTTAGGTGTGTTCTGGCTCTGACGTGGACGGCAGTTCTCGAAAGATCTCCGCTACCTGCACGTTCGGATGGGCCAGCAGCTTCTCCTTGTTCCACCATACCAGGTCCGGGTGGATTGAGAGCCTCAGGCATTTGGGGTGACACGACTGCACAAGGTCGTTCGGCTTGAGGTCACCCAGGGCCCGGACGAAATAGTTGCGCAGGTGCTGATGGATTGGTCCTCCCCTTCCTCTAGGGTTGATTTAGGATACCTGACGCGTTGACTGCAGGTACTTTCGGATCCGGTAATGGTATGACGTGGATTTGTGCCCTCTCGAGGCGTGCCGCAAGGGTGCCCTCGGCCTTTAACTCCTGCTCGTAGAAGAGCCTGTCCGGTTGTCTCTCCAGCTCCGTCAGTATCCATTCAATCAAATCAGCTCCACTACGCTGAGCACGGAGCGGGCCTTGTCGTAGACAAGGCTGTCTTCCCGGGCCGGGCGGAAGGCGTATGTGCGTATGTCTGGCCCCTCCCAGTAGGCTACTGTCTGGATGTAGCCCTCGTGCACAATGAGTATCACAGTCTCCTCTTCCTCTTCGTAAGTGGTTACCTTTTAACAAGCTACCAAAAGTGATATACTTTGCTAACAGGAGATGGGATGTTACCAAGAGAGGCAGTA
>JBKGZM010000119.1:0-3415 GCA_046545575.1 Dehalococcoidia bacterium
TTGGCAGAGGGTTCGTGTTCCACGGGCAGGCAAGAGGCCCCGGACAGCGGCAAGGGTACCCCAGGCAATGGCCAGCCCCTGGACTTGCCTTACCAGGCATCTTGGGTAAGACCGTTAGATTTATCCTGGAGAAGACGTTGGGGATGCAGTTACCGGAAAGGGGAAAGGATCAGACAGATGTCATCACCCTGGCCCCTGAACGCGCACAAACGGGTGGTGAAATAGAGTATCATCGCCGCGGGAATTCGAGGAAGCTAGTGGTAACAATCCCTCAGGGGATAAGGGATGGTCAACGGATAAGGCTGAGAGGGATTGGAGAACCGGGAAAAGCCGGAGGAGAAGCCGGGGACCTGCACCTCCGGGTTAGAGTGAAGCGCCCGTTAGTAAGAAGGATCAAGGACTTGTTCGCCAGATAGTTCGGTAATTAAGCACCATATTCTTGGTGTCTATCTCTATTCCTTGATGATTCCAGGTTGGATCCCATACTCCCTTAGCGCGCTTAGCGCGGACTCATAAGATGGCTTGACTTTCTCAAAGACGTTCAGAGGAGGCCCGGAGGCTAAAGTATGCTATTCCAAGCTGATAGGCTAGTGGCGCCTGGATCACACCTTTTTCATCAGCGTCTCTAGCTCTTATTGTGACCAAAGAGGTGCCATCAAGCAGGAATATTTCAGCGCAGAGGAAGGTACCGCACCTGCCCCTCCCATTCACCTTCCTTGCTACACTCAGCTAATAGCAGAATGTCGTCTATCGCCATACTCATAGAAACCGTTTGACTAACCTCAAACACGCCTGGCATAGCCTTGCCAGTTGCCAGTCTCCATCCGTTCAAGAGCATGGCGTGTGATCGTGTTTACATCGTGTGTGAGGAGAACCCGGCCATGTTGTGCTGCCCACTCCAATACCGCGGGATCATCGGCCCCTGATAACCCAGCATCCTGGATGCGAACAATGTCCAAATCCGCTTTACGGCGCAGCAGACCACGGATAATATTGTTGTCGAAGTTCTCATCAGCAGCCAAGCGTAACACAGTCTATTCTTTTCTTTATGAGTGATGATGGCGCGCTAGTAATCGCGCTCGTACCCCCTGAGGGTCAAAGCGTGTCTCATTTTGCTTCCGCACTCCCTCAGCCTCTTTTTGCCGTCGTTCCAAGTACGCATCTACATCGGGGCGGTGACGTAAGTAGTACGCGATCACAGCGTAGATATCCGCCAAGTCTAGAGATGGATATCGTTGAGCAATCTCTTCCGCAGTTACCCCTTCCAGGAATGCAGCAACCAGGGTGTCCAGGGTCACTCGCGTGTTCCCCACACGCACAACACCATCCTGGTCAGTCGTAAGGGGAATAGGCTCTGTAGTGATGTCGTTTGACATGAAATCTTTTAACTCCCTGGCCATCATTTTGTCGGAAAAACAGAGGCTATCTCCATTGCCATTGCTTAGGCTGTTTTATTCACAGTATCATTTTATACCTTATCAAGGAGATGTCAATATAGACTTTTCCACACGCCCCCTCTGTACTACGAGGGTGACAGACTTGTAGCCAGCCGATTGTACCTTTTGGCCCCACGACAACCGTGAAGACTGTTGCCGATTAGCTCGAAACAACCTCAGTTGACCGAATTACAAAACGCGATATTGTCACTAGGTGGACATGGCTCCATCTGGAGACTTACCTCTACTTTTTCTGGTTGTATATAGCCAGTACGCGATATTTTGTCGTTCCTTTGGGAGCTTCTACCTCGACCTCCTCGCCGACATGCTTGCCCAGCAGGGCCTTCCCTACGGGTGATTCATGGGATATTTTCCCGTTTCTGGGATCTGTTTCAGCTTTCCCGACAATGGTGTATTCCTTCTCCTCTCCGTTTTGATTTAGAACTGTGACTGTCGTGCCAAACTCCACACGGGAAGGACGCCGGGCTTTCTCACTTGAGACTACCTCGGCGTTTCTGATCATTTTCTCCACGGTCTTGATTCGACCTTCCAGGAAGGCTTGTTCATTCTTCGCGTCCTCGTACTCGGCGCTATCTGCTACGTCGGTGAATTCCTTTGACCGCTGTAGTTTCTCGAGTACCTGCGGACGCCGTGTATTGAGGAGGTTCTCCAGTTCGGATTTGAGTTTCTCCAATCCCTGCGCCGTTAGCAATACCTTTTCTTCTGGCATTTCCGTTCCCTCCTGATTTTGAGGCTATCCAACCCAGTCTCTCTTGATGTTCCCACAGCATTGATTACCAATGAAAAAACTGAGAGCTATTGGCTCTCAGTCAGGTCCCCTTTAGTTTACATAGATTATACATGGTAATGGGACTATTTGTGAATATAGCCCTGCCGGAGAAACTTGAAAGCCGCCAACACGCCGATTAGGCCAACGGCTCCGCCTACATAGAAAGCAGCCCGGCCCACCACTACCAATTTACCGTATATGCTTTGGATAGGCTGCTGGAACTTGCGGCAGGTGCCCACAGGGAAGAGGTTCTGGATATGATGCAAGGCTACATCATTGCCCAGGGACAGCTGACAGATACTTACAAGCGTTGATGACTTTCAAGGGTTCGTGCGGTTCCCGGGGGCTCTGTCCAATACCGTGGCAAGCTTCCGAACCGTGTCTTCACTGGGATGGTAGTGCCCGTTCTCCAGGTTGTAAATCGTTTGCCTGCTGATCCCTGAACGCCTGGAAAGTTCCGACACGGTCAACCGTTTTGCCAGCCGCAGCCGCTTTAGCTCGTTCATGTTGGTCTCATGAAGGCCGAGTATTTCGGCAGCGGATACCTCGAGAGCCTCGGCCACTTTCATAGCTGTGGTGGCATCGTGCCGACTGCGGGGAGATCTCAGGTGGCGAAGCGATGGCATTTGTATGCCAGCCTTTCTACACAGCATGCCATCGGCCAGCCCTTTCTTCGCCTGCAGCCTCTCAATGTGGGTGGGAAGTGGCACGTCAATTTCCTCGGTATCCACGCCAAGAACCTTGGCAATAGCATATACAGTGGACGGTGAAGGCCTACCTTGACCAGCCTCTGCTCGTGATATGGTCATAATACTGACGTGTGCTAGAACTGCCAGTCTCCGCTGGCTTAAACCTCTTCGTCGCCGCAATTCCTTTATGCTCGCCACGTTGGCGCTCCTTCACCGTTTTACACCAACTTGTTTAGATAGAAGATACGATTCTACCCCATTTTCGAAGTGAATTCCACTAACCCGAAGGGCAGGGTTCCACGCGTACCCGTGGGTATCTACATGTAGCCAAGCCACAAAACCTGCGATGCCCAGGGTGACGAAAACCTGCTTTGTTACATCGAACTCGTCACGTTTGGATCGCATGGGAGGATGCTCCGCTACGAGGAGTTATGCTACCTGGGGGATGAAATGCTTCTTGCTGCTATTAGTTAGAGTGGGCGAGCCTGAGCAATCTCGCG
>JBKGZM010000120.1:0-3387 GCA_046545575.1 Dehalococcoidia bacterium
ACCGGGTTGCTCCTGTGACCGACCAGACCGATACACAGCAGGTGCTCGAGAACCGGGAGATTCGTGATAATATTATGCGGATTTCTCCCACTACCCTCTTTGAGGAAGCTACCGGGACCGTCCTCAATCCCAGTACCAGGACCTTACGTTCGTTGGTGACGAGGGATGAGGTTGCCGGTATGGTTCCCGGACCTCTGGCATTGGGCCAAAGCTTGAAGCTCGTATGGCCTCACTTGACGGCGCTCGCAGCCCTTACCGTTATATGCTTCAGTATCTCGTATTTAAGCTTTATGAGGCAGGAGGTAAGGGCCGGATAAGCAACAGGGATACAACCAATGAAAGTGAGATTTCCAGGAAGCAGGCGCAGATGATATAGCGGGCAATAAGTTATTAGCAATCAAGGTTTTCATTGGCGGGCATAACCCTCAGCAATCTCGGTGGCACCGCGGTGAATTTCACAAGAGGAAAGAAAAAGGTAGGAGGGATAATGTTTAAAGCGAATGTGTTTGTCGCAGTACTGATTACGATTGCGCTGGTACTTGTACCATGCGCTGCCTTCGCGGCGGAAACTCCGCCATGCGCTTTCATGGGCACCGCTTACCTGGATGGGCAAGAGGCTTCAGAAGTCACTGTGTCTGCTTGGATAGACGGTGAGACAAAAGATGAGTGGAAGGTTATTACCGGTTCGGGTGGCGAATATTATCTGCAGGTTGACGGGGATCACGAAAGAAAGACGGTGAGCTTTGAGGTTGATGGTGTGGAGGCAGAGGAAACTGCCACGTGGAGTCAGGGAACAACGATCGAGATTGACCTTAATGCCAACGGAACCTCTAATGATGAGTCTGATAGTGAATCCGGTGATGAGTCTGATAGTGAGTCCGATGGCGAATCCAATGGTGAGTCAGGTGGTTCGGAGATCGAAGATGTGGAGGTAGAAACACTGGAACCGGGGGCCAGTGCCACCGCGGATTTTGATCCTTCAACAGGGGTTCTCACCCTTGGCATACCCCAGGGGGAAAAGGGCTCTGAGGGATCGGAGGGACCTGAGGGGCCCGAAGGGCCGGAGGGTGAGCCTGGTACGGGCATTGAGGATGTAAAGGTGGAAACACTGGAACCGGGGGCCAGTGCCACCGCGGATTTTGATCCTTCAACAGGGGTTCTCACCCTTGGCATACCCCAGGGCGAAGAGGGTCCAGAGGGTCCCGAAGGGCCACAGGGCCCCGAAGGCGAGCCCGGTACCAGTGTTGAGGAGATAGAGGTAAAAACCCTGGAACCCGGGGCTGAGGTCGCTTCTGACTTCGATTCCGAGGCCGGTGTGCTTACTATTGGAATCCCCGAAGGCGAAAAGGGGCAGCCGGGCGAGAGGGGAGAAACAGGGGAACAGGGCCCGGAGGGGCCGCAGGGGCCGGGAGCGCCCGGCGGGACTGCTTTGCCCATCATAGCCATCGTTCTCTCTGCGCTGGCTTTGATAGTGAGCTTTCTTCTTGCCAGACGTCCGAGAGTGTAAGAAGGGTCTTCTTGGAACCTGTATTTAGGGCCAGGTCCTTTCGCAGCTCTTGAGCATTGTTGTCGAGTTCGCATTTCGATATAATGCGACACCGTAGAGCTAAACTGTATACTAAAGGAGGAGGAACGAAATGAGAAAAAACATAAAACGCGTGTTATTGGGGGTTTTAATCAGCCTCATGAGCCTGGGGCTGGTAGCAGGATGCGGAACTCCCGCTTCCGAAACCCCTACCCCCAATGAAGACAGCTCCGGGGCAGTGGCTATCGTCAATGGTGAGGAGATCGCCATGAAGGAATTCCAGAGGCAACTCGATCAGACCGAAGCAATGTATGAACAGCAGGATACCTCTTTCCCTGAGGGAGAGGAACTCATGCAACTCAAACAACAAATCGTTGACCAGTTAGTCGACCAGGCGCTGCTGGTTCAGGAAGCCGACTCTCGTGACATTACGGTATCCGAGGACGAGATCCAGTCGCAATATGAGGAGACAGTAAAAAGATTCGAAGACGAGGATGCCTTTGAGCAGGAGCTAGAAGAGCAAGGGCTTAGCCGGGAAGACCTGAAGAATCTTATCGCCGACAACATCAAGATCGAGAGCCTTCAGGACGCCGTACTTGAAGAAGCTGAGATAGATGCCCCTACTGAGGACGAGGTTCGCGAGCTATATGATCAGTACAGCCAGGAGCAAGAGTTGCCATCTTTTGACGAGATCAAAAGCCAGCTGGAGGACCAGCTTCTGCAGCAGCGGCAGGACGAGGTAATCCAGGGCTTCATCCAGGAGCTGAAGGAAGAAAGCACCGTTGAGGTTCTTTTGGAGCAGTGAGCAAGGCAAATCCTTAGTTGCATTTCTGGGTTTGGCCCTTGCCCCGAGATCCCGGTTAGATTCAGAAGATAAATCTCCCAGCAGCAAGCTGAACCGCGGGTTCACTATATGCGTTGATAGTAAGGAGCGCAATATGGAGGTCCAGGTGCAGAGCATACACTTCGCCAATGCTCTTGGCACAGGAGGCGGGCTGTAGTACTCAATCTGCACCGCGGCCTCCACAAGCGGGATTAGCGGCCAACCGCGCAAGAGACGATAAAACGTTTTCCAGGAAAATGAGTCATAGAGATGTGTAGCGACGAAGAGGAATCCCTCGATCAACAAGAAGGAATAGAGAATAAACACTCGGATCATCCCGCCACCTTTCCCGACAAGACCCCCAACTTTTCCAATGGCCAACATTTAGGGGAAGGATTGGAGATCGAAGTGGACGAGACGGGTAGGGTTCGTCCAACTACATTTGAGATCCAGGGAGAGGAAGCGGGTTCCCGGAAAATCGAGACAAATCCATCTAACGCAGACCTGGATGAAGTATCCGACGACCTGGTTCGCATGTACCTGCACGAGGCGGGCCAAGTTCCACTTCTAAGTTTCACAGAGCAAAAGGCCCTTGCTCGAAATGTAGAAGCTAAGAGACATATCGAACAGATGGACGCGTTATGGCAAGAAAGGTATGGGACAGTCCCTTCCGCCATTGATATCATGCTGACCATGCTCTCAAGAGTGGGGCAGGCACTACCATTTGTGGAGGCTCTTGCAGATGAACTTGATTTACCCGGTGAGTGCGTCGTTTCCCAGACCCTTTACTATCCGCGGTTGAGGGATGCCATCAACGGAGACGCCGATAACCAGCTCATAATGACCCTTGCTGGCAGGATGGAGGTAGCCGTCGAAACCATAGAGAATATACTCATGAACCTTTCACTGGATCTTCGTATCCTGCCTCAGGGGTTACTTCAGCAACTTGAGGAAAAGAATCTTCTTACACACTTAACAGATGCGGCACATCAGCCCAGGTTGCGTCAGATTGTGGCCCCCTATGAGGGTGAGGTACTTT
>JBKGZM010000121.1:0-3144 GCA_046545575.1 Dehalococcoidia bacterium
GTTTCTTAGGTACCTTGGCCAGGACATTGCTCATTACATGGACCTGGCACCTTTGTATTTTTGCTTTGGGGAATTCCTCTCCGAAGACCTTCTCCAAACCGGCTAACCCGTCCATAACGCCCAAAGTGACGGCCTGGCCATCAAGCCCACGGGCCTTCAGGTCCTTAAACAACTCTCGCCATCTGGAAGCGGATTCCTTATCCCCTGATTGCAGAGCGATAACCTGCCTGTGGTTGGTTTCAGTTACTCCGATCACCACGAGCACCGGTACCTTTTCGACGCTGTCTGCGACTCTCATCTCAAAAAGGACACCGTCGCAAAACAGGTACTTGAAGTTCTCCTGGGACAGATCGCGATTCCTCCAATCTTCTACAGCCTTGATCAATTCCTTGCTGGCCCGGCTCACCTCACCAGGAGATATCCTGCGCCCGATTAGCCTTTTGGAGATCATGGATAAGCTGCGGGTACTCATCCCTCCCAGAAACATCATTGCGATATCCTGTCTCAATTCATCTTCATATCGTTTGCTCTTGGGAATGACCTGGGTTTGATACTCGCCCTGCCTGTCCCTCGGGACCTCTACCTGGACATCACCGATGCCTTTCAGGGTGAACCGGCGCGGATAGGAGCCATTGCGGTGATTAGTCTCTTCTTCCCCGCGCTCATAGGGCCCCCGTCCCAGGAAATGGGTCAGCTCTGCCCTCATTATCTTGCTCAGGTACTCTCCTACAGCTCCTCGAACATCTGTCTTAACCATTTGCAATATCCGATCCGGTTGATCCTGGATTTCCTTGAAAATCTCAGCTACCTCCGCTACACTAATATCGATTCTCATGGGCACTTCTCCTTTCGTTTTGATTGTTCCTCAAAACTTGTAAAGGAAAGTGCCCTATTTTTCAACCCCTCCCCAAAATTCACACAATATACTTTACACTACCGGCACCGAAACGAGGGTATTAGCGTTACTACTTGATGCAGAATAATGTTACCCGCTCGCTAATAGCTCCCATTAACATCATCCTCAGTTACCCCTGTGACCGTTATGATCATCGGAGGCCGTAGCTTTCGCAAAGTAGATAATTCCCTAGATTGTCCTCAACTAGCTTCCATCGCACGCACATTGGCTATAACGGCGACTGCGGACATACTTTTACCCATTTAGTTCGTTGACTTGCGCGTGTTAGCCCGGCTGTCAAGGTATTGCTGAAGCCGCTCTCGCGTAGTTACCCACTGCCCACCAAGCTGTATCGCCCAGAGTCTCCCCTTTTCTGCCTGCGTTCTCAGAGTGACTGGCGCAACCATTGCCACTTTCGATGCCGTCCTGAGGTCGATTAGCTCGTCAATGCTATGAGCCGCTAGCCGCTCTGCTGGATAACGCTTACTCGCGTCCAGGATCTCTATCGAGCAAAGCGCACCATCTTCAGCATAGTTTAGTAACACTCCAACTTCTGCCTCGGTGCTATGGCTCAAATAGCTCTCTGGGTCCCGAAGATAAATGGTGAGAATATCAACTTCAGGATCATATTCGGTGTTCAGTGCACCTTTGGCTACTTCCTTTATCCTTGCTTCTCCTACCATCTTCCACCTCTACTTGGTTTTAATTACGGTTACCACGAGGGCATATGAGCCTACCATAACCCATATTACTCTCATATTCCCGTATCGTGATTCCCATCTATCCCCCAAACCGAGTCTTACTCCTGAGTGGATAGCTTCTTTTATATCTGCTTGAGGTACCTTATATAACCGCAGTTTGTTCTTGGCATGACGACTAAATCGTATTTCCATCCAATTCAGTATAAGCGCAATCGCTTGCCTTTGTCAACGTGACACTTGTGGCCTTCAATCCGGCAATTGTGCCCTTTGCCACCCATGGTGTTAATGTACGAAACGGGAAATCTAACAATTCGCATCTTGTTGTCTCCTCAAAGCTTGACAGCTAGTCCCGAGTTCAGCTATGCTGTTACCAAAAGGAAGGAGGCAATCCGATGGAAGGATATTGCGTAAAGTGCCGTGCCAAGAGGGAGATAAAGGATCCGAAGTCGATAACGATGAAGAACGGTAAGCCGGCAACACAGGGCGTCTGCCCGGTTTGCGGAACAAAAATGTTTAGAATTGGCAAGGCTTAATCTGCACACATTGATAACTTTTGACAGGAACTATGGCGCAGGGAACGTGGATCCTGGAGGAGTGTGCCAGCGAACGTTTCCCTTACCGACTCCAGATATTCAAAGGAGACACACCGTGGCTGGTCCTACGAGCCCAGGAACGGTGGCCGACAGCAGGCAAAAACATCTTCTGTCTGCGTGAAGAGGAGCCACCACAGCCAGGAGAGAGGTTGAGGGAGGTCGAGCGGGTCGATATCATCGCCTTTCACGAGAGGGGAGTTCGTATCTCCGTAGTGTTGGAGCGCAAGCGGCACAAGCGTTGTGACTTTCTGTTCCTTTCCAAGAAGTACAAGCATAAGCCGAACGAGAGCTACGAACAGATCTTCTGGTCAGACCCAGAGGTCGATCGAGAAACACCGCCCGGCCTACAAAGGAGTCTCCCGCTCTGATGGTAGCGGGTTTACCGTATGCATCGACAGGAAGGAACGCTATCCCTGGCGGTTCCCCGGTAACGACACTGAGCGGCACAATCTTGCGGTTGGTGACTACGCCCTGATGGATGGCGACAGCATGCTTGCGGTTGTAGAGCGCAAGACCATGGATAACCTCCTTGCCGACTTCGGAATGATGCCCGTTTTGCATGAGAGGCTGGCTGAGCTAGCCACCTATGATTGCCATGCCCTGGTAATCGAAGCCCCTTACTCCGACTTTTTGAACCCAAAAAAGACTGAGTACTACAGCCCTACCTTCTGTGCCAGGAGCATCGGGGAACTGTATGCCATCCACCCGAATCTCCGTATCGTTTTCTGCGCCAACCGGAAAGTAGCCAATGAGTGGGTTCGCCACTACTTCAGGGCAATATGGGGTGTAAGACAGGGCAGTGGGAATCCAGCGCAAAGAGCATTTGACGGGCGACCTCCGAATTGACGGTACCTGGGGTCCTGAAGTTTGGCTTGCGTTGGACACCAATGGAGGGCAAGGGGGGTTTCGAAGTGATTCATTTACGAAGGGAAATGCTGGTTATTTAGCTTTGTTC
>JBKGZM010000122.1:0-3063 GCA_046545575.1 Dehalococcoidia bacterium
AAGGTGACCGGGACGGAGAAAAGGGAGTCTACCATATCAATGCGGTGGATGAGGTGACACAGTGGGAAATAGTGGCTTCTGCAGAGAAGATATCAGAAGCTTACCTGGTGCCGGTTCTAGCGGAGATGCTGAATCAGTTCCCTTTCACCACAGTGGGATTCCATTCCGACAACGGGTCTGAATTTGTAAACAAGGTTGTGGCAGAACTATTGGACAAGCTTCTCATTCGTTTCACCAAGTCCAGGCCCAGGCACAGTAATGATAATGGTCTTGTGGAGACCAAGAACGGAGCTGTGCTACGAAAGGTACTGGGGTATGGGTATATTCCCCAAAAGAGCACAGAAAGGCTAAATGAATTCAACAGTCCGCCTCAGGCAGATGAACGTATATATTAACTTCCACCGGCCCTACTTGTTCCCTGTTCCAGTAATGGAGAGCAAAGGCAAGCTTAAGAAGATCTATCCTTATGACGAGGTGAAAACACCGTATGAGAAACTAAAATCGATACCGGAAGCAGAGAATCACCTGCGTCCGGGGGTAAGTTTCCAATCCCTGGATGCAATCGCTTATCAAATGAGCGATAATGAATTTGCAGAAAGGATGGTGAAGGCACGGTTCGATCTATTCCAGGAGATTCACAAGTCTCTTGAACGAGTCCCCTCACGCCCAAAATCCGCCAAAGGAGGAACAAGTTATCCACATATCCACACTATTCACAAAGAAAGAAACGATTATTACCACCCCTCCAGGCTCATTTCTGGATTAGAAAAGACTCGGCCTGAGCATCCTTATGTCTCCTCTGCTTCGTTTGGGTCTAGAGTTCTACCCAGAACCATATCAGCAAAATCAGCAACGTACTTGCATAAGCGACTGGAGGGTAGTAGACTTTAGGCGCACAGGAGGTGATAAGATGTATGAAAGGATACTCGTCCCGCTTGATGGTTCCGAAACGGCGGAGTGCATTTTGCCTCATGTAAGGGAAGCAGCAAAGAGATATGAAGTTGAGGAAGTAGTACTCTTGAGAGTTGTGGAGCCCGTTCCGCTCTGGGACGCACAGTGGGTGGATACCACCGCTTTAGAAAGAGTCGAACAAGAAACAGCTCGCCAGTACCTTGCTGATGTTGGCTCCCGACTCCGCACTGAAGGCTTGAACGTGAGGGAAGAGGTCCTGGTGGACCACAATGCTGCCGGCAGCATTGTGGACTTTTCCAGGGGCAACGCAATTGACCTCATCACCCTGGCTACTCATGGCCGCACGGGCATAAGTCGATGGGTCATCGGCAGTGTAGCAGACCGGGTATTACGCTCCTCCAGGCTGCCAGTACTTATGGTAACACCGCCGGGATACAGAGCCGAGACCTAGCAAAGACGGCAGCTACAAAGTAGACTCCTAAATCCTACTTTGGAGGTCGAAGGAAAACTGTCGATAAAAGCCCTACGCCTAGCACAATCAAAACAATAATGAAAGCCAAATGGTAGCTGTCTGTGGTGTCATGAATCGTTCCAGCCACCCAGGGGCCAAGTGCAGCTACGCTTTGAAAAGGGAAAACCCATCCTTGAAGCTGCGGAAATATCTTCCGCCCATAGTATACTGCTATCATGTCTGTCCTGGCCACGAGAGTGGCACCATATCCAAAGCCGAAAAGGACGGTATAAACATAAATGCAAACCAAACTGCTTGCGCTCATAAACATAAACAGGAGTACAGCAACTAACATGCCTCCCAAAAGCCCCACCGCTATGTGCTCCGGCTTGAATCTGCGTGCCAGGAAGCTGTAGCTAAACCGTCCTGCTATGCTCATGCCCGGAAGTAATCCCAGGGTAGTAGCAGCCACAGTCGGTGAATAACCAATATCCTTCAGGTAAGCTACCTGGTGGCCCAGCATCGTCTGTAAGGCAAACATAAACGCAACAGAAAGGATCACTATTTGCCATATAGGGAGTGAACGCATCGCTGTACCAACACTCCATTGCCCCGTTTGGCTGCTCTCGATCTCCGGTGAGCCTGCCTCTGAGGTCTGCCCACTTGCGCCATCAGGTTGCTGGCCTACATCTTCGGGCCTGTTTCGTACAAAAGTGCCAGCAACGCCGAGATTTAACACAAGGATTATGGCAGCCAGGAAAAGCCATGAAATACGCCAGGTTGTACTCGAAATGAGATAGGCCAATATCGGTGCTATTGCCAATCCGGCGATACCCGCACTGCTGATAACGATACTGAGTGCCAAAGGCCTCTTTTTGATAAACCAGTTAATCGCTACAGTAGTACATGGAACAAACCAGGTGAAAGCATACCCTACGCCAACCAGCAAGCCAAAAAACACATAAAGCTGCCAGGATGCTGAGGTTTGGGAAAGGCTAACCAGCCCCACGATCATCAGAAGACTACCCAGGATAATGCTCTTTCTGGACCCAAACCTTCCAACGAAAAAACCTGCTGAGACACTAAGAAAGTAAAATATAACATAAGATAAGGACTGGGCCCCGCCGACGAGCCCCCTCGACCAGCCTGTCTCATCACAGATGAACGGCAGGAATACTCCGTAAGAATAGTAGACGCAAGCTGCCCCGAAATAGGCGAACGTTGCCCCAGTAAGAGCTATCCAGCCATAGAAATGTCCTTGTCTCAGGTTGATCCTCCTTTGAGAGATCCGGGGCTCCCACCATCAGGAGAGAACCCGCCCTCAAAAAGGATACCACTTCTTAAGCTAGAGTAACAGTCATCTCAAAGACGCAGGTGTAACATCACAGCAGAAGTACTGTAAGAGAGCACCAGCCTTGACAGCTAACCTGGCGTTCATCTATGCTATGCTATTGTAAAACAAACGTAGGCTGAGCGTGGAATTTATAGCAAGAAAATCTTTGATAGGGGGTGGGAATCTTCATGATATAACAGTATGATCCGATATATTCTGAAACACCACAAAACACAAAGGAAGGTACAAATGATCAAGAAAACCGAAATCAGCGATGAACAGAGGAAGAGGATAATAGACAAAGCAGGTCAGTACTCCTGTGACTTTGGGGCAAAATACATGGCCTGTGCCCCGGGTATTTTCGAAG
>JBKGZM010000123.1:0-2999 GCA_046545575.1 Dehalococcoidia bacterium
TCAGGGTATGACGGCTTTTCTGTCTGCCAACCACATCAGGGTATTTGATTATTCCTAAGGATGTCAAGTTCATTTGCTCCGCTTAACAATCCGATGTTTTGTGCAAAAGCTTCCTTGTTGAGAGGTCTCAGCACGTATACTAAAATAGGGGGCAGATGGCTGAGCAATGATGAATGCTTTCTTCTTCATAATCCTCCTTGCGTTACTAGTGGAGTATGTCCTCGGAGTGGGCGGGAATTTGTTGAATCTGAAGGCCTTGAAAACTGAACTCCCCTACGCTTTTGAAGGATTGTACCTGCCGGATGAATATCGCAACTCTCAGGAGTATACCCGTACCGTTACCCGTTTTGACCTTGTGACCAGCACCTTTGGCTTGGTTGTTTTGCTGTCCTTCTGGTTTACTGGCGGCTTTAATTATCTTGATCAGATAGTCAGGGCATGGGGATTTATCCCCATCGTTAACGGGTTGTTGTACATTGGCATCTTGCTAACAGGGTATAGTTTACTCAAACTGCCCTTCAATATCTATGCCACGTTCGTAATCGAAGAACGCTTCGGTTTCAACAGAACCACCCCCGGCGTTTTCCTATTAGACCGCATTAAAGGTCTTGGCCTTGCGGTGCTGCTAGGCGCACCCTTGCTGGCTGGCATTCTGGCCTTATTTCAATATGTAGGGGGCTATGCATGGCTATATTGCTGGATCGGTGTTACCGTATTTTCCCTGGTTATGCAATTCGTAGCTCCAACATGGATTATGCCGCTTTTCAACAAGTTCACCCCTTTAGAATCAGGCGAACTGAAGGAGGCTATCCTCAATTATGCGCGCTCCGTTAATTTCCCCGTCAAGAACGTTTACGTGATGGATGGCTCCAAGAGATCCAGCAAATCAAACGCCTTCTTCACCGGATTCGGCCGCAATAAGCGTATCGCCCTTTTTGATACTTTGATTGAAAGACACACAGTGCCGGAGCTTGTAGCGGTGCTTGCACATGAAATCGGCCATCACAAGAAGAAGCATATACTGCGGGGGATGATAATCGGCATCATGCACTCCGGTGTGCTCTTCTTTCTATTGTCGATCTTTCTGGACAGCCCGGGCCTCTACGAAGCATTCTATATGGAGCAACAATCCATTTACATCGGCATAGTGTTCTTCAGTTTGCTCTACACGCCACTGGAAATGCTGCTTTCCATCGCGATCCAGGCATTGTCCCGGAAGAATGAATATGAAGCTGACCGATTCGCTGCTGCGACTATCCCGGATCAACAGAGTTTGGTAAATGCATTGAAGAAACTCTCAGCAGGGAATCTCTCAAACCTGACGCCTCACCCTTTTTATGTTTTTTTGAACTACTCACATCCACCCCTTCTGCGGCGCATTCGCGCTATTTTGGAGTATGAGGCACAGCTTGGCGGGCAACGGTAATGTTAGTAGCCTCCGGTGTCAGCAACAAGCTCCGCGAGTTGGCTCAGAGAGATAAAATTGCCAAATCCAAGTGAGTTGTATAACAATATGGTGGTACAGGGTTTTGGTGGAGACTCAACAGACAGCATGATAAATCAACCCCGTTTAAGGAAGGCACCCTGTCTAATGAAAGGATTTTGTTCTTGTATCTTACTTACTTGTGGAGGGCAAACCAGGCTTTACGATCAGGTGTTTTTGCCCGCTTTGATCGCGGTATATGGATAATAACAGCAGTTGATCTACTGACGACTGCGAGCTTTTCCATTTGCATCCCTTTCCTCTCACTGTACCTATATCAAGAAAGGGAACTGCCGATGACGCTGATCGGGGCCGTTCTTCTGGGGGCAGGAATAGCTGGTGCGATCACCCAGGTCATAGGTGGAGGACTTTCGGATAAGTTCGGCCGCCGGCCGGTTATACTTGGAACTGTAGGGATAAGGACAGTTTGGTTCCTCGTCCTGGCCGCCTTGATCCAAGTCTCAGCGCCCATATGGGCTATTGTGATTACCTACATTACAGCACGGGCAGCAGGATCGATATCCCGTCCTATGGCCGCCGCGATTGTCGCTGATCTGTCTCCCAAGAGTCGCTCAGCGGAGGCTTATGGAGTTCTACGCGTGGGCAGGAATGTCGGCTGGGCTGCCGGCCCTGCCATAGGGGGATATCTCGCAATTTTCCTCTCCTATGGCTGGCTCTTCGCTGTGGCAGCAGCCATAAGTGCCTTGGCACTCTGTTTCATCTTCTTTTTCTTCAGAGAAACCTTCCAAGGAGCGACCGATCATGTGGGACTTCGTAGCATGGTAGCAGTTGCCACCGATTGGGGCTTTCTAGCGTTCATCGGGTTGAGTCTCCTGGTATTTCTCGGCATGGGACAGCTTGGCAGCACCCTTTCCGTTTTCACCGTGGAGTGTATTGGGATATCAACAGCGCAGTACGGTTTGCTGCTTACCACTAACGGCCTGCTTGTGATCTTTTTCCAATACCCTGTGAGCCGCGGAATTAACCACCTGGGAAAACGCAGGGCCCTGATCCTGGGGGCCTTTCTCTACGGCCTCGGCTACATAGCCCTGTCTTGGGCCTTGAGCTTCTCTTGGATTCTTGTGAGCATTGCAATCATCACGCTGGGTGAAATCGTGTTTTCCCCTACTGCACTTTCAGTAGCGGGCGAGCTATCCCCAACGGCCCGGCGAGGGCACTACATGGGCTTCTTAGGATTGAGTGAGACCTTAGCTATATCAATTGGCCCCTTAGTTGGTGGAGCACTGCTGGATGCCTTTACCAATGATCCTCTGTTCATCTGGGGGCCAATTGCCCTTCTCATGTTTGTAGCTGTTCTGGGGTTTTGCCTGTGGATGAGGAGATACTAAGGCACTTTATGAAGAGGCATTGCCACCGATGTTTGAGCGTTGAGATACTATAGAGATACGGAGAGATCCCAATGGTCAATAGTCGTAACAAAGCAAGCTTAGTAGAACGGGATAGGCGCTTAGCGCCTAAACATCGACAAAATGTTGTCGATACGGAATGTAGAATT
>JBKGZM010000124.1:0-2908 GCA_046545575.1 Dehalococcoidia bacterium
CTTCACTTCATTCCCCATCACTCACCTCCCGCATCTTATCCTCCAGAAACCGCTGGATTTCCTCTTTCCTGGGCAATTCGAGCTGGTATTTGGAGACAAACAAATTGTTGTCCATCCCAGCCAGGGCATATTCCACCAGGGCCTGATCCTTTTGCGTGCAGAGCAGGATTCCCACTGGCGGATTGTCGCCGTCTGACATCATGTTTTTCCAGTACCAGCTTACGCAAGTGTTGAGCTGTCCCAGGTTTTCGTGTGTGAATGACTCGACTTTCAGCTCTACCAGCACGTGACATTTGAGGATGCGGTGATAGAAGACCAGGTCTACAAAACTGTGGGTATCACCGATCAGTATGCGCTTCTGGCGAGCCTCGAAGCAGAAGCCGTGTCCCAGCTCCAGCAGGAAATCTTGCAGCTTGTCCAGCAAGGCATCTTCGAGGTCTGACTCATGCATGATCTCCTTGGGTTTTATCCCCAGAAACTCGAAAACATATGGATCCCGGATTGGCAGTTTTGGCTCAGCTTGTTCGGAGCCGTTTTGAACCAGTTCAGCCAACTTCTCCTTGTCCGTGGACAACCCCGAGCGTTCGTAGTAGAGGCTGCCAATCTGACGCTTGAGCTCGCGGATGGACCAGTTGCCCCGCATACACTCGATTTCATAAAATGTGCGCTTGAGTTCGTCATCGATGGCAACCAGTAGCTCAAAATGGCTGTAGGACAGGCTGTTGAGAAGCTCCTCGGGGGCAATATTGAATTGTGTGGACACTGTCCGCACTTTTTCACTTCCAATGGTCTCTGGGAGCAAGTGGCGAGTTTGTGTGGGCACTGTCCGCACAATCTGGGGATAAGCCCGGTAGAAGGCCAGATAGTTGTATAATTGCCTGCGGCCCGAATTACTTATCTTGTGCCTGTGCAGTTCCTTGGAGAGCTCGTCGAGCAGGTTGTCTCCATAGGAAGCCCGATCTGCTCCGGACAGTTCGTATTCCGCGATATAGGCCCCGATCAACCAGTTACGAAGTGTTAAGCTGACATTGACTGCGCGGCTGGCTTGAGCTGCCAGATTCTCGTCCACTTGCCGAATTGCAGCGACCAGTGCACTGAAGTCGAAGCTCGCCGGTTTATCCGCCATAACCGAGAACCTCTAAATTCCTCTTGATAGTGGCCTCAAGCCGGTCAGCTTCGGCGAATTGCTCATACAGCTTTGCTGAAAGTTCGGCCATCTTTTCCTCAAACGGGATTCCATCGTCCTCGATTTCAGCCGCGCCAACATAACGGCCCGGGGTTAACACATAGTCGTTTTGCCTGATCTCATCGGTAGTAGCACTTTTGCAGAATCCCGGCATGTCCTGGTAGGGCGGATGGCCATCAGCCCCTACACCGCGCCAGGCGTGGTAGGTTGCGGCGATCCTGTCTATCTCTTCGTCAGATAGCTCCCTGTGGACCCTGTCGATGAGAGTTCCCATCTTGCGCGCATCGATAAAAAGCGTCTGGCCGCTCCGGTCGCGGAATTTCCCGTTCTTTTTGTTCCTGGCCAGAAACCAGAGACACGCCGGAATCTGAGTGGTATAAAAAAGCTGCGCTGGCAGGGCTATCATGCAGTCCACCAGGTCTGCCTCGATAATGTTTTTACGGATTTCCCCCTCGTTTGAGGTATTGGTGGACATCGAGCCGTTGGCCATAACAAAGCCAGCAATACCCTTCGGGGATAAATGATGGATAAAGTGCTGAATCCATGCGTAATTGGCATTGTTCACCGGCGGGGCGCCGTATTTCCAGCGAGAGTCTTCCCTCAAACGCTCGCCTCCCCAGTCGCTCATATTAAAGGGCGGATTTGCCAGGATGAAGTCAGAACGGATGTCCTTGTGAAGGTCATTGTGAAAGCTATCCGCTGGCTGACTGCCGAGGTCAGCGTCAATGCCCCGGATCGCCAGGTTCATTTTGGCCAGCCTCCAGGTGGTGTAATTGGACTCCTGCCCGTAGATGGCGATATCACCGATACTTCCACCACGCTCTTCTACAAACTTCTCACTCTGCACAAACATGCCACCTGAACCGCAGCATGGGTCATAGACCCTTCCTTTATAGGGTTCAATCATCTGAACCAGCAGTCTAACTACGCACCGGGGCGTATAGAACTCTCCGCCACCTTTGCCCTCCGCGGCGGCAAACTTGCCCAGGAAATATTCATAAACCCGGCCGAGAATGTCCTTTGACCTCGACAAGTCATCGCCAAGACCGATCTTGCTGACGATATCGATAAGCTCACCCAAACGGTACTTGTCCAGTGCAGGACGTGAATAATCCCTGGGCAATACTCCCTTGAGACTCGGGTTTTCCTTTTCGATAGTCTCCATGGCGTTATCAATGAGGTTACCAATCTCGGGTTGTTTTGCAGCGTTTTGAAGCTTTTCCCAGCGAGCCTCCTTCGGAACCCAGAAGATATTAGCTGCCCTGTATTCATCCCGGTCTTCAGGATCAGTGTATTCAGTGTCTTTGGTGGCCTCCAACTGTTGGTACTTATCCTGGAAGGCATCGGAGATATACTTCAGAAAGATCAACCCGAGAACCACATTCTTGTACTCGGAGGCATCCATATGTCCCCGGAGCTTGTCGGCAGCGGTCCACAACTGATTTTCAAACCCGAGATTAGCTCCGTTCCCGCTTTTCTCTGCCATAGCTGGTTTCTCCTTACTGTAACGAAAATGGGAAACTGCACATTTAGGGGCATGGGCAAAGGCTTTTGGCTCACTGCGGTTTGACGGTATTATATCACAAGAATTGGGTTGTCAGCGATAGCTCGACTTTGCCCCATTCCGTTGTGGATAATGGGGCTGAATCGGTTCAGGGGTAACAATCAGACAAATCGTTAATTGCTGTTATAATCACTCATGAACGGAATTACCCCATTATC
>JBKGZM010000125.1:0-2814 GCA_046545575.1 Dehalococcoidia bacterium
TTTCAAAGCAGTACGGAGGCCAGTCACTTCATTAACAGCTTCCGCCACAGCCACGCCGGCAATCAAGGGAAAGATCAAAGCCTGCGAAGGCTCTACAATCGGTCTCAATATCACAGAAAGGTAAATCCCTTCAGGGGGCGACCACCAATTCCTCTGTATCCTTCCTCTCCCCCCAGATTGCTCTTCAGCAACCACAACGGTGCCCTCAACTGCACCCTCGGCGGCAAGCTGTCTCGCTATGTTCTGGGTACAGCTCACCTCAGGATAATACACAATGCGCCGACCCAGGACCTGGGTTTTCAACCCCATCCCAATCTCCAGGGGAAAGAGTCTGTCGGGAACCCTTACAAGGCGATACCCTTTTCTGGAGGAGGAATCGATGTGATAGCCCTCTCGGCGCAGTTGCTTTATGGATTCCCAGACAGCGGACCTGGAGACACCGAGCACTTTCCCCAGTTGCTCACCTGAGACATACTCCCCCTCTCCGAGTGCGTCCCTGATCGCTTCCTTCACATAAAGGATTCTAAAGCTGCCCACACACAATTGTCAAGGCAATACAAAATATGCCTTGACAATTGCAAGCAGGCTAAAGAGATCGGCCCCCGGCCTGAAGCCCACAGCTTTCAGAAAAAGCTGCGGCATCTGAATGCTGAAAGCTGGCTCATTATAGCGCTATCATATTGACGAGCAACGCCGATACGTGGTATATTTGATAGTAGGATTAGCACTCTCCATGTTAGAGTGCTAAAAGGAATAAAGGGAAATGTTAACCGAGAGGCAAACAAAGATACTACATAGCCTGATTCAGGAATATATAACGACCGCTACCCCGGTCGCTTCTGAGATAATAGCACGGAAATACAACCTGGAGGTAAGCTCGGCTACTGTTCGCAACGAGATGGGCGAACTGGAGCGAGAGGGTTATATCGTGCAACCCTATACCTCAGCTGGCAGAGTGCCATCCACCAAGGGATATCGCAGTTATGTGGAAACAGTGGAGGAATCTCAACTTCCTCCAAGTGAGCAGACGCTTATCAGGCATCAGTTCTACCAGGCTACCAAGGACATCGAAGAATGGATTCAACTTACAGCTGCCATTCTGGCGAGGATGTTACACAGTGTGGCCATCGTCAGTTTCCCCGGGGCCGCGGAGCCCCGGCTGAAGCTTGTCAGGCTTGTCTCACTCGAGGATTTCATAGCGCTTCTTCTGCTCGTATTCGAGGACAGGCATTTCCGGCAGAGGACGATATTTTTCGACGAACCCGTATCACAAGAGAGTCTGGAAACTTTGTCTCAACGCCTTACCGATACATGCAGCGGTCTCACTATATCCGAGATAAAGGCCAGAAAACAGGTGCTTACCTCTCTTGAAGATATGATATTAAACGTCATACTCAATATGATGACAGAGGACAAGGACTACGCTCTGAAACAGCCGTATTTTGTAGGTATTTCGGAGATCCTGAGCCAGCCCGAGTTCGTGAGAAGCGATAAAACAAGAATGCTCATGGAGCTACTCGAGGGGAGAGCAATCCTTAGTTCCATTCTGTCACAAATAGCTCATGATGAAAGATTGCGAGTTATCATCGGGAATGAGAACCCCGAATCCATGATGCATGATTTCTCGATGGTAGTGGGCCGATACGGAGTGCCCGACCAGGCAAGCGGTACTATCGGCATCGTGGGCCCTACCCGCATGCCGTATGATCGAGCCGTTTCCGCTATCCGCTTTCTCTCAGACACAATGAGCGAGATGGTTTACAATCTGTATGGATAGTGCCGATATAAACACAAACCCAGCGTGGAGGTGGATTAGTGGAAGAAAAAGATAAGGAATTTGACCCCGAAAGGGTGGAGGGTGAGGAAGGACAAGTAGATAACGAGGGTGAACTTCTGTCTGGGATGGACGATGTTGAGTCACTCAAAAAGGCACTCTCGGAGGAAAAGGAGAGAGCGGACAAGTATCTCTCCAACTGGCAAAGGACACAGGCTGATTTCAGTAATTATAAAAAACGCATTGAGCAGGAAAAGGCAGATAGTATCAAATTCGCCAATGCGAATCTCATGAGAGACATACTCCCGATACTTGATGACCTGGAGAGAGCATTGGACAACGCAGTCGAGCACTCAGTCGATGAAGAGTGGTTGGACGGGGTCAGAATGGTATACCGAAATCTGCTATCCTCTTTGGAAAACCATGGACTCTGCCAGCTACAGGCAGAAGGGGAGGAGTTTGACCCCAACTTTCATGAAGCGATATGTCAGGAAGAAGGTGAAGAGGGAAAAGTTATCGAAGAACTTCAAAGGGGTTACATGCTCAATGAAAGACTCCTTCGCCCGTGTAAAGTAAAGGTGGGCAAAGGAGAAAGTTAAAAAGAATTAAAGAGAGGATCAAAACTCAATTTACAAGGAGGACACAATGGCGAAAGTAATAGGCATTGATTTGGGAACGACCAATAGCTGCGTGGCAGTGATGGAAGGGGGAGAGCCTACGATAGTCCCCAACGCCGAAGGAAATCGTACTACCCCTTCAGTTGTAGCCATCAGCAAAAACGGTGAGAGGCTAGTAGGTCAGGTCGCCAAACGCCAGGCTGTTACCAATTCCGAGAATACGATCTTCAGCATCAAGCGGCTGATGGGTAAGAGGTTCAGCGAGGTCAGCGACTACGACAAACAGATATTGCCCTATGAGATAATTGAAGGGCCAAACGGCGATGCCCGGGTGAAGATGGGCGACAAGGATTATAGCCCCGCTGAGGTATCGGCTATGATCCTTCAGAAACTCAAGTCCGATGCCGAGGCCTACCTCGGAGA
>JBKGZM010000126.1:0-2813 GCA_046545575.1 Dehalococcoidia bacterium
CAACATGGGAAAGGCAAGCGCCTGCTTTTTGGTTCCGGCTCGTCCGGGTTAGGAATAGCACTTACTTTTTCCTCGGACATGTTTACCTCCAAAAGCCAGCGTAATTATCAGGTGTAGCCTTGATTTTCAGTCTATCATTTCCCTTTATATACACCGGTATAGTCTTTATTATGGGCTTCATACTGTTCCTTCATGTTTCCCCAGAAGGTCAGCGGCAGTTCTCCGGTTTTGACCTTGCCGTTTTCCTGTTTAATTGTGAGAAATTTCCTCCACTCCGGTGGGTCCAGAGCAGGGTAGTCTATCCTCTGGAAATTCAGCGGAACGCTGCTGGCCTTGCGCGCCAGAGAAGCGTGAAGAATGATTTGGGCGTGGGTTAACATACTTAGATCTTCCATTGTGCGCATCAGCTTATGCGGGTCCAGAGCAAACAGTAAAGGCACCGATTCCTCTTCGATCCTCTGGAGGGTGCCAAGCCCCATACTCAGAAGAGTCTCGGTTTTGAATTCACTGCAGTAATATTGCATGGCCCTTGCGATGCCGGCATGCAGTTCTTTCCAATCCATACCGCTGGTGCGCTTAACCGGGGCATAAACCCGGGCTTTCTCAAGCTCAATCTGCTCGCGGGATATTTTGGATTCGCCAACTTCCCGAACATAGGCCGCGGCTTTTCTGCCGGCGTACCTGCCGGTGGCCGCACAATAACTGTGGTCCTCGGGAGAAAATGTCTGCATCCCGGCGGCATACAACCCATCGAGAGTTGTTTTCAGGTCCCAATCAACCAATATGCCGCCTCCGAAGGCCTCTCGCCATTGCGGTAGACTGTTGCCCTCAATAAACTTGTAACTCTGGAGTAAGTCTCTGCTAGGGTCATAACCGGCATCTTCGAAGGTTTTCGTAATAATCTTGGTGGTAGACTCTTCCCCCAGCATCAGTTTCCAGGTGGCGTTTCTTTCCACCTCCGGCATGGACGGGAAATCGCCATAGAACGGCAGTTGATATTCGCCTTTAAGGATGCCTTCCCGGATAGCTTGCTCAACCTCCGGGGACGGGACCATGGCCCCCCAGTCTTCCCAACCCTGTATCGGGTGCGGTACCCTTTTGCCATTGGCATCCACGATCGGGACATTCTCATAACTGGCATCGCCTGCGCCGGTATACCATTTATGCTTTAATCCGGTGGCAATGCGCAAGATCCCAGTGCGTTCCATCGTGGTCAGCTCAGCGCCTGCTCTCCATGCCATGGCAGTGCCGTCTCCGGACATAGTCCTAGACATCATGGTGGAATACCCGCCTAATTCGGTATTCATCAGCCACATCGACCCGGGCATAGCGGTGGCGAGGATAGCAGCCTTGGATTTAAAGATCATGAATTCACCGGTCCGGTTGTCGAAGCCAGTAGCACCGACTACCCGGGCACCCTGGACCCCGTTCTCGTTCAGCAGGCTGGTCACCATCACACGGTCGAAGATTCTAACCCCTAAGCGCTTACATTCCTTCTTCAATACGGGTTTAAAAGTACTTCCCCAGACTCGTAGTACCACATTGTTCAGTTTATGATCCGAATTTTTGAATTTGGCTTTCTCCTCCTCTGTTTCATTTACAGGGAGATAGCTATGTATTCGAGTATAGCGAGGTGAAATCATGAATTTGGTCTTGTCATCCCGGCCTCGAGCACCTTTGTATTCATCCTCGGTATCTCTAATTTTGCCACCCATTTGTTCCAGTTCAAGCAGAACATCATAGTCCTCCCGGCACTGGATCTGGATGCCAATACCGTTGCAGTATTCACGATCGGCCATGTGCTTTGCCCACTCATCTGGGTCCACATTGGATAAAGGGTTCGCAGGAACATCACACCAGTGATCGCAACCCGGGCCCCCGGCGCCGCTCCTGACGGTATTACCCTTTTCCACCAGAGCCACATTTAGCCCTTGCCTGGCAGCGCTGATGGCCGCCCAGCAACCGGCAATGCCACCTCCAATCACCAGGATATCGGCATCGATTTCCTGCTCCTGGTCATAGCGGATAGGATAAGGCCAATCCGGTGCGCACCCCTGTTCTTTGAAATAACTGTGCCATGTACTCAATTTCTTAACCTCCTTCTGACTTTCAGGCTGCTAAAAACCTCTCTGTACATATTCATGTCAGATAGTCATCTATATATCCTTCCCCAAACACATTTCCCGCCACTATGATTAGTATTCATTTGACTCTCGAATTCTTCGTACCAAAATAAAAGAAATTCAGCCTTCTAAGCTTCAGTTACATCCTGATACAGGCAACCATATGCCCATCACTGACTTCACGGAGAGGCGGCACTGCCTTGCTGCACTCAGGTGTCGCCATAAAGCACCGCGGATGGAAGGGGCACCTCTCCCTTGAGGATAATGCGCTCTCTTGTTTCCTCAGCGAAGGGATCTGCTATTGGCACAGCCGAGAGAAGTGCCCTTGTGTACGGATGAAGCGGGTTCTCATATAGCTCTCTTGATCTGGTGACTTCCACTATGTGCCCCAGATACATCACCGCCACCCGGTCGCTGATGTGTCTGACCACCGAAAGATCATGGGCTATGAAAAGATAGGTTAGCCCCTTCAGTCCTTCCTGCAATTCCTCCAGGAGGTTGATTATCTGGGCCTGAATCGAGACATCCAGGGCAGAGATGGGCTCATCACAGATAATAAGGGCAGGGTCACAGGCGAGTGCACGGGCTACACCGATTCGCTGTCTCTGGCCACCACTGAACTCATGAGGGAATCTGTCTTTCATGCCGGGGTCCAGACCCACCATCCGAAACAGTTCCTCCACCCTGTCG
>JBKGZM010000127.1:0-2700 GCA_046545575.1 Dehalococcoidia bacterium
ATGCAGAGGGACGAGAACAACTGGGAGGATATGGAGTGCTTTGTTGCTGGCACGATGATTTTGATGGCAGATGGCTCAGAAAAGCCGATAGAGACGGTTGGTGCAGGTGAATATGTTCAGACACCTATAGGCCCTCGTCCTGTACTGAACTCTTTTTGTAGTGGCGTTTCTGATACAAGAAAGCTTACACTTAGCAATGGCAGCGAGTTGGAAGGGACCGGAGATCACAAGGTCTTTGTTCAAGGCTATGGACTGGTTCCGCTGTATATGATACCTTCAGGTATTACATTAACAGATCACCTGGAGGTATCGCAATGTCTGAATCAAGCATTATTTACCGAGGCGTTGAGTTCAGGAGAAAGTGGGGGCGCAGATATTTTGAATGCCATCCCAAAACAGCTAAGAGGCATGGTATCCCAACGACTTTGCTGCACAGGGCAGTCTGGTTGTTTGAGCGAGGAGAGATACCAAGGGGGATGCACGTCCACCACATTGACGGAGATGTGTCTAACAACTCAATTGAAAATCTTGAACTTATTTCTAAGAGTGAACACGCTAGACTACATTACCAAGAGCGCTTTGATTCCGGTAACGCTCCGGGGCAGTCTTCTGCCCATGTTAGATGGAGAGAATCTGAAGAAGGAAAGCGGCAGCTACGCAGCAATGCTAAGAAAATGCATGCTAATACTCAAGAAAGAGAATTTGCGTGCGCTAATTGTGGCGAGCTTGTTAGAACAAAGCATCCCACTGCAAGGTTCTGTCATCAGTGCGGAGCAGCCCATAAAAAAGAAAAGTCAAAGGAAAGAGGCAAATCTCGACGGAAGGTCTTTGAACATGTGTGCCCCATATGTGGCAGGACCTACTATCGCAGAGACAAGCCAGGAGGCAAGTCGGGAAGCACCTGTGGGTATAAATGTGGTTGGGAACTGCGAAGGCAAAGGCAAACAGAAGGTTTACAGTCTTCGAGTTGAACAGGCGCATCTGTTCTATGCAAATAAGGTGTTAGTCACTAACACATCAGGCGTGCCCGATCACGGGTGTGATATGGTTCGTTATACGGTGATGGCCCGGCCATCTGCCGGGATCACTAAGGAGGAGTCGCTGGAGGATCAGCGTGCTACGTCGGAGTTCTCGTGCGAGGATGATTGGGAGGAGATTATGACTCAGGCTCTGCCGACGGACGGCTATGAGCCGATCAATGTGCATGAGGTGGAAGGGATTCCACTGCAGTGAGGTTGTTATGATTAGACGCAGGAAGCATGACCGCCAGCTTCGCAAGAATGAGGATGAGGAGCAGGAGGTCAAGGAGACGTACAAGGGGTATGACGGGAAGTTTTATACCCGGAAGAAGAAGGACAAGCGCCCGTACAAGCGCATTAAGAGTGTGCCGAGGGATGAGTACATACTGAGTAGGTGATTTATGGATATAATCTGGACTTTGCTTCTCATTTACGCCGCTTTTGTCATAACTTGGGTACTTTATGTGGCTTCGATGCAGTTTTTGCATTTCAGGGACGACTTATACCCGGTGGCTAAGGCGCACGCTTATCTTGTCGGCGGGGTTATGATCGCCTTGGACTTTCTGATCAATATCTTCATGTCGGTCCCCCTCTTGGAGCCGCCCCGGTACGACAAGGGTGAGTTTTTGTTAAGCCCCAGGCTCAAGCGGTGGAACAAGACTGACTCCTGGCGGGGCCGCTTTGCTGCATGGATGTGTGAACATTTTTTGAATCAATTCGACCGCAGTGGTGATCACTGTTGATGAGCATGTGGGTGGACTATGCCAGCACAAAGTGACGAGCAGCGTAAGGCTGCGGCCCAGGCCCTGGCTGCTAAGCGGGGCAGGATTTCTCCCAAGGAACTCAAGGGTGCTGCGAATCAAATGTATAAATCAATGTCTGAGAAGCAACTAAGGGATTTCGCTAAGAAGTCCGAGGGGTAGTGATTTATGACTGATATAACAGAGCTGCAGTACCCTATGGCTATGACTGTGAACACTACGTTTAAGCGTGGGTTCAGGTTTAAGGATAGCGATGACAATGTGCTGCCATTAGCTGGGTACTCTGCCCAGGTGCATATCAGGGAAAAGCCTGGGAAGGAGAACGCCATCGTCTTGGTGAACTCGGACGAGGAGAATGAGTTTGGCTCGACTTTGGAGATAGATGAGTCTGAGGATATGATTAAGCTAACTCTCACCCCGGAAGAGACTGAGGATATGGCCGAGATTTCTAAGGATAGGCGTGCTGTATGGGACTTGAGGGTTACGGACCCTGATGGTGTGGTCACGGTCTTTTTCCGGGCCTCCCCTTTCACGTTCAAGCCTGTGTCTACTTCTGAGGGTATAAGCTAATGTTGTCTCCCTACAAGATAGAGGTTGTTGATAATGAGGATCTATCCCTGACTGAGGTTTCCTCTTGTATCGACCTAAGCACTGTGGAGGTTACGGCTCCTGGCAACTCTGTTCATTTTGTTGAGGCCTTTCCGCCTGAGCATCCAGCCGTTGTAGAGATTTCTGACCTTACAGAGGTTGAGGTTAGCGAGGATTAGTAATGGCTTTAGATCTGCAGGTAGTTGAAGTACGGGGACCACAAGGCTTTGATATAGTCGAGGTTTTGTATCCTTATTCTATTGACCAGGATGGCGGAGGTGGCGGCGGCTATAACTATCTGACAGACATTTCTCCTGACGACGGCACGGATG
>JBKGZM010000128.1:0-2657 GCA_046545575.1 Dehalococcoidia bacterium
ACAGCCTGAAGACCCCAGAGGTTGTAGCGACTATGCTCACTCATCATCTGGCGGAACTGAGCGCGATAGCCACAACGTGCGCCAACGAACAATCCGCCGGCGGGTCAACATAGTTTGATGAGAGACAAGATGGGTGCTTACCAAGGAGGCAGACATGAGAATATTGACAGGCAAGCAGATCAGGGACTTCGAGGAAGCTGCTCGTGTGGCCTACCGTGAGGCCGGTGCATCAGATATGTCCCTGTCTGTCGCCCAGCTCTTGGCCCCGCTTGTAGACACAGGCAGGCTTCACTCTGAAGCGGAGAGGAATATCGGGAGCACGATAAGGGGCAAATATGGTAAGAATGCCACGTGGTCGGGGAAACCTTGGTACATTCCTGTCCCGCGGGTAGGGTACGACACACGGGAAATCCCCCATATCCTGATCGAGGTGACGATGTATCTTGCAGCGAACGAGAAAGTGAGGGTTCGGGACGCTTCTTACCAGGTGACGCTGGTGGGAACCATCGGCAAATCTCAGACATTGGTTCTCCCGGTCATTTTCCTGCGGGCGATGCTGGATGACGATCTTCAGAGGTTTGCCGTGCTTGCCAGGGGCGGGAACTGGACTACATGGGAGATACCGGGCACCAGGCCCCTCCAACTCCCCGATGAAATGGTTACCCGGCTATCAAGCACGTTGAGACGCCAGTCTGTGGGCACGTGGCTTAGATCATTTGGCACACAAGGTCGGAGCGTGGCACCGCTAGCTGTGGGGGCACTGCTAGGCTTGCAGTCGATGGGGCGCGAAAGGACTCGACCAGTCAACAGCGAGCACTGGACGTATGAAGGGCTGGTCAGCGCACTGGAGAGTATGGCATATACAACTAACGAAGCGAGGGAAGTGGTGAAATGCGCTACACCGTACCTCAGAGCAGACCATAGCGTTGAGGAAGCAATACGCATCGTTATGCGAATCATCAATGAAGGGAGGTAGTTATGGCCGACGAATTCACAAGAGAGGAAATCTTGGAAGTCATCAGGGGGGCCAGGGCTTACAACTCGAGTTTTAGTGAAGAGGATCTCGAAACACTGGCAAAGCTTGAGAAACGAGTGGCCGATTCCGGGTTTCTGAAAGCGGTAAATGCACTACTGAAGCTGGAGGAGGAAAAGGGAGTATCCCTCAAAGACGTCCGCGAAGAATATGAAGAGCAGGTCCGACAGAACAAAGAGATGGACAAAGAACTTAAGGCTAAGCAGCGAAAACTCGACATCTTGGAGGAGCGATCGAGGAAAGAAAAGGAAGAATACCAACAGACAGCTGAGGCAAAGGAGCAGGCCAACCGGGAACTGGAGGAGATCAGAAGTCAGCGGGAAAACGAGGCGAAACAGTTATCGGATCTCAGAGAAGAGGAAAAGAAGGAAAAGGCAAGGATCGATGATGAGGTAGGGGAGTACCGTTGGAACGCTGGTGTGACCAAACAAGAGACCGTGATCGCCGGTCGGATAAAAGCGCTGGTTACTGAAGCGGGGTTCACGCTTGACGTGGTCCTGGGAATTGCACGGGAGTTTGCCGGATACGCCGATGCTGCAAAGAGACTGGCTGAAGCTCTCAGGCAAGAGGGCAAGCTTACCAAGCATCTAGCCAACCTCGATGACAAGGTCAGGTCCCGAAATGACCAGCTGCATCATTTGGAGCAGTCCGTCTCCAATCTGCAGAAGGACGAGGAGCAAAGAAGGGTGCTCTTATCTCAGCTAGATGAAGAGATAGCGAACAGGAAAGAGATCGTGGACTTTTACTACTGCTATGTGAGTCTGCGGCCCCTGATGGACTACCTCGGGAAAGCGGAGGTGGTGACCTTTCACCACTGTCGATTGTGTGGAGCGAGATTCTGGATTATTCGCCCCGGAGATACACGTCTTACGGCCTTGAAGTGCCCCTGGTGTGGGCTAGCCATGACAGGGCCTGACAAAAACGCATATGCTGCTGTTTCCCTGCCACCGGGGTCCGCGGTAAAACTATTCCCATGAGGCTCCAATGACGAGGAAGAAGCAAACAAAGAAGACGCCCACAGATGTGTCTCTGGACTGCCCGTGCGGTGAGAAAGCCCCTGTCTTTGAACTGGAGCGTGGGTACATGGCTCATTGCCCAAGCTGTGGGGCGATAAGCTTCTTCGACAACCCACAGCTGTTGGAGCGGGTCCGGCTGGGGGGAAAGCTGTGCCACCATGAGCTGGAAAAGAAGCCGTGCCGTGCAGGGTATACCCTATGGTGCCCGACATGCCGTGTGCGGACTTTCTACTATGAGTAATCGGGATGATGCAGTCCCAGGCCCCGTGACGGATGACGAAGGGAGTGAAGATGCAGGGTGCAAACGAAGAGAGCGCCCTTCCATAAGAGCACTCTCTTCATTTTCCCCGGGGCCTTCCTCCACAGGTGGGCAAGGAGCCATACGGTCCTGGCATGCACGACCACATGTTTCCCCGACAGCGAGACCGGCAGGTCGCAAGCCTGGTACTGCTTATGGCCATATCTATCGCTCGTGCATGCTATCCCTCTTCCTATCCTTTTGTTCCAACACGTCTTTCTAGCTCGTAGACGGTGTCCTCACCTTTCTGATGCTCCCTTACCTCGGCATTTGCCAGCTCCGGGAAGAAGTCGGCCATCATCTGCCTGAC
>JBKGZM010000129.1:0-2629 GCA_046545575.1 Dehalococcoidia bacterium
GCAAGCTTGACCTGGAAAGCGATGAAACTGGCACACGGGTCTCCGTTTCCCTTCCTTTCGGAAATAGCGTGAGCGAGGCTGATGTCAGCGATTAGCAGTACGCCCACGAAGTATCTGCCAGAGCCCGAAGCCAATGGAAACCGATCCCAGTATACCAAAGACAATCGATGCGCTCACTGGCAATGTAAAAGGCCAGGAGCTGACAGTACCGACTGGGCCTGTGCTAAGCTCTGGCGGAGAAACGGAGGTATATTCTATCCCTGAGCTTTTGAGGATGCAGAGCCTTTTTACTTTGACATTTCCGTATTTCCTCATCGTAAAGGTCAGGGTATTAGAGTCAGCCCTAACGCCTGCGGTTCGAAGGTAGTTTTTGAAAGGAACATGTATATCCAAAGAATCAGTAGAACGGCTAACACTTTCACGCAGCCCTGTGTGGCTCCAATCAACGGTTACGGCATCCTTCTTCTTTTTCACCTCGAACCTGATCTTTGCACAGGCATATCCATTTGTGCCGGCGCCGACGTAGCATACGCCTTCTTCAGTGTCAGGGCTGAACTCAATATCGAAGTTCAGATGTAGAACATACCAGGTGTCAGGGCCTTGAGCGGCTCCTTCTGGCAAAGCATAGTTGATGGAGTGAGCTTCCTCCTCTTTTGTACCTGAGAAGATTACGTCTGAATATCCCAGATCCCCCAAATTCCAAAAACCGGTGGAGTCTATGAGCTGTGGTCCCTCTTTGACAATATTCGGGAAACAGGAACATGACGTCAGTACCAGGGTTATCACCAACAAAAAAGATATGATTTGTAAGTGTTTCATAGCTCTTCCTCCCTCAGAGCTGCTGGCGGATCATTGGGTCATGCCCAATCATCCGCCAGCCTTGATGAACGTGCTTCGGCAGGTTACTAATAGCAACGGCACAACTTTCTCTACTGCCTGGCAGAGTGGCTCTAACTACCCACTCAATCAACTGGGACCTTTACGGAGGATGCTTCCCCGCTGCTTTGCCAGAAGTGCTCTTCTTCCCACCTTTCATCCTCTTGATTACAGAAATCGGTCCAGTTTCTAAATACTGGCCACGGATTGGCATCATCGCATGCCTCGGCCTCGGCATCTTCACTCCAGCCATATTCGGCATACCACGGGTCGTATTCATTCCTGTCGTAGTGGGTTGTCCCAAGGACATAGTATCCCCACGCATCATTGTACATTTGATAAACTCCATCCTCATCCTCGGATTCAGGGGCATAAACTCTCATATGACACGTCATAACGTTGCCCCATGTTTTGACTCCCTCATCACTAACCCATTCCCAACCATCCCCATCTCCGTCATCAAGCCTTCCCGACATTGGGCTGTGAAGAGGATTGGTCCAGCCTTGGTTGCTATAGTGGCTCTTGACCCTCTCTACGTCAGCATCATTCCAAAACACCATAGTTACTGGCCAATCGCAGTTTTCGTTATCACTAGGATCACTTGTATCTTCGTAGTCGTAATTCTTGAACCGGTCTTCTTCTACGCATAGAGTCGTAAGATTTGAAGCTGTCCATGCCGACACTGCAGGTGCCAAAGCCGCAGTTAGTAACCCTATACCCAGAACGATAGGAACAACCTTTCGTAGCATCTTCCTTTACCTCCTCTCCGCATTTGAACGCTCAACAGATTCTGGATACTGATCGGCAAGTTCTAGATGGTGAAGGTTTAGAGGTAATATTTCTACTACCTCCCGGGTCTGCAAATTCACCTTTATATCCAGGTGGTCGAGTACCACGGCCTCATGGAGTATGGTTTCTTTGAGACGACGTTGCCCGTCTTCTCCTTCGTAATACACCCTGGGCCAATCATACTCAATGAAAAAGGGGTTATCGATCCTGAGCAATAAACTCCCAGCGGTCTTCTCCAGGCTCCCTTTCCGAGTTACAGGTGCAAAGCTCTTAATGCTGAACTCCCTTCCATCCAGCACTTCCCGAACGCGTGGGTCATTAAGTGCCGCATCCTTTACTGTGTCTTTTTCCTCTTGAGTTAGGTGGGGGACCTCTACAGATGGACCAGTCTTATTTACCGCATGCGGTTTCTTGGGTGGCACAGGAATTTCTTCTCCCTTGACATCCGGCGTATCAGTCAGCGCGATCACTGCTCCTGCTAGAATTCCCACTACAGCTAAGCACACAACCGTTATTATAAGCTTCTTTTTCACCTCTTCCTCCTTTTAGAATTATTTTTGAATTTCTTACCACCCCACCCTTCCTCAAATTTCACACTCTCATATGTATCACCCCCTTCGGTCGATCAGTCTATGCATTTTCTACCACATTTCATCCCCTCTTGTCTTGGGACCTAGGTCCTAAATTTTCCAGATCTAAGGGTATTGAAAAGCGTTGAATTGCATTTATAATCGGAAGAAAAGACACTATTCAAGGAGTCCATGTGAAACTGAAACACCTGAGCAGTCCCTTTATCCAGGCACCGCCGGAGTTCCTGGAAGAATATCTTCAGGAGATGAAACGGCTGGAATGGATATTCATTGCCATCCGATGGCTCGGCGTGCCCATCATGATTTTGATGGCCTGGCTCGGATCTTCCAGACAGACTTCAATTCTCTACCTTCATTAGCCCCTCGAAAGTTGA
>JBKGZM010000130.1:0-2578 GCA_046545575.1 Dehalococcoidia bacterium
GGTGCACACTATACCCTTCAGCTCCACAGGCGCTATGTCCTGAGTTCTGAACTTGCTCCCATAGGCTCCCTTTTGCCCCGATTGAAGAGTGTCTCGGGGACGGTATCTCTTGCCAATGACAGGGCCAAGGTTACTGGTAAAGCCCTTCACAGCAAAACGGCTCAGATATAGAAGTTGTAGGAACATAAATCGATGAGGACCCTATTTTAGGCACGATTTTGTCAACCAGCGGTAAATTGGTTATGATTTAAAGGCTTCACCCCCCGAATCACTTCGAAATCCCAAGCTCCACAATGGTTGACAGTTAGGGCAAGTTGGACTAAAATACCAACCACCTGACTACATTATGGGGGTGGGATATGTTGGAGATGAGTATCGACAGCCTGAGAGTAGACAGCGCGACTAATCAGTATGTTGCGGTCCTCCAAGAGAATGAGAGCGACCGCTACCTGCCCATCTGGATTGGGCCACCAGAAGCCAGTGCAATAGCCATGGAACTGCAAGGCGTCAAACCACCAAGGCCACTCACTCATGACCTGTTGATTTCCGTTATGGACAGCCTGGGGGGTTCACTGGACTCCATAGTGGTCAGCGATCTTCAGGAGGACACATTCTATGCTAGGTTGGTCGTTCTTGCTGACGGGCAGCAACTGGACGTGGACTCACGGCCCAGCGATGCCATAGCACTGGCCGTTCGAGCTAACGTTCCTGTTTATGCCGAGGAATCTGTGCTGAATCAGGCAGGCATACTAATTGACCCCGAAACAGGCAATCCCATACCGCAAGGTGAAGGAGAGCAGAGCGCAGGATCACAACAGGAGCCGCGGAACCTCTCAGCCTTTCAGGACGTTGTGGGAAAGCTTGACCTTGAAGGTCTGGACAGAAACAAACGTGACCAGGGAGATCAAGACAACCAGTAGGGGTTAAATCAAGCCCAAACAGCCCAAAATAAAGCAGGTTCCCTCTATATCGATTACAGGGACAGAGCATGGTCTGTAGAGGAGGAGATCGGCAACTCAGCGCCTCTGCTGGTGGGACCTTTTATCGCTCAAGAAGGTCATCTGTAGGAATGTGGCGGCATTAGAAAGGTTCGCAAAGATTGCCATCGGTCCAGTTGGAGAAGTGAACAGAATCGGTTCGGCGATGTTGCAGCAAGCTGGCGGAGGTTTTTGGCCCAGAAACGTGTGTGGGCGCTCGGATACAACCGACATATCCAGGAGGTCTAGCGTCTTCCCAACAATGATCCGAGCTTTGAAACTGCCAAATGTGAAAGGGAGGCTGGGATTATGAGTTTAAGCAAGATCATGAGGCGCCGAGGTTTGCGGAGGTGGTTGTTCACTCCCTGGAGCTGGAATCCGATTGTAGTTTGGGGGCGATGGCGGATTTGGCGCTCAATGAAATAACCATGGCAAGAGGACAAAGCGGAGATGGTGGTATCATAATGATTCTCCCCACAGCAAGTTGCGGGGTATCTGTAGTCCGCATTCTTACACCTATGTCCCCCCGAATTCGCTTGGCAGAGCCTAAAGCTACTACCTGCCAGATTCTCGGAGAATTTTGGTAAAGACAGACTTGACGACGAGATATGCCGTCAGCCTGGACAGGAAAGATCGGCAACGCGATTGTTTTAAATGCTGGAGAGGATGAGCTGCAGAAAAAAGACCATGCGCGTACAGGAGCCAGTCTTCTTCGGCATTGGACGCCTAACGTTTTGTCTTTTGGTTGAGCCAGTGTAGCGTTGTCCCCAAGCAAGAATGCATCCTGTGTTGAAATCATGACGGTAAAGTGTCGCCGTCGCTGAGGAGAGGGCTAACAATGAGGGAACGTAAATTTGCTACGGGGGCAATTTTTTGGTAGTGTAAATCAGAGTATGGGCAATATATCGATTGCAGTCGCCTTTGGTGGGGGAGTTTTGTCTTTCCTGTCACCCTGTGTGCTACCTTTAGTACCAGTATATCTCGCTAGCCTGGTTGGGCCAGTAATATTTGAGCCAAGTGACCAGAGATTTCATCTGTCTGTATTTTTTCATGCCCTCAGTTTTGTGCTTGCCTTCTCCATAGTTTTCACGCTCTTTGGCGCCGGCACCGGGATCGTGGGATCTGCTCTCAGCCCCTACTTGGCAGTACTTGACAAGGTAGCTGGCAGCTTGCTTGTAGTCTTCGGGCTGTTTCTGCTGGCGGGGCTGAAAGTACCCTGGTTGAATTTCGAGAAACGTCTCTCTCCTTCCAAAGGAGTCTCTATCAGTTACCTTCGCTCCTTCCTCACAGGGGGTGTATTTACTTTGGCCTGGACACCCTGTGTGGGACCCATACTGGGAGGCATTCTTGCTCTTGCCCTGGGTTCGGGGACAGCATGGGAGGGTGCCTATCTGCTGGCTGCCTATTCTCTTGGCCTGGGACTGCCTTTCCTGGTGATAGGAGCCGCCTTTGGTTCGCTTACTCCATTGTTAAGGCGCATCCATCACTATTCCACCGC
Organism: Dehalococcoidia bacterium; assembly: GCA_046545575.1. Classification (GTDB taxonomy): domain Bacteria; phylum Chloroflexota; class Dehalococcoidia; order SZUA-161; family SpSt-899; genus JAGXOF01. The sequence continues at coordinate 2,476 of JBKGZM010000130.1, forward strand.
AATCTACATCTTCAGCGGAATTTTGCTTATTAGTCTAAAGTTCCCCCGCTGTTTTGAAGCTAATCCGTGCCTGTAGAATTTCCATAATGTAGCCAGTAATATT
>JBKGZM010000131.1:0-2529 GCA_046545575.1 Dehalococcoidia bacterium
CCCTGATTTCGGGAATTCGTGCCTAAATTCCCTGAAAATGCAGGAAGTCGGGAAGTACCCCAGCCCTACCCCGAAGCCCATGGCCAGGAAGATCCACAGTGTAAGGAACCGATCAAGGACCGAAAGCTTTTTGGCTACTGATTCCGGTTGTTTGCTCATCTCGTTTCCTTAGTCCTCCTCTGTGAGATGTTCCAGTCCTTCACTTGCTGATGCAAACGATAGTTCGGCGGATATGAGGCATGTCAAAGACAAATCCAGATCGCGATAGTTATTCACCCCTGTTTATCCCGGGCAGCGGTGATAAAGTTACTCACCTCTTCCTTTGTAGGAACCCGTCCGGAGCAGACCACATTCTCATCAATCACCAACCCGGGCGTGGTTAGAATCGGATACTCCATTATCTTCTTGACGTCCTGTACCTCTTCAATTTCAGCGTCAATGCCCAGATCGTCGATAACTTCTCTTGTTGTCTTCTCCAACTGCTCACACTTGGCGCATCCAGGGCCCAGAACCTTGATCTTCATTCTTTCACCTCCTGGTTTGAACGTTGTTTACCGAACTATTGTCCCAAATATATAACCTGTGAAAGTGGCGAAGACCACCACAAGCCCGACGTAAGTCAGCGTTCGTCTGGTGCCCATGATACTTCGAACCACCAGCATATTGGGGAGTGACAATGCCGGACCGGCCAGCAAGAGCGTTAGCACTGGCCCTTTGGCCATGCCGAGGTTCATAAAGGAATGCACAATGGGCACCTCCGTGAGTGTCGCGAAGTACATCAATGCACCCAAGAAGGAAGCAATGAAGTTGGCTAAGAGAGTATTGCCGCCGACCCAGTGCGCCACCACTTCCCGGGGGACAAAAGTCGTGATGATGCCTGCGGCGAAGACCCCCACAAGCAACCAGGGCGCAATGAGACGGACGAAGAGCAGTGTTTCCTTCATCCACATGCCGATTTCTCCCCAAGTGAACCAGCGCCAGAGGAATACGAACAGCGCTGCCAGAAGGATGCTGGTCGCAATCCAGTTTTTGGAGGCGGCAAAAACCAGTATCCCCACCATCACGCCGAAGAAAATAATTTGCTGCCACCATTTCTTGGCGTTAGGATCGACCATTAACGCATCGAATGCCTCTGAACTCTTTTTTGCTTCCTGTTTACGATAGATGAGGCTCACAATCAGGCCAATGCCAGCTGCAAAGATAATCGCGCCGATGGCCCTGGCCAGACCAAGGTCAAACCCGAGGATGCGCGCCGTATAGACAATGGCAAGCACATTGATGGCCGGGCCTGAGAACAGAAAGGCCACAGCGGGGCCGATACCTGCGCCTCTCTTATAGATGCCCCCGAATAAAGGAAGCACTGTACAGGAGCAGACTGCCAGGATAGTGCCTGACACGGAGGCAATGCTGTAAGAGAGGAACCTGGGCGCTCGAGGTCCGAAATACTTGAGGACGGCGGCCTGTGAGATAAAGACGGCCAGCGCGCCAGCGATAAAGAAGGCCGGAACGAGGCATGTTAGCACGTGTGCCGATAAATACTCAAGCACCGCATTCCAGCCGCCTTGAAGTAATTGTGTCAGTATTTCCATAAAAGATCACTATCCTATCCGAACATTTACGATCACGAAACCTCGCCCGGCAGCGTCTCCTCGCACATTCCCCTTACACAGTGAGGCCCGACCCGCTCGGTTCTTTTGAGCTTTTCGCGGTCCTGTACCGCCACGGGATTGCCATCAAGTGCCCTGGCTACTCCTGACAGGATGTCATTCATGTACTCATTCATCCCGTCTCTGTCAATGGAGTAAAGGGCCCAGCGGCCATCCCTTCTCAGTTTGAGGAGATTGGCATCGTACAGGGCGCTCAGGATGCGCGAGGCCTTGGACTGAGATATGTCCATGACCTGCATTATCTCGCAGACGCAGCACTCCCTCTCCAGGAGAAGGTTTAGCACCCTGAGTCTTGACTCATCGGAAAGGACTTTGAAGGTCTTTGTAAGCTCTCTCATGAGAGCCTCCTTCTATATATGCACATTTCTGCAACTATGCATATATTAGCATGGCAGTATTTCTGGTGTAAAGGCTTTCTGGACCAACGGTTTATCCTGGAGGAGTCGCTCAGCACGAGTGAGTAGGCCAGAACTGCCGACGCCGAAACGGGTAGACGTAAAGGTTCCCAGCTCGGTGGTTACGCGTTGTGTTTATTCAGGCATGCGGTTGCTTGAAATATCAAAATGAGGCAACAACACCGAGGATCTTTTGGATATCCATGAAACAAAATGGACATTTGTGATTTCCAGCGTGCCAGAGGTTGCGTCCTCAGGCGGTTGAGCAGTTCTGAGCGGCACCTCCGTGCCCAGAGGTCTCCCATTAGTCTCCCTTGAACCGTTGGTACAAAAGAGCAGCGAGTCGGTTTACGTTCTCAGGACTCCAGAGTTCGTCGCTCTCTCGGACAAGGCTGACAGGCTCTTCTCCGCTGTTGGCTTTCATCATGGCTCTTCTCAAGCGAAAGAAATTCTTGAGATTCTGCTGG